>JBJMTU010000303.1:0-3282 GCA_045811545.1 Xanthobacteraceae bacterium | reverse complement strand
GCATGGCCGGATCGGGCGAGCGAATTCTCACCGAGGGCTATCACAACGAAGGGCCGACCTGGGCGCCGACCGGCCGCGTGATCATGTTCTTCCGTGACCCCGGCGGCAACGCCGGGCCGATGCTCTTTACCGTGGACGTGACCGGCCGCAACGAACAGATGCTGAAGACGCCGAGCTATGCGTCCGATCCGGCGTGGTCGCCGCTGTTGCAGTAGGGGGCATGACTGGGGGGCGCACCGCCGAAATGGAACTCACGGGGCCCATAAGGCGCCGCATTCACCGGGCATTAACCACCGGGAGGGGTTTTCCGCTTTTTCCTTGCAGTTGAGCGATCCGGGCAACACCCGATCAAGGTCGACAAGAACCTTCGCTTAACCACGCACCTGCTAGACCTGCGGCATGTGCGGTCACGACGCAACGATGGAGGCAGCGGAATGACGAATGTCGTAGTACGCGTCGTCCGTGCGGCAAAGCTCGCCGGCTTTCTGGCCTTGGCCCTTGCCGTGTCTGCTTGCGCGAACAGGCCGAACGATCCGCAGGCCGGAGGTAGCGCGCCGCCCGGCAGCCAGCAGGATTTCGTGGTCAATGTCGGCGATCGGGTGTTCTTCGAATCCGATTCTTCCGAACTCACGTCGCAGTCGATCGCCACGCTGGAGAAGCAGGCGCAATGGCTGCAAGTCTACAACCAATACACCTTCACCATCGAAGGCCACGCCGACGAGCGCGGCACGCGCGAGTACAACATCGCGCTCGGCGCGCGCCGCGCGCAGACGGTGCGCGACTATCTCGCTTCGCGCGGGGTTAACCCGCAACGCATGCGCACCATCTCCTATGGCAAGGAACGGCCGGTCGCGGTGTGCAACGATATTTCATGCTGGTCGCAAAATCGCCGCGCGGTCACGGTGCTCAACACCAGCTCCTGACCGCAGGAAACACGGGGGAAGGGGACAGCCGGCGCCTTCGGGCGCCGGCTGTGTTTTGAGATGCCAAGGCTTCCCCTTTGAGACACAGGATCGTAATTTCGAGCGCCGAGGAGTCGCGCGGCGCACGCGAGCGGCGCGGGAATGAAGCCGGTTGCCTCGACAATAAGCCGGCGTCCTCGACCATGGGAATTGAGGGTCACGCGATGAGGATCGATCGGCTGGCGAGCGCGCAGCTCGCCGCTTGCGCCGCGGCAGCCGCCGTCGCGGCGGCGCTCTCGGGCTGTGGACAGGAGAACCGGTATGTGGCGCCGCCGCCGCCGAAGGTCTCCGTTGCCATTCCGGTGCAGCAGAAAGTCACCCGCTACCTCGAGGCCACCGGTTATACCTCGGCCATAAACACCACCAATCTGGTCGCGCGGGTGCAGGGCTTCCTGGAGAAGATCAATTACAAAGACGGCGACGAGGCGAAGGAGGGGGCGACGCTGTTCGTCATCGAGCCCGAGCCGTACAAGCTCAAGCTCGAGCAGGCGCGGGCCGCCGAGGCCGGCGCCCAAGCCTCATTGAAGCAGGCGGAAGCGGAGTTCGAACGGCAGTCCGAACTCGCGAGCCGCCAGGTCACGTCGAAGCAGGCGCTCGATAACGCCACGGCCAATCGCGACTCCGCGCGAGCCCGCCTCAAGCAGGCAGAGGTCGATACCGCCCAGGCCGCGCTGAACCTCGGCTATACCGAGGTCAAGGCGCCCTTCGACGGCATCGTCACCGCGCGTCGTGTGTCGTTGGGGGAGTTAGTAGGAGCCAACGGGCCGACCCAGCTCGCGAGCATCGTCCAAACCGCTCCCATTTACGTGAACTTCAATATCAACGAGCAGGAGGTGCTCAATATTCGCGCGGACATGCGGCGCCTGGGTATCACGGCGGCGGAGCTGAAGCAGTACCCGATCGAAGTCGGGCTGCAGACCGACGAAGGATATCCCTACCGGGGCACGCTCGATTACGTGTCCCCCACAATCGACCGGGCGACGGGGACGCTCGCGGTGCGCGCGATCCTGCCCAATCGCGAGCAGGTGCTGGTGCCGGGCAATTTCGTGCGCGTGCGGGTGGGCGCCGCCGATGAGCACGACTCCTTGCTGGTGCCCGACGCCGCGCTCGGCACGGATCAGGGCGGACGCTACCTGCTGGTGCTCGACAAGAACAACGTCGTCGAGCAACGCAAGGTCGCCATCGGTCCCAAAGTCGGCGACCTGCGCGTGGTCGAAAGCGGGCTCAAGGCGGAGGATCGCGTCGTCGTGGCCGGGATTCTGCGCGCAATTCCTGGTCAGAAGGTCGATCCGCAGCTTGAGACGGTTGCCGCGACGCCGGCCATTACCGCGGGCGGCAAATAGCACCGGCCATGATCTCCGATTTTTTCATCGCCCGGCCCGTTCTGGCGAACGTGCTCGCCATCTTGATGGTCGTGATCGGCGCCGTCGCCATGTTTGCGCTGCCCGTGGCCCAGTATCCCGATCTGGTCCCGCCGACAGTGCAAGTCACCACGCGCTATCCGGGGGCAAGCGCCCGCACCGTGGTCGATACCGTGGCGCTGCCGATCGAGCAGCAGGTAAACGGCGTCGAGGGCATGATCTACATGCAGTCCTACAGCGGCGCCGACGGCAGCTACTCGCTGACGGTGACGTTCAAGATCGGCGCCGACCTCAATATCGCACAGGTCCTGGTGCAGAACCGGGTATCGAGCGCGCTGTCCTCGCTGCCGCAGGCGGTGCAGGCGCAAGGCGTCGTCGTGCAGAAGAATTCGACGGCAATCCTGCAGATCGTCACGCTGACATCGCCCGACTCCCGCTACGACAGCCTCTACCTCGCCAATTACGCGACCATCAAGCTCAAGGACGAGATCGCGCGGCTGCCGGGCGTGGGCAACGTCGTCGTGTTCGGCGCCGGCCAGTATTCGATGCGTATTTGGCTCGATCCGGACAAGATGCAGGCGCGCGGGCTGGTGCCGCAGGATGTGATTCAGGCGCTGCAGCAGCAAAGCACGCAAGTCACGGCGGGTCAGATCGGCGCACCGCCTGCGCCGCGCGGGCAATCGTTCCAATACACTCTCAACGTCTTCGGCAGGCTCAGCGATCCGACCGAATTCGCGCAGGTGATCGTTAAGGCCGGCCGCGCCGGCGAGATCACGCGGCTCAGCGACGTGGGCCGGGTCGAGCTCGGAGCGCAGACCTACGGCCAGATCTTCACGCTTGATGGTCGCCCGGCGGCGGGACTGGCGATCTACCAGGCGCCTGGCGCGAACGCGCTCGCCGTGGCCGGCGAAGTGCACGAGAAAATGGCCGCGCTCAAGCGCGAGTTCCCGCAGGGGCTC
>JBJMTU010000302.1:0-14346 GCA_045811545.1 Xanthobacteraceae bacterium | reverse complement strand
CAAAACCCCGGCGATGAACAGCTTGCCGACGTCCTGCTCGGTGATCAGGCCGTAGACCGCGAGCACGGTCGACGGCGGGATCATGATGCCGAGCGTTCCGCCCGCGGCGATGACGCCGGTGGCGAACGATTGCGGATAGCCGAAGGCGCGCATCTCGGGATAGGCGACCTTCGAGAAGGTTGCTGCGGTCGCGACCGACGAGCCGCAGATCGCGGCGAAACCGCCGCAGGCGGCAATCGTGGCGATGCCGAGCCCGCCCTTGAGATGCCCGACGAAGGCGTTCGCGCCGCGGAACAACTCCCGGCTCATGCCCGACGTGGTGGCGAATGCCCCCATGAGCAGAAACAGCGGCACCACGGCGAAGTTGTAGTCGGTCACCGTGCGCATGGTGGTGTGGCCGACGTTCTTGAGTGCGGCGGCGCCGCCGACCATGTAGGCAAATCCGCTCACGCCGACCAATCCCATGGCCATGCCGACGGGCACGCGCAGAAGCATGAGCACGAACAAGGCAACGAAACCCACAATCGCGATGGCGTCGGAACTCATCGATCTCATTCGACCGGCTTCATCTGCTCCGGCCGGCTCAGCAATTCGGGATGGAAGATCAGCCGATAGGTGCGCAGTGCAATCAGGATCACCGCCGACACGTCGCCGATCCAGGCCAGCGCGAAGAACGGCCAGGTCGGCAACCGCAGATCGAACGTGAGCACGTTGTCGGCGCGCGTCGTCCAAACTTTGTCGTAGAGGGTAAATGTCTGCACCGCGACGACGAATAAAAGGACGAGCGTCGCGAAAATGTCGATCACGCGCTGATATCTTGCGCTCACATTGGCATACAGGAGATCGACCGTGATGTGTGTGCCGCGGTAGGAGGTCGCCCCGATGCCCCAGAAGATCAGCACGCCCAGAAGCAGCCGGCCGAAGTCATAGCTGTCCGGAATCGAGACGGCGAAAAAATAACGCAACAGCACCGAGACGAACACGTCGACGGCGACGATCCCGACAAACAGCGCGGCCAGGAACTCGATCGAATCGATGAAGCGGTCCGCGAATTTGGGTTTCATAGCCTCACCGGTCGTCATTGCCGGGCTTGACCCGGCAATCCATTAAACTTGATACGACTCTCTTGCGAAGAAGAAGGATGCGCGGTCATAAGCGCGCTCACGCGCGTCTTCGACGCGCTTCTGCCCGCGCATGACTTATTTGGACAAGCAAGCAGAGGCACACCTCGCTGCAGAATCGCCTTGCAGCCAAGCGGGTTAGTACGCCGCTTTATATTGAGCGAGCGACTGCTTGAGCTCCTGCATGATGGCGTCGGGATCGCCGCCGGCCTTGCGGACGTTGTCGAACCACTGCTTCTCCAGCGGCTCCGCCGACTTCTTCCATTCCTGGAGCTGCGCGTCGGTGATCGGATAGACCTCGTGTCCGGGCTCGGCTTTGACCTTGGCCAGGCCGGCGCGCTCGAAATCCGCCCAGGGGTCGGCGAATTTGCCGGCCCACTCGGTGGTGCAGTGGTCGTCGATCACCTTCTTCTGCGTCGCCGACATGGCCGCGTAAGTGCGCGGGCTCATCAGCCACTGGAAGGTCACGGTATGGAGTGGGGCGTCCATATGATATTTGGTGACCTTGTCGACGCCGAGCAGCGGCACCGAGCCCCAGGGGAAGGTCACCGCCTCGGCCACGCCTTTCTCCATCACGTCGCGCACCTCGGTCGCGCTGGCCTGCACATTGGTGCCGCCGAGCAGCGTCACCCAGGCCGCTACCGTCGCCTGCGAGGGTCGAACCTTCATGCCCTTGATGTCGGCCGGCACCACAATTTTCTTCTTGCTCGAGTGAAAGGTGAGGGGATCGAGGATGAAAGAGAAGCAATACTTCACGTCCTTCATCTCGGTCGGCGCGTATTTGCGATACCAGGCGTCGATCGCCCGGATCCCGCCCTTGGCGTCACCGACGAGAAACGGCAGTTCGCCGGCCGCGATGATGGGGAAGCGGCCCGGCTGGTAACCGGGATTGACGTAGGTGAAGTCGGCGATGCCGTCGCGCGCCATGTCGTAATGGTCGAAGGCCTTTCCGAGCTGCTGCGACGGAAACACCTTGGATTTGATCGTCCCGTTCGACGCCTTCTCGACCGATGCGCCCCACTCCTCCATCGCCTTTTGCAGCGGATGCGTGGGCGGTACCCAGTGCGAGAGCTTGAGCTCGAAGGTTTTCTCCTGCGCGAGCGCGGCGGATGTTGCGATCAGCAATCCTGCGGCTGCGGAGATCGCCACGGCAAAGGAATGTTTGCTTCGACGCGCTGGCATCCTCTCCTCCTGGTCAAAATGCGTGCCCCTGAGCGGTGGTTAGCGGCATTGAGCCCCAAGCGACCAGCACTGTAAAGTGACGTTCGCGGGCTCTTTTTCTCGCCCCGCCATAGTGCGTCGAAGACCCCTGTGAACGCGCTTATCGCGGGCGAGCGTCGTGCAGCGAACGCGCGGCGTCATTGTGAATGAGTCGCAAACCTCGCCGACCAGCCGAATCCTGCGCGAGCCCTGCTGCATTGTGGCGGCGGCAAACGCCGTGCCTAGCCCCGCTCGTCGAATTGGTCTATGCGGGGCCTCCCCGCGGGTCGAGGCGTTTGGCGGAAGCGGATCGTGAACAGCAAGGGCGATAAGAGCTCTGAGACCAGTCCGGCGTTGCTGCACAAGAAAATGCTGCAATTGTTGAGCAGCCTGTGGGTGACGCGTGCGGTTGGAACCTTCGCGCGGCTTGGTCTCGCCGACGTGATGGAGGATGGCCTGGAAGACCACGCCGCGATTGCCGCGGCCCGCGGGCTCGTTCCCGATCGCATCTACCGGCTCTTACGCGCGCTCTCCACGCTGGGGATCGTGACCGAGCCGACACGCGGGCGGTTTAGGCTCACGGCGCTCGGGCGGCTCTTGAGTTCCCATTCGGCGAACAACACCAGGACCACCGCGATCTTCCTCAACGACTATTTCGCCGACATGTGGACGCATCTCGACGACGCGCTCGCCGGCGAGCGCACCGCCTTCGAGGTGCTCAAGGGCGCACCGTTCTTCGAGTGGCTCGCCCAGCATCCGGACGAAGCCCGCCGCTTTGATCGCATGATGCTCGAGGTGCACGGGCCGGAGACTCCGGCGATCGTCGCCGCTTATGACTTCTCCCCATTCGAACACGTCATCGATATCGGCGGCGGCAATGGCTCGCTCTTATCCGCCGTGCTCGCCCCTTATCCGAAACTGCGCGGCACGCTCTTCGACATGCCGGAAGCCATCGCCGCGGCCAAACGCGGAGAAGGCGGACCACTGCCGGGCGTGAGCTTCGTGAGCGGAGACATATTGACGGCACCAGCGCCCGAAGGCGGCGACCTCTATCTCATTCGCCATCTGTTGCACGACTACGAGGATCGCAATTGCGTTGGCATTCTCGCCAATGTGCGTCGCGCCATGCAGCCGCAGGCGCGCGTGCTGGTGCTCGAAGCCCCGTTGCCCTCCGACGAGAGTCCGGGGCCCGGTCGCTGGCTCGATCTGCAGGTGATGTTATTGTGTGGCGGCCGCGAGCGCACGGTCGAGGAATATGCCGTACTATTCGAGCAGGCCGGCCTTCGCCTCGCGCGCACCATTCCGACCGGGCATCCGGCGATGACCATCATCGAAGCGGCGGCTGCGGGGACTTCCCGTGCCTGATGCAGCAAGCGGTCGCGCCGAGCGCGCTTTGGTGGCTCGCCGACACGTCATCTATGTCAGCGGCTACGATCCGCAGGGCGCCGACGGCTATTACCGGCTGTTCGCGCGTTCGTGGAAACGTTTCCTGACGCTATGGCCGCTTGCGGCCAAGGTCGGGCCGCTCGACCTCGACTCGGACGACTTTGCGCACTGGACCATCGAAGCGGCGGGGCCGAACTGGCAGGTGTCGACCCGCTACGAGTTCCTGCGGCAGGAGCAAATGATTCGCGCCAATATGGCCGAGCCGATGACGCGGCAGGTGCCGCGCGCGCTGGTCTGGGCGATCGATTACCTTGTCAGTGGCGCGCTCGTACGCGTGCTGCGCACGTCGTGGCAGTTCGGCCTCGTGCTGATCTTCTTCCAAACGATGCTGATCTGGTGGATTTTGCTGTCCGTCGGCGGCGGCGCGCTCGCCGCCTATCTCGCGGCGAAGTATGGCTTGTCCGCGCTGGCGGCGTTGCCGCTCGGCATTGTCTGCGCGATCGGCGTCTTCGCGCTGCTGCGCCCGCTCGCGGACCGCTGGTTCGTGGTCCAGATCAATAGCCACTGGCCGCACCTGTGCGCGTTCGCCCGCGGCGAGCCGTCATGCTTCGATCGGCCGATCGAGGTGTGCGCGCAACGCGTCCTCGCCGCCGTCCGCGCCAAAGACGCCGACGAGATCATCGTCGTCGGCCATAGCGGCGGGGGCGCGCTAGCGCCGGCGGTCGTTGTGCGTGCGCTCGAGCTTGATCCCGATGTCGGCCACCGCGGACCGCCGCTAGTGCTGCTCACGCTCGGCTCCATCGCGCCGGGGGCCGCGCTGCATCCCAATGCCGTGCGCCTGCGCGCGATCGCCGCTCGCCTTGCCGCCGAAGCGTCGGTTCTCTGGATCGAGTGCCAGTCGCGCGCGGACATCATGAATTTTTGGGACTTTGATCCCGTCGAAGGGATCGGCGCTCGCGTGGATGGGGCACGCTGTAATCCCTGGATCTGGATGCTGCGGTTCCGCGATATGCTCTCGTCCCAGTTTTTCCGGCGGCTGCGCTTCCACTTCTTCCGCCTGCACTATCAGTTCATCATGGCGAACGACCGCCGCGCCCGGTACGACTATTTCATGTTGCTCACCGGCCCCATCCCGGTGGCGACCTGGGCGCGGCATGATTACGAGGCGATGAGCGCGTTCGAGAAGGATGCGACCTTGGCGATGGATCGCTTACCTTCTTCGCGAGTGCCGGACAGGCGCACGACCGACTACCGCCGACCCACCGCGGGCTCGAATCTTGCGGCGTCGTAACTGCGCATGTCCCGGCTGCGGTGCAGCGCGAAGCCCTTGCGCAGCGGTGCACCGCTGATCCGGGACCGCTACAGACCGTCACGGTCCATGCAAGTCGGGCTTGCCCGACTTGCGCACGTTTACGCGCCGATATCGGGTAAGCCCGAGATCGCTGTCTGCAGCGCACCATTCCGCTTCGCTCCACGCTGGCCTGCGCCCGGGACACAAATAGGCCGCGATCTATTTCTGCAACAAGCGCTCGATCACCGCTTGCGGCAAGGGCTTCGACTTCATCGTGCCTTTGACAGGATCGCCTTGCACCCATACGCGGGTCTCGAACCCTTCGGCCGCGAGCGCGCCGTCCTTATAAAGCCGGTGTCGGACGTCGAAGCTTGAGCGGCGCAGCGCGGTGACGGCCGTTTCAATCGTCACCTCGTCACCGAATCTGGTGGGAAGGAGAAAGCGCGAATGCGCGTTGACCAGCGGATGCCCGGTGAAATCATAGGCCTTGAGATAATCGATTTTTCTCATCCCGAGCGCGCGCTCGATGAGCGCTGAGGTGCTGGCGTCGAAGAAGGCGAAATAGCGAGGGTAATAGATGATGCCGGCCGGGTCGCAATCGCCCCATTCGATGCGCACGACACGGTAGTTGACGAGCATGCGCTTGTTCCGCCTCAGCGCGGCGCCAGCCGCAGCGCGCCATCGAGGCGGATCACCTCGCCGTTGATATAGGTATTTTCGATGATGTGGCGCGCGAGCGCGGCGAACTGCTCGGGGCGGCCGAGCAGCTTTGGAAACGGCACCGCGGCGGCGAGACTCTTCTGCGCTTCTTCCGGCAGTGCCATGAGCATCGGCGTGTGAAAAATGCCCGGCGCGATCGTGTTGACGCGAATGCCGAATTGCGCGAACTCCCGCGCCGCCGGCAGCGTCAACGCGGCGACGCCGCCCTTGGAGGCGGAATAGGCGGCCTGACCGATCTGTCCTTCGAAGGCGGCGACCGAGGCCGTCATGATGATGACCCCGCGCTCGCCGTCGGCGAGCGGGCTCAGACTCTGCATGTCCGCGGCAATGAGCCGCATCATGTTGAAGGTGCCGATAAGATTGATCTTGATGACGCGCTCGAACTCGGCGAGCGGCATCGGCCCGTCGCGGCCGACAATGCGCCTGGGCGGCCCAACGCCGGCGCAATTGATCAGGAGGCGCGCGGCGCCGAACCGCTCGCGCGCCTCTTTTAGCGCGGTAATCGATTGCTCGGAATCGGTGACGTCGCACCGGAGCGCGTGGCCGCCGACCGTCTGTGCGAGCGCGCGAGCGGCGTCGAGATTGACGTCGATCACGGTGACCTGGGCGCCGGCGCGGGCAAGCTCGCTCGCTGTTGCGGCGCCGAGGCCGGAGGCGCCGCCGGTGACCACCGCGGCGTGTCCCTGGATGTCCATAAGGTCAGTGCTTTCGGGTGGAGGAAACCTCGGGATTCTCGATGAGCAGCGCGATGCCTTGCCCGCCGCCGATGCAGGCCGAGGCGATGCCGTAGTGCAGGTGCGCGCGCTTGAGCTCGCGCGCGAGCGTGAGCGCGAGCCGCACGCCGGTGGCGCCCAACGGATGACCGATGGCGATGGCGCCGCCGTTGACGTTGAGCTTGGCCTCGTCGATGCCGAGCTCGCGCGCGCACGCCATGACCTGCGCGCCGAAGGCTTCATTGATCTCGAAGCGATCGATGTCCGAAAGCTTGAGCCCTGCGCGCTCGAGCGCGGCCTTGATGGCGGGGACCGGACCGATCCCCATGATGTCCGGTTGCACGCCGACGGTCGCACCGGCAATAATGCGCGCGAGCGCGGCCCTCCCCCTCGCGTAATCGGAGGAGGCAACCAGCGCCGCCGCCGCGCCGTCGACGATCGCCGAGGAATTGCCGCCAGTTTGTACCCCGCCGAATGAGGGACGGATGGCGGCGAGCGTCTCGACGGGGGAGGGGCGCACATGGGTATCGGCGGCAAGCTCGTCCACGCCGTTAAGCTTCAGCGCGCGCGGCTGAAAGCCCTCGCGCTCGAACGTCTCGCTCTTGACCGGTGCGATCTCCCCGGCGAGGAAGCCCGATTTCTGCGCCAAGAGCGCGCGCTCGAAGCTGCGCGCGGCGTAGGCGTCGACCTCGGGCCGCGTGATCTGGTAGCTGCGCGCGAGATTCTCCGCCGTATCGCCCATGGTGACGTTGGCGGCCGGATCGCGCAGCGCTTCCCACAGAAAATCCTTGAAGTCGACCGAGCCCATGCGGAACCCGCGCATGGTATAGGAGGCGATCGGGTTGCGGCTCATGGATTCGGCGCCGACGCACAGCGTGAGCCCGATTGCTTTATGCGTGACGACGTCGGCCGCCTGCATCAACACTTCGATGCCCGTGCCGCATACCCGCTGCACCATGTGCGCGGGGACCTCGATGGGCACGCCGGAATAGAGCCCTATATGGCGCGGCAGGCAGTAGGTATCGAAGCTCGCCTGCGCCATCGAGCCGGTGATCACGGCGCCGACGTCCTGCGGCGACACGCCCGAGCGCGCGAACGCCTCGCGCGCAACCTTGATGCCGAGATCGGTCGGCGAGACCTGCGCCAGTGCGCCGTTGTAGTCGGCGAACGGCGTGCGCACGCCCTCGAGCAGCCACACGTCGCTCCAGCTCGCAGTGAGACCTGCCGTCTTGCCCGCCATCACGCCAGCTCCTCGATCGCAATTACGCGTGGCGATAGCGGTTGCCTATAGAGTTCGTCAACCATGGCGGCGCGCCTCTCGAGCACCGCGCGCTGGTTGATGGAGCCCTTGTCGGTCATTTCACCGGCATCGAGCGAGGGCGCTTCGGCAAGCAGGATGGCGCGGCAGACCCGGTTCGAGCTGCCCGTGCTGGTGCTTGCGAATGCAGCAAGCCGCGCGCGCAGTTCCTCGCGCACGCGCGCATCGCTGCTCACGTCGGCCGTGCGACCAGGGGCGAGCCCTCGGCAGGCTTCGACGTTCGGAAAGACCAGCGCGCCGATCTCGTTGCGATCGGCTCCGGTGATGACGACATCGCGCGCATAAGGCTCGATCGCTTGCAAGAGACGGGCGCGCAGTGGACCGACATTGACCCAGGTGCCGGTCGCGAGCTTGAAATCCTCGGCGACGCGGCCATCGAACAACAGGCCAGCGCGCGGATCGCTAGGGTCCGCGAATTTGAGCGCGTCGCCCAGCTTGTAGAAGCCTTCTTCATCGAAGGCCCCCGCGGTCAGCTCGCCTTGGCGCCAATAGCCCGGCGTGACATTCGGCCCGCGCACGCGCGCCTCAAGCTTGCCGTGGCTCGGAACGAGTTTGAGCTCGACCCCGGGTACCGGCACTCCCATATTGGTTGAATCCTTGCTTTGCCACATCCGCGCGATCGCCATGGGCGCGGTTTCGGTTGCACCCAGGCCGGTAAGAAACATGATGCGCTCCCCGCGGGTCGCAAGCGCAAGCTCCTGCATTTCGTCGAAAAGTGATTGCGACAGGGCGGCGCCCGCGAACCACAGCACTTTGAGGTTACTGAAGAACGTTTTTCGCAGCTCCGCGTCTGCGCGCAAATAGGGCAGCAGCGCCTCGTAGCCCTTGGGAACCGTGAAGTACCAATTGGTCGCGATCTCGCGCAGATTCTTGACCGTGGTCTCGATCGCACCCGCAACCGGCTTGCCCTCGTCGATGTGGAGGTGTGCCGCCGTTGTAGAGCACAAAACCGAAATTGTGGTTGCCGCCGGCGGTGTGGTGCCAAGGCGCCCAGTCGACGATGACCGGTGGCTCCTCGGCAAAGAAGGCGAGCTGGGAGAGGATCATCGCCTGGTTTGAGCACCACATGCGCTGCGTGTTGATCACCGCCTTGGGTGTGCCGGTCGAACCCGAGGTGAACAGGAACTTGGCAATCGTGTCGCAACCAACCGAGGCGTGAGCCGTCTCGGCTTCGCCTGTTGCTTTCAGGGCGAGCAACGTTTCGAACCAGGTCGTCGCCCGCCCCGCAATCGGATTACGGGTGACGACGACCTCGACACCCGAGGGCACCACCGCGTCGATCGCGCGAGCGTAGGCTTGCCCGTCGGCGGTGAAGACGAGGCCCGGCGTGAGCAAATCGATGATGGATCCGAGCTTGCCAAAATCGTTCGACATCAGCGCGTAGGCCGGCGAGATCGGCGCGTAGGGATTGCCGACATACATGGCGGCAAGGCCGAGGAGCGCATGCTCGATGTCATTGCCGGAGAGGATGACGAGTGGCCGCTCGGCAGAGAGGTCGCGTCGCAACAGCGCCGCGCCGATGCGTCGGACGCAATCGAGCGTTTCGCCGTAGCCAAGCTGGCGCCAGCCGGAAGGCGTGCGCTGCGCGAGAAAGGTGCGCGCGGGAGCGGTTGCCGCCCAATATTCGAGCCGCTCGGTCAGCTTGGCGGGGTAGGGCGCAAGCGGGTGCGGGGACCTCAGGAGCATCGTCCCGTGGCTTCTGCGCTCGCTCACCACGTCGCGCGGGCCGAGGCGCACCACCGCTGCAGCGGCGGTTTCGGATCGACGCGCTTTGACCTGTGTCGCCATAGCTCGTCAGCTGCGGACGGTCTTCGGGGCGCGCTTCTCGAGAAAGGCTTTGAGGCGCGCTTTCGCCTCCTCGTCTCCCTGCGCGATCGCCGCGATCAGCGCTTCGGTGAGATAGCCAGCGGCGGGATCGGAGTCGGCGATCCGAGGCAATACGTGAGTAACGGCGAAATTGGTCATGGGTGCATTGCCGGCAATATGCTTGGCGAGCTCGACGCCTTTGGCGAGGCCGGCGCCGGCGGGAACGAGATAATGCGAGATGCCGATCGCCTGACCCTCCTCGGCGTCGTAGATGCGGCCGGTCAGCATCATGTCCATCATGCGCGCGGTGCCGATGAGGCGCGGCAGGCGCACCGCTCCGCCGCCGCCGACGAAAATGCCGCGGCTGCCTTCCGGCAGCGCGTAATAGGCGGACGTTTCGGCCACGCGCACATGGCACGCAGCCGCGATTTCGAGCCCGCCACCGACCACGGCACCGTGCAGCACCGCGACGACCGGCACCTTGCCGAACTCGATGCGCTCGAAGGCGCGGTGCCAGCTACGGGAATGGGCGATGCCCTGGGCGATGTCGCGGGAGGTGAGCTCGCCGAGATCGAGGCCCGCGCAGAAATGCTCGCCTTCGCCGGCGAGCACGACCGCCTTGATGGGGTCCGGCAGGGCGGCAAAGAATGCCTCGATGCCGAACACGGTCGGATCGTCGATGGCGTTGCGCTTTTCCAGGCGCGCCAGGAAAAGAACGGCGATCTCGCCGCGGCGCTCGGCCCTGAGCGACCGCGGCAGTTCAACGTCGAAGCCGCCGGCGGACTTGCTCACCGCGATCCTCGCAGCTCTAATTCTGCGTTCGGTGACATTTCTCCGAAAACCGGTCAAGCGCTCACACGACTTCGTAGACATCGAGATGGACCGCACGCCGCTCGCGCGCCCCGGTTCCGAGCGCCAGGATTCGGTTGAGCCAGGCCAGCGCGGGGGCGGCGCTCTCGAAGCGCATCACGGTGCGAAAATAGTAGCGCGACGGCTCCACCGTCTCGCCGCGCGCGAGCGCGGCAATGACATCGGGCGGACCGTGGCGCAGGCCATCGCTGTGCACGAGAACGCGTGCGCCGTCATCGGTCTCGATGCCATAGCGCGCCTTGAGGTCGGCGACGCCGTCCGGCCGCACGATTTGCCAATCCGCGCCGGGCAAAATCTTTCCGTTGAGCCGCGGACCCCCGACTCGGCCACCGAGGATGTCGATCACCCGCCGCTCCCCATAGGGTGTTTGCCCGAAATGCCGGATGTCGGCGAGCTCGGCGTGAATCGTGAAGATCGGTGCCTGCGAGATCATGATCAACGCTCGATATCTGGCGCCGCTGCGCCCATCTGTTGACTTCGCGCAGCGCACTTGCGAGGACGATACTAGTGTGGTGGGTTTGAAGTTCCTAGGATTTGCAGCGAGCTTCGCATAGGAACTTCAAATCCAAAAACCGCACTAGAGTCATAAGTTTGCTAGTGTCCCTTTGATTCCGAAGTTCGCACGAGAGTGTGCGGCGAGGGCTTGCGAACTTCGGAATCGGGACACTAGCGAGTTTGGACATGCCCGACACGCGCGACGTTTTTCTCTGCGATGGCGTGCGCACGCCGATCGGCCGCTATGGCGGCGCCCTTGCCAGGGTGCGCACCGATGATCTTGCCGCCGTCCCGATCAGGGCGCTCGTCAAGCGATATCCCAAGGTCGACTGGTCGGCGCTCGATGAGGTCGTGCTCGGCTGCGCCAATCAAGCCGGTGAGGACAACCGCAACGTCGCGCGCATGGCGCTGCTGCTGGCAGGTCTGCCCGATAGCGTGCCCGGCGTGACCGTCAATCGGCTGTGCGCATCTGGCCTCAACGCCATCGGCGATGCCGCACGTGCCATCCGCTGCGGTGAGGCAGAGTTTGCCATTGCCAGTGGCGCCGAATCGATGACGCGCGCGCCGCTGGTTATGGGCAAGGCGCAGGAGGCGTTCCAGCGCGGCGCCGAAATCTACGACACCACGCTCGGCTGGCGGTTCGTCAATCCGCTGCTCGAGGCGCAATACGGCATCGATTCCATGGCCGAGACCGGCGAGAACGTGGCTGAGGAGTACCAGGTTTCGCGCGCGGACCAGGACGCCTTCGCGCTGCGCTCGCAGCAGCGTGCCGCCAAGGCGATGGTGGCGGGCTACTTTGCCGAGGAGATCGTCTCGGTCGTGGTTGCCGGCAAGGGCGGCATCGCCATGGTCGAGCAGGACGAGCACCCCCGGCCGGGCACAACGCTCGAGGGGCTTTCCAAACTCAAGCCGATCGTCCGCGAGGGGGGCACGATCACCGCCGGCAACGCCTCCGGGGTCAACGACGGGGCGGCGGCCGTCATCCTCGCGTCGGAACAAGCGGCCAGGCGTCACGGGCTTACGCCCCGCGCGCGCGTGCTCGGCATGGCGTCAGCGGCGGTGGCGCCGCGGGTGATGGGAATTGGGCCCGTGCCCTCGACGCGCAAGCTGATGGCGCGGCTCGGCCTCAAGATCGGCGATTTCGATCTCATCGAGATCAACGAGGCGTTCGCGTCGCAGGGGCTCGCTTGCCTGCGCCAGCTCGGAATTGCCGACGACGCCGAGCACGTCAATCCGCACGGCGGCGCGATCGCGCTTGGGCATCCGCTCGGGATGTCGGGGGCGCGCCTTGCTTTGACCGCGGTCCATGGTTTGCACCGGCGCGGCGGCAAGCGTGCGCTGGCCACCATGTGTGTCGGCGTCGGACAGGGCGTCTCCCTCGCGCTGGAACGCGTCTAACACCAGGGAAGGAAACGCCCGGTGGCGATGAGTTCAGGCTACATTCCCTTCCATCCCAACCCGTCGAAGCCGAGCTACGTCCCACCGACGAGCGCGATCGATGCGCACTGCCATGTATTCGGACCGGAGAGCAAGTTTCCCTACGCGCCCGAGCGAAAATATACCCCTTGCGACGCGCCCAAGGAGAAACTGTTTGCGCTGCGCGACTTTCTCGGTTTCGACAAGAACGTGATCGTGCAGGCATCGTGCCATAGTAAAGACAATCGCGCGATGATCGATGCGCTCGAAAGCTCCAACGACAAGGCCAAGGGCGTGGCGTTTGTCGGGGAGGAGATCACCGACGCCGAGCTCAAGACGATGGACCGCGCCGGCGTGCGCGGGGTGCGCTTCAACTTTGTCCGGCGTCTCGTCGATTTCACCCCGCGCGAGGTGCTCGAGCGCATCGCGGCGCGGGTTGCGCCGCTCGGCTGGCACATCGTCGTCTATTTCGAAATGGCGGATTTGCCGGAGCTTGAAGCGTTCTTCACGTCATTGCCGACGACGGTGGTCGTCGATCACATGGGCACGCCCGATGTGAAAAAAGGCGTCGATCATCCGGAGAACCAACGCTTTCATCGCCTGATGGAACGGCAGGAGAATTTCTGGGTCAAAACCACCTGCCCGGAACGCATGACGGTTGCCGGGCCGCCCTACGAGGACGTGGTGCCGTTCGCCAAAAGCCTGATCGACAAATTCCCCGACCGCGTGATTTGGGGCACCGACTGGCCGCACCCCAACATGAAGAAAGAGGCCCCGGACGACGGGGTGCTGGTCGACTTCATCCCGCGCATCGCGCCAGGCGCCGCGGCGCAAAAGGCGCTGTTGGTCGACAACCCCATGCGGCTTTACTGGACTTAGAATCGTTTCAGGTGAAGGCGGCCTACGTTGCGAAGGCGCATCGAGCTTATATTATGTGAGCCGAATTCAGGGGAAGGGTCGGACGTCTGGTTGGGGGGACCCGGGCGGGGAATGGAGGACGCCAATGGCGCGCGCGCCGCATGACTATGACGACATCCCCGGCACGTTCGTGTTCGATGCCGAGCGCTCGCGCGAGGGTTATGGCATCAACATGTTCTGCATGTCGCTGATGAAGGAGGAGAACCGCAAGGCGTTCAAGGCGAACGAGGCGGAGTACCTCAAGAAGTTCAAACTCACGCCAGAGCAGAGCGACGCCATTCTCAAGCGCGATTACAATCGGATGCTGGAACTCGGCGGCAACATCTATTTTACCGCCAAGCTCGGCGCCACCGACGGCCATTCGTTCCAGCATCTCGCCGCAGTCATGACCGGCTCCTCGCAGCAGGACTATGCCGCGATGATGCTCGCCGGCGGGCGCTCGGTGGAGGGCAATCGCAGCAAGTCGGGCAAGGACAAGTCCGCCAAATCGAAATCCAAATCCAAGTCCAAATCCAAACCTTCAGCAAAGCGGAAGTGAGCCGTGGCAACGATCATCGCAGGTGTAGGCTCGTCGCATGTGCCGGCCATCGGCGCGGCGCTCGACAACGGTAAGACCGAGGAGCCCTATTGGAAGCGGGTGTTCTCGGGATTCGAGAAATCCAAGCAATGGATGGCGAAGACCAAACCGGACGTCGCCATCGTGGTCTACAACGACCATGCCTCCGCCTTCTCGGTGGACATCATCCCGACCTTTGCGCTCGGTTGCGCGGCGGAATTTCCTCCAGCCGACGAGGGTTGGGGGCCGCGGCCGGTGCCGGTGCTCAAGGGCGATCCCGGGCTCGCCGCGCATATCGCGCAATCCGTCATTCTCGACGAATTCGATCTCACCGTCGTCAACAAGATGGAGGTGGATCACGGCCTCACCGTGCCGATGAATCTCCTCTTCGGCACGCCGAAGGAATGGCCGTGTCGGGTCATCCCGCTCGCGGTCAACGTGGTCATGTATCCGCCGCCGACCGGTCACCGCTGCTACATGCTGGGCAAGGCGATCCGCAAGGCGGTCGAGTCCTATCGCGAGGATCTCAAGGTCGT
>JBJMTU010000301.1:0-13462 GCA_045811545.1 Xanthobacteraceae bacterium | reverse complement strand
GCGACGCGCTCGCCGGTTCTGCCGGATATCCCGACGATTGGTGAGTCGGTGCCCGGCTATGTGGGGGGCGGCTGGTCTGGAATTGGCGCGCCTGCCCACACCCCTAGGGAAATCGTCGATCTGCTCAACCGCGAGGTCAACGCCGCCCTCGCTGATCCGAAGATCAAGGGGCGGCTCGAGAACCTGGGCAGCCCGGTTCTGATGATGTCACCTGCGGAATTCCGCAAGCTCATCGTTGAGGAGACCGAGCGGTGGGCGAAGGTGATCAAGTTCGCGAAGATCAGACCGGAGTGAGGCGGGGATCACGGTGCCGCAATCACTGCTGTCCGGCGCCGACGAGGTGCGGGATTCCGCCAATGGCACTTCGTCTCGTTCCGCGGTCGCGCATCATCACGTCAGCAAGCGGAGCAGAACCGGACATGCGCCGCTGTTTCGGGCCCGCTGCCAACGCCGCTTTTGATCCAACTGCGACATAACCCAGAATGAAATCTCGCAGTGCAGCAGACTTGGCGCGCCGTAGGGGCTCGATTCAGAACGATTCAGGACTGGCCCAAGGACATAGCGCCTGCTCAAATACAGGCTGACGCACGGCTGACCGACGGCGGGGGAGTCGGACGATGAGGCGGCGCGAGTTCATCTTGGCTCTCGGGGGCGGCGCGGCGGCGTGGCCGCTCGCGGCGCGCGCGCAGCAGCCGGCGATGCCGGTGATCGGGTATCTCGGCGCTGCATCTCCAACTTTGGGCCGTTCTCGCGCACTTCAGCAGGGCCTGAAGGAGGCCGGCTATGTCGTGGGAGAGAACGTTGCGATCGAATATCGCTGGGCCGAAGGCGAATACGACAAATTGCCCGCGCTGGCGGTCGAATTGGTCCGCAGACAGGTTTCGGTCATCGTCACGGGCGGTAACGCTGCGGCGTTCGCGGCCAAAGCGGCAACCACGACGATCCCCATTGTCTTCATCCTCACCGAAGATCCGGTCCACCTTGGACTCGTCGCCAGCATCCCAAGGCCGGGCGGCAACGCGACGGGCATCAACGTTGTCAGCGGTGAATTGACGGCGAAGCGGCTGGAGCTTCTGCATGAGCTTGTCCCCGCCGCCGCTCGCGTGTCCGTGCTCGTTAACCCGGCCGACCCAACCGCCATGGAGACCACGTTACGGGACCTCGAACCGGCTGCGCGCGCCATTGGCCTGAAAATCCAGGTTCTCAAGATCACGACGAGCCAGGAAATCCATGCCGCCTTCGCTGTCATGGTGCGCGAGCAGTCTGAAGCCCTTTTCCTTGGCAGCGATCCGTTTTTCACCAGCCGCCGCGTGCAGCTGGCCACGCTCTCGGCGCGTCATGGGATTCCGCTGGCATCCCAGGCGCGGGAAATTGCCGAAGCCGGGGGGTTGATGAGCTATGGAGCCAACATCGCGGACGGGTTTCGTCAGGCGGGTGTCTACACCGGCCGCATCCTCAAAGGTGCAAAGCCTGCGGATCTGCCCGTCGTGCAGTCGAGCAAGTTCGAGCTGGTGATCAACGCGGAGACCGCCAGGATACTCGGCCTCGCCGTCCCGCCGACGCTCCTCGCCAGCGCCGACGAGGTGATCGAATAGAGCGCTGGTTGCGGCTGACCCGTTGCGCAAGGCACCGACGATCGGATGCGAAGGTAGGCCGTACAGCGTTTGACACGCCTCGGCAGACTGCCGCAGGAACTATGATCCGCAAAGCTAAGAGTGTCCTTCCATGAGCATCATCGAGCGACGCCGGATGTTGGCCATCGGTCTTTATTGCGCGATGACAATCATCACCCTGGGCGCGGGCATGCAGTTCGCAACCGCCCAGGCGCTCATCGGAGCTGCAGCGCCCGCCTTCACGCTGACCGACTCGAACGGCCGCAACCTCTCCCTTGCCGACTTCAAGGGCAAGACCGTGGTGCTCGAATGGACCAGCCACGAATGCCCGTATGTGGGCAAACATTATCGCGGCAACAACATGCAGGCGCTGCAGAAGAAATGGACGGAGCAAGGTGTGGTGTGGCTGTCGGTGATCTCGTCGGCGCCCGGCCAGCCGGGCTATGTCTCGCCGCAGCAGGCGAACAAGCTCACGGCCGATCGGGGCGCGGCGCCCACCGCGGTGCTGTTCGATCCCACGGGCAAAGTCGGGCACGCGTACGGCGCGCGCACCACCCCGCATATGTACGTGATCAGCGGGGAAGGAGCGCTCGTCTACAAGGGCGGAATCGACGACCAGCCCACGGCGCGGCTTCAGGATCTGAAGGGCGCGAGGAATTTTGTCGATCAGGCGCTGAGCGAGATCTCGCAGGGCAAGCCGGTTTCCGTTACCGCCTCGCGTGCCTACGGCTGCTCGATCAAATATGGGTCGTGAAAAGGACGGCCAGCGCCTGATCACAGCCTCGGGGGGCGACGTGACCGTGACTAGCGACCAGGGCAACGGTTCACCAATTCCGCTTCGACGCCAGCAACGTGGACCATCTGACCGCCGCTCGGGCCCTTGTGATCGCCATGGCCGTGTTGCGCCGTCGCTGCGCCAGGTAGCGCTAGCGCGACGAGAACAGCAAAGGCAATTTTTGCCATCATTGTTCTCCCCGTACGGCCCAGACAGCAGGTTTCGGATGTCCTGCCCCTCCTCACTCTGCGGGCTGAAGCTCATCTCTCCGGATCTGTTCGCCCGCGAGCGTCTCGGCACGCCCAAAGCGCATGTACAGCGCGGGCAAGACGAATAGCGTGAGCAGAGTCGCGCTGATCAAGCCGCCGATCACCACGGTCGCGATCGGCTTTTGCACCTCCGCGCCAGTGCCTGTGGCGAGCGCCATCGGCACAAACCCGAGCGACGCTACCAGCGCGGTCATAATGATCGGACGCAGACGGGTGAGCGCACCTTCGATGATGGCCTCGCGTTTGCTCCGTCCTTGCTCCATCAAATACTTGATGAAGCTGAGCATCACGAGGCCGTTGAGAACCGCGACGCCGGACAGCGCGATGAATCCCACGGCAGCCGAAACCGAAAACGGCATTCCGCGGAGCCACAGCGCGACCGCTCCACCCGTCAGCGCAAGCGGCACGGCGCTGAATACCAATAGAGCATCGCGGCCCGACCCGAGCGCCCCGACGAGCAACAGGAATATGAGTGCAAAGCAGCCCGGCACCACGATCATCAGACGTTGGCGTGCAGCCATGAGGTTTTCAAACTGTCCACCCCAAGCGAGCCAATAGCCTGGCGGGAGACTTACACGCTCTTTGATGCGGCTCTGTCCGTCCGCCACCACCGACGCGATGTCACGTCCGCGAACATTCGCCGTCACCACGACCCGGCGCTTGCCGTTCTCGCGGCTAATTTGGTTGGGCCCCTCCATGATCCGAAAGCGTGCGATCTGACCGAGCGGAATGCTGCTCCCAACCTGCCCTGCCGCGTTCGGTGGAAGCGGCACCGGAAGGTTCTTCAACGCTTCGATATCGCCGCGCAGTTGATCAGTCAGCCGCACCACGATTTCAAAATACCGGTCGCCTTCGAAAACCGCGCCGGCTTCGCGGCCGCCGATGGCGGTGCCGATCACCTCCTGGACCGTCGAAAGGCTCAGGCCGCGGCGGGCAATTTCCGCCTTGTCGGTGGCGATCTCCAGCACCGGTAGTCCGGCCACCTGCTCGACTCTGACATCGGAGGCGCCTGCAATCCCCCGCAGGATGCCGGCGATCTGGTTGGCAGCGCGCAAAAGCGGTTCGAATTCGTCGCCGAAGACCTTTACCGCGACATCGCCGCGCACGCCTGCAAGTAGCTCGTTGAAGCGCATCTGGATCGGCTGGGTAAACTCATACGTATTGCCGGGCAACTCGTTGACCGCGCGCGCGATCTCGGCAATCAGCGCTGCCTTCGGCAGGTGCGGGTCCGGCCAATCCGCCACGGGCTTGAGGATGATGAACGTGTCCGACATGTTGGGCGGCATTGGATCGGCCGCGATTTCGGCAGTACCGGTCTTCGAGTAGACAAAAGCCACCTGCGGAAGGCGGCTGACGGCTTTCTCCACCGCAAACTGCATCGACTGCGCTTGGGTGAGCGCGGTGCTCGGGATGCGTACCGCATGCATGGAGATATTCTTCTCATCGAGGGTTGGAATGAACTCCTGGCCGAGTCGGTTGAAGAGCAACAGCGCCATGGCGAACAGAACCAGCGCGCCCGCGATCACCGGAAAGGGCGAAGTGACGGCCCGAGCAAGCAGCGGCGCGTACAACCGCTTCAATCCTCGGATCGCTGCGTTCTCGCTGTCGCGCACTCGGGCGGTGATTGCGATGGCGATCAGCGCCGGGACCATTGTGATGGAAAGAACGAAAGCAGCGGCCAGCGCAATGATGACCGTGAGCGCCATCGGCTCGAACATCTTGCCTTCGACACCGCTGAAGCTAAGCAGCGGCACATAGACCAGCAGGATGATCAGCTGGCCGTAAACGCTGGGCTGAATGACTTCGATGGTTGCCGCGCGCACTGTTTCCAGCCGCTCGCGCGGAGTGAGTTGCCGGCCTTCGGCGTGCTGGCGTGCACCGAGCCACCGCAGGCTGTTTTCCGTAATGATCACCGCACCGTCGACGATGAGCCCGAAGTCGAGCGCGCCGAGGCTCATGAGATTGGCGCTAATCCGCCCCTGCCACATGCCGAATGCGGTCGCCAGCATGGTCACCGGGATCACCAGTGCCGTTATGATGGCCGCGCGGAAATTTCCCAACAGCACAAAGAGCACGGCGATCACCAACAGCGCGCCCTCGGACAGATTGGTCGCCACGGTGGCGATCGTGGCATCGACGAGCTGGGTCCGGTTGAGGACGGTCTTGAGCACGATGTCCGGCGGCAGCGTTCGTCGGACATCGTCGATCCTGGCCTCCACCGCCGCGGCCACCGTCCGGCTATTCGCCCCGATCAGCATCAGGGCTGTTCCAACGACGACTTCTTTGCCGTCCTCGCTCGCGCTGCCGGTGCGCGTCTGTGCCCCGATTTTGACCTCCGCAATGTCCTTGATGCGCACGGGCACGCTTGCGCGCGTCGAGATAGGGATGTCGGCGATATCGGCAATGGACTCGACTCGGCCCGTGGCGCGCACCACGTAGCCTTCGCCGTTCTGTTCGATGGTCGTGGCGCCGCGACTGAGATTATTGGCCTCGATCGCGCGGGCGATATCCGCGAACGAAAGCCCTAGGGCGATGAGCTTCGACGGGTCGGGCTGGACGTGGTATTGCTTGACGTAGCCGCCGATCGCATCGACTCCCGCGACGCCCGGCACGCCTTTGAGCTGCGGCCGGATGATCCAGTCCTGCACGGTGCGCAAGTAGGCGGCGCGCTCGAGCTCGCTGGTGAGGCGCTGCCCCTCCGGGGTGAGATACGAGCCGTCGCTTTGCCAGCCAGGCTCTCCATCTTGCGCCATGCGGTCTTTTGCGGGCCGGTAGGCGACCGTCCACATGTAAATTTCGCCAAGCCCGGTGGCGACCGGCCCGAGCCTCGGCTCGGCACCGGGCGGAAGGCTCGGCCGCACCTCCAGAAGCCGCTCGTTGATCTGCTGGCGTGCGAAGTAGATGTTGGTTCTGTCGCTGAACACGGCGGTCACTTGCGAGAAGCCGTTGCGCGAGAGCGAGCGGGTGTATTCGAGACCCGGCGTGCCGGCGAGCGCCGTTTCGATCCGGAAGGTGACCTGTTTTTCGATCTCGAGAGGCGACAGCGCTGGTGCGACGGTGTTGATCTGGACCTGGTTGTTGGTGATGTCCGGAACCGCGTCGATCGGGACGCGCGCCACCGACCATGCGCCCAGCATGGATACGGCGAGACAGGCCAGCACGATGAGCCACCGTCGCCGAACTGAAAAGTCGATGATGCTGCTGATCATGGCGCTTAGTGCTGGTGCTCGGCTTCGGCCTTGCCCAGCTCGGCCTTAAGCGTGAAGGTATTACCGACGGCGATAGGTTCTCCGGCAGATAGACCGAAGACGATTTCGGCGGCGCGGTCGTCTTCGCGGCCGAGCACAACGTTGCGTACTTCGAAGCCGTGCTCGTTGCGCACGAACACCACGCGCTCGCCCTTAATCGTCTGCAGCGCGGTTTTCGGAACGACGACTTCGGCATCGTCCTTGGAAAGGGGGATCTCCGCGGTCACGAAGGTTCCAGGCCGAAACAGCTGATCAGGGTTGGCGAAAGACGCCACGACGCGGGCCGTGCGGGTATCGCGGTCGAGGAGCGGGCTTACGAAGATGACCCGCGCCGGCACGCGCTCGCCGGTTGCGCCGAGAACAATGGTGATCTGGTGTCCTTCCCGGATCGCGGGCAAATCGGCAAGCGGCACTGCGAGATCGACCCACAATTCCGAGAGGTCGACGACGACGTATAGCTCGCTTTCCTGGCCTTCCCGCCCGACCAGCGCGCCCAGGTCGACGCGGCGCTCGGCGACCCTGCCGGCGATCGGCGAACGCACTTCTTGGAGTCGCAGCGAAGCGGCAGGCTGGTTCGGCAACGCCGCGATCTGCTCTTCGCTCAAGCCGAGCGTGAACAGTTTCTGCCGAGCTGAATCGAACTTGACGCGGGCGTCCTGCGCAGTGGTGCGCGCGCGCAGGTAGTCGTTCTCGGTCACCACCTTGCCTTGCCAAAGCGACGTCGCGCGGGCGAACAGCGTCTGCTGGAGCTCGTCGGTCAGCCGCGTGGCTAAATACTCGCTTTTGGCATCGGCCACTTCGCGGCTTTCGATGATCGCCACGACTTCATTTTTCTCAACTGGATCACCGAGCCGCTTGCGCAACTCGACGACGGTGCCGAGCAATCGCACCGCAACGCGGGCGATGCGATCGCTGCTCGGTGTGACTTGACCGGGGACGAAGCGGCGGCGGCTCAGGATGCCCGCCTTCGCCTGGTCCACCTCGATCCCAGCGGCTGCGATCTGTCGCTCGCTGAGTTTGATGACGCCTTCATCGTGGTAGTGATCGTGCCGCTCTGCATCCCGCGCTGCGCTAAGCTGGATCGCTTCCCCCATGAGCCAGGCGATCCCCGGAAGCCCGGCGAGTTGTGATCGCACGCCGTCAATGAGAGCGGGCGCAAGACTCGTCAGCGCTACGCCGCATGCGATCCCGGCTATTACCAGCCAGACCTTGATCATGAATGCCGTCCCGCGACCGGCTTGCTTCGAGCCGTATCGCTTCGCTCAGACCACTCAAGGAAGAGATGAACAGGCCGCCGCGATGGGAGAGCGACGCGGCCGCCGTTCGATGCGCTTCAAGCGCGCCGCTTAGACGCGGGGCGGTCGGAAGGGAGGCAAGCCCGCCCACGAGCGAATCGGCGTGGCGTTACGGGGCGGAGAAAGGGAATCGCCGAAAACAAGCGGAGTGACCACAAGACTGACTGTGGACTGAGCCGTGATATGGCAGAGGCAACAGCCATGACCGGGAGTCTGCGAATCGGGCGCTTGAACAGGCGTGGTCGTGGAGGATGCGGCCGCCACCAGTATCGGATCTGAGCCGCCTCCACTGGCGAGCGCAGAAAGATCATGAAACAGCGAAACCGCAACAGCCAACGCCAAGGCGAAAGCCAAAGGCCAACGCCAGAAGCGATGGCGTCCAGCCTCGGCAATCGCGATTATGGGACGGTGGGTAGCTTTCATCGCAAACCCTTACATCCGACGGAAATATCCCGCCCTGGCGACGTTTTCAAGGCAGGCGAAGCTGGCGAGCCGCGTTATTGTTCACGAAACGATCGCCTTTAGGAAATGAGGGACGTGGTTGAGCTACTCGAAGCGCTCGAGGCGTCCCAGAAACGAGCGGCTTAGTCTCCGAGGCGATCGTGGATCATCTCACGCTCTTTGGTTTGCTCGCTGTCACGGCCATGCTGATCTTCTACGCACTGGAAGATCATAGCCCCTGGTTCATTCTTGCATTCGCGGGCGCTTGCGTGCTCGCCTCGATCTACGGCTTTCTACAAGGGGCATGGCCTTTCGGAATCATTGAGGCAATTTGGGCGGCGGTCGCCGGATATCGATGGCGAAAACGGCTGCCTCATTCAAACTGAGCCACTACCTTCACGTAGGGCATTTTGCCAATGTCGTATAATAGGTGGCAGAGGGCGCATATCAGGCGTTTTCGCTGTTTTTCATCTTCCGATGAGCACATCTTACCGCCATCATCACGATTCCCCTCATGACGGTCATGATCCTGACCGTCATGAACCTGGTCATGTTCACGCTCCTGCCAGCTTCGGCATGGCCTTCGCCGTCGGCATCGGCCTGAACCTCACTTTCGTGGCCGTGGAATTCACCTACGGCGTGCTCGCCAATTCCGTGGCGCTCATCGCCGATGCCGGGCACAACCTGTCCGATGTGCTGGGGCTGGTCATCGCCTGGGTCGCGAGCGTCCTGACCAAGCGAGCCCCGTCATCGCGTTACACGTATGGCTTAGGGGGCTCTTCGATTCTCGCGGCGCTGTTCAACGCCGTGCTGCTGCTGGTCGCAGTCGGTGCGATCGCCTGGGAGGCGGCGCTGCGGCTCTTTCATCCCGAACCGGTAGCGAGCGGCACCGTCATGATCGTGGCGACCATTGGCATCATCGTTAACGGCGTGACCGCCTGGCTGTTTGCTTCCGGCCGCAAGGGCGACCTCAACATCCGCGGGGCGTTCCTGCATATGATCGCGGACGCGGCTGTGTCGGCAGGTGTCGTTGTTGCCGGCATGATCATGCTCTACACCGGCTGGCTCTGGCTCGATCCCCTGACCAGTCTCGTGATCGTCGGCGTGATCGTATGGGGCACCTGGAGCTTGCTGCGGGAGTCCCTAGCGATGTCGGTCAATGCGGTGCCTAGTGCAATCGATCCTCAGGCGGTGCGACGATATCTTGAGTCCTGCGGCGGCGTGACGGCCGTGCACGATCTGCATATCTGGCCCTTGAGCACGACGGAAAATGCTCTGACGGCACATCTTGTCTTTCCCGGCGGCCATCCCGGCGACGAATTCTTGTTGATGGCGGCGACCGAGCTGAGGCGGCGCTTCGGCATTGGACACACGACCTTGCAGATCGAAATCAGCGAGGAAACCGCCTGCCACCTCGCGCCCGATCATGTCGTGTGAGCCGTTGCCTTCTGCACCGGAGGGCAATTGCGCTCCTTGAAGCTCGAGCTTCGACGTGGGTTTTTTGTCACACATCAGACAAATCGCAAGTTCGCCCAATTGTGACAATGTTACATTGTTACTAAAGTCCCCAACCGTCGCCGGCAGAAATGGTTCTGCTCGGTGCGAGACGCGCGAAGCTGACGACGATGCGCTGGTTCCGGTCGCGTTCGAGAGTGGGGTCGTATCTGGCGCTGTTTGCGCTGGCGTTCCAGCTCGCGGTCTCATTCGCCCACGTGCACGTCGACGAGATCGCGCCGCTCTCAGCGCCCGCGCTCGCCAGCGCGCAGCCGCCGAGTGACGAGGTCAATGCGCCGTCCAGCCCGCCCGGCCGTGAAGACGTCGCGGACGACTGCTGCCCGATTTGCACACTGATCCATCTCGCCGGCGCATTGGTGCCGGCCGAGACGCCGTCGGTGGCGCTGCCCAACGTTTTCGGCCAGCCGCGGCTCGAGTTCGACGCCGAATTTGATCTGACGGCATCACAACCCGCGCTCTTCCAGGCACGCGCACCTCCGATCGCCTGATATCGCGCTGGTACCGGCCAGGCTCGCGCCAGCGAGGCTGCGCCGGTCCTGCACGCGGCGCCGTTTACGCCGCGATGCGTTGATGTTCGGGGAATTAGGGGGCGTTGTCATGTCTATCCGTAACAGGCGTTTGCTGCTGCTGAGCAGTTCGGCGCTCATGCTGCTTTGTTTCGCCGGCGTCGCGCCGTCGCAGACGCCGGCGCCAGAAACACCGACAACACCGCAGACTCCGCCGGCGGAAACTCCTCAGCAAGGAGCGCCCGAGACACCGCCAACCGGCGCAGCTCCAACCGTCACGGTTCCGCAAGTCACGGTGGAAGCACCCAAGCCGCGGCCCGCGCGGCGCGCCGCTCCGGCCGCTCCCGCCCGCACAGCGACGCGGCCGGCGCCACGACCGACACCGACTCCGGCGCCGGCAACGACACCGGCGACAACCACCGCGGGCCAGCCGGCTGCTGCGTCACCGTTCCAGCCGCCGCCCTCGCTCGACATCATCACCGGCAATCAGATTCAAGCGAGCCCGGCGCAGAGCTTCGGCAACTTGTTGTTCACGACGCCCGGCGCGACCTCCGCCGGCCTCTCGCCCGCCGCATCGCGGCCGGTGCTGCGCGGGCTCGACGACTTCCGTGTGCGCGTGCAGGAGAACGGCATCGGCGCGCTCGACGTTTCCGACTACGGCCAGGACCACGGCGTGCCGATCGATCCGCTGGCCGTTCAGAAGGTCGAGATCTATCGCGGCCCTGAGGCGCTGCGCTTCGGCTCGCAGGCGGTCGGCGGCGTGGTGGAAGCGACCAACAACCGCATTCCCTTCGCGGCGCCGCTCGGCGGCTGGCAAGCGCAAATATTGGGCGCGACGACCACGGTCGACCGCGGCCTCGAAGGGGGCGTTTTGTACGACGCCGGCTCGCGCGACTTCGCATTCCATGCCGACGTCTACGGCCGTCGCGGCAGCGATTATTTCATCCCGAGCTACCCTTACCTCTTCCCCTCCGACCCGGCGCCGGCCTTCACCGGCAAGCAGCCGAACTCCGCGTTCCACTCCGAGGGACAGTCGGTCGGCGGCTCTTACCTGTTCGACGGCGGCTATGTGGGCGCCGCGATCTCCCGCTTCAGCACGCTCTATCGTATTCCGACCTTGGAAGGCGCGGCGACGAACGGGCGTATCGCGCTCGAGCAGGTCAAGTACACCAGCAAAGGCGAGTTCCGGCCGCAAACGTCCGCGATCGATGTCGTCCGCTTCTGGGCCGGCGCGGTCGATTATCGCCACGACGAGCTCGGCATCGGCGATTTCGGCCTCGACGGCATCCGAGCGACGTTCAACAACCACGCCCAGGAAGCGAGAACCGAAATCCAATTCATGCCGTTGGCGACGCCGCTTGGCGCGCTCATCAGCACGGTCGGTGGAGCGTTCGATCACCAGCAGATCGACACCTCGGGCGATGCCGGCAGCCTGCTCGGTTCGGCGCGCACCAATCGCGGCGCCGCCTATTTCATCAACGAGCTATGGTTTACCGACACGCTGCGCTCGCTGCTGGCGGGCCGCATCGAAAATGTCCGTCTCGATGGAACGTCCGGCATATTCCCGCCGGCCCTGGTGCCGCCGCCGGATAACCCGATGCTGTCGCTGCAAGCGCTCGGCTTCACGCCCGCCAGCATTAGTTTCAAGGTGCTCAAGGACCTGCCGTCCTGGATGGTCGCCAGTGCCGCGGTGCAACGTGTCCAGCGGGCGCCGAGCGCGCTCGAGCTCTTCGCCCATGGCGCGCATGACGCGAGCGGCACGTTCGACATCGGCGACCCCACGCTGAAAATCGAAACCGCCAACAGCGCGGAGCTCGGCCTCAGGCGCTGGCTGGGCGACTTTCGCTTCGACGGCAAGGTCTTTTACACCTACTACAGCAACTTCATCTTCCGGCAGGGGACCGGCACTCTGTGCGGCGAATCGTTTGCGACCTGCGGCATCGATACCGAGTTCATCCAAACTCTCTTTTCCCAGCGCGACGCCATCTTCCGCGGCGGCGAAGTTGCCTGGCAGTGGGACCTGGTGCCGGTGGCGACCGGCATTTTCGGCGTAGACGGCCAGTACGACTTCGTGCGCGCGACCTTCGCCTCCGACGGCAGCAATGTCCCGCGCATGCCGCCGATGCGGCTCGGCGGCGGCACCTATTGGCGCAACGACAACTGGTTCGTGCGCATGGGCCTGCTGCACGCCTTCGGGCAGCGCGACCTCGGCGTCAACGACACCCCGACCGCCGGCTACAACCTGCTGAAGATGGAGATCAGCAACAAGCAATACTGGCGGTATTCGCCGTGGGGACCGACCGAGATCACGACCGGGCTGGTCGGCGACAACCTGCTCGACGTCGACGTGCGCAACTCCGTGCAGTTCCACAAGGACGAAATCCTGCTGCCGGGGCGCAGCATCAAGTTCTTCATGAATGCCAAGTTCGGCGCCGAGCCGCCTACCGGTAAAGCGCCAGCCGGCTATTACAAACGCGCGACAGGTTATGACGCGCCGATGTTCTACAAGGCGCCGATCATGACGGCATGGAGTTGGGCGGGCCCCTATCTCGGCCTCAACATCGGCTACAGCGCCGGCAAGTCCAAGACCGACGCCGTGTTCAGCGATACGGCGCTGGGCGCTCCTCTGTTCGCGACCGGCTACACGGAGAATCTCAACGGCTTAATCGGCGGCGCTCAAGCCGGCTACAATTGGCAGGCAGGCAATTGGGTCGCCGGCGTCGAAGCCGACATCCAGATGTCGGGGCAAGGCGCAACGCCGACCTATGTGTGCCCCGGCGCAGTCTGCAATCCGACGATCGTCGACTTCGATGCGCCGGTGACGGCGAGCTTCATTCAAGGTCACAAACTGGATTCGTTCGGCACCGTGCGTGGGCGCGTCGGCACCACCATCACACCCGACGTCATCGCCTATGCCACCGGCGGCCTCGCGGTCGGCTCGATCAGAACCACCGTCAACCTTTCCGGCGTCGGGTTCGACGCCGACGGCAACCCGGGCGTAGTCAGCGCGCCGTTCAGCGTGTTGGCGATCAAGCCGGGCTGGACCGTCGGCGCCGGCGTCGAGGGCCGCCTGTTCGGGAACGTCACCGGCAAGGTCGAATACCTTTACATGGATTTCGGCACCGTCTCGACATCCGTCACGAATGGTCTGAACGCCACGCCGATTGCGCTTGCCACGAGTTCGCGCATCACCGACAACGTCGTGCGGGCTGGCGTCAACTACAAGTTCGATCCCGCCATCGGCGGCTATGACCTCCTTCCGGCCATCGGCATCCCGCTCATTTACAAAGCGCCGGCCTACAAGGCTCCGCCTTACGCGCCGATCGTGACCGCTTGGAGCTGGGCCGGCCCCTATCTCGGGATCAACGTCGGTTACAGCGCGGGAAAATCGAAGACCGACGCCGTATTCAGCGATGCGACGGCTGGCTCAGCGCTGTTTGCCACCGGTTCCTCGGACAATCTCAACGGCATGATCGGCGGCTTCCAAGGTGGCTACAATTGGATGGCGAGCAATTGGCTCGTCGCCGGCCTCGAGGCCGACATTCAGCTTTCGACCCAGAACACCACGCCGACTTATGTGTGCCCCGGCGCGGTCTGCAATCCCTTGATCGGCGATGGGGCGCCCGTGACCGCGAGCCTCGACCGCGCGCAGAAATTGGATTGGTTCGCCACGGTGCGCGGCCGCCTCGGCGCGACGGTCACCCCGAACAGCATGATGTATCTCACCGGCGGGCTTGCTCTCGCCGAGATCAAGACCGCAGGCACCCTCTCGGGTTCCAACCTGAGTTTTGACGAGAATG
>JBJMTU010000300.1:0-14310 GCA_045811545.1 Xanthobacteraceae bacterium | reverse complement strand
GGCGCTGCTTGCCGACAGTTTCGCCGCCATGTTCGGCGCCGTGATCGGCACGTCGACCACCACCAGCTATATCGAGAGCGCTGCCGGCGTTTCGGCCGGCGGCCGCACCGGGTTGACCGCCGTTTTTGTCGCGCTGTTCTTTCTCCTGGCGCTGTTCTTCGCCCCGCTGGCCGGAATGATTCCTGCCTACGCGTCCGCGGCGGCGCTGCTTTACGTGGCCTGCGTGATGACGCGTGGACTTGCCGAGATCGAGTGGGAGGACATCACGGAATACGCGCCCGCCGTTGTGGCCGCGGTCACCATGCCGCTCACCTATTCGATCGCCACGGGCATCGGGCTGGGCTTCATCACCTATGCCTTGGCCAAGCTGATCGCCGGCAAATTCGATGAGGCGAAACCGGCGGTGGTGATCCTTGCCGTGATCTTCGCCATAAAGTTCGCGTTGCCGGGATAGTCGGATCAGTTGATCACCGCCACCGCGTTGATTTCGACCAGGCAACGGGGATCGGTCGCGAGCCGCACCACCTGTACGGTCGTTGTTGCCGGCTTGGCGTCGCGGAAATATTCCGCCCAGACCCGATTGAGCGCGTCCTGGTCCGAGAGGTCGGTGACAAAGCGATCGGCGGTGACCACGTCGGCGAAGGTCGCCCCCACAGCTTCGAGGCCGCGCCGCAAATTCTCGAGCGCGGCGCGGGCCTGGCCTTCCATATCGCGCGGCATGGCATCGAATTCTTCGGGCCGGTGCGGGTGGTGGTGATAGACCGGTGCCGCGGTGACGCCGGCGAGATAGACGGTCGTACCGCCCTTGACCTTGATCGCCGGCGCGTAGGGCATCCACATGTCCGGTGCGTCGGGCCAGTGCACGTGCTCGATCGTCTTTGCCATGCTGCGCCCCCCATCGCTGATTGTGGACGGTCCGTTAGTTCGCGAGTGCCTTTTTGATCGCCAGAAAATCCCGCCAGGCAAATCGCTTCTGCAGCGGCTGACGCAGGAGATAGGCGGGATGCAGCGTTGCGATCGCGCGGATCTCGCGCGTGCCGGTGTGGAATGGAAACCAACGCCCCCGGGTCTTGAGGATGCCGTCCTTGATGTTGAGCAGGGTCTGGGCCGAAGGAGTGCCGAGGCACACCAGTATGTCGGGGTCGGCGAGTTCGATCTGGCGCAGCGTGAAAGGCAGACACACCGCGGATTCCTGCGGCGTCGGCGTGCGATTTCCGGGTGGGCGCCACGGCACGACGTTGGCGATATAGGCCGAACTGCGGTCAAGCCCGATCGCCGCCATCATGCGGTCGAGCAGCTTGCCCGAGCGGCCGACGAACGGCAGGCCCTCGATGTCCTCGTCGCGTCCGGGCGCTTCGCCCACGAACATCACGCGCGCTTTCGGATTGCCATCGGCGAAGACAAGCTGGGTCGCGGTCGTCCGCAGCGCGCAGCCCTGGAAACAATCGAGCATTGCCCGTAGCTCCTCCAGCGTCGCGGCGCTTTTCGCCGCTTCGCGCGCCGCCATCACCGCAGCCTCGGGCGGCGGCGGCGGGGCGATGGGGCTCCCAGCCCCACGCTCGCGAACCGGGAGCGAACGCGTTGCGCCCTTGGCCGCCTCGGCCCTTTCTCGAGCGGGTTCTGCGAGCGGGGATCCTTCGTCGCCGGCGAACCGATCGGTCGGCGTCTCCTCGAGCAGCGCATCGACCCCCGCCTCCCGATAGAAGGCGAGAAGCTCGCGGGCTTGGTCGCGGGCCACGGTCATCGCTGCTCCTTGCCGTCAGGCCAAGTCAGGAACCGAACGCCGGCAACAATGCCTCCTGTTGTGCGGGAGTAAAAGGGGTGAACCAGCCACGGTTCGTTGTTACAGTCGCGCCGGAGCTCTAACGAGCGCGCGAGCATCTCGCTTTGGAGAAGCCCATGAGCGCGGATGAACTTCCTGCCCGCGAGGCGATGGAGTTCGACGTGGTGATCGTCGGCGCGGGGCCGGCCGGGCTCGCCGCGGCGCTCCGGCTCAAGCAGCTTTCGCCCGATGTCACGGTTGTCGTGGTCGAGAAGGGTTCCGAAGTCGGCGCGCATATCCTTTCCGGGGCGGTCATCGATCCCGTCGGCCTCGACCGCCTGCTTCCGGACTGGCGCAGCGAAGAGACGCCGATCAAGACGAAAGTAAGCGACGATCGTTTCTATTGGCTCTCGGCCTCGCGCGCCCTGCGTCTGCCGAATTTCATGCTGCCGCCGCTGATGAACAACCACGGCAGTTACGTCGTCTCACTTGGCGACGTGTGCCGCTGGCTTGCGACCAAGGCGGAAGCTGCAGGCGTCGAAATCTATCCGGGGTTTGCCGCCGTCGAGGTGCTGTTCGACGAGAGCGGCGCGGTGACCGGCGTCGCCACCGGCGACATGGGCGTTGCCAGGGACGGCCATCACAAGGATAGCTTCACCCGCGGCATGGAGCTGCGCGCAAAGTACACGCTGTTCGCCGAAGGCGCCCGCGGCAGCCTCACCAAGGTTCTCGAGCAGCGCTTCGGTCTGAAGGAAGGCCGCGAACCGCAGAAATTCGGCCTCGGCCTCAAGGAGCTGTGGCAAGTCGCCCCGGAAAACCATCACCCCGGTCTGGTGCAGCATACGTTTGGCTGGCCGCTCGACAACCGCACGGGCGGCGGCTCCTTTCTCTATCATTTCGGCGACCGGCTCGTTTCGGTCGGCTTCGTGGTGCATCTCAATTACGAAAATCCTTACCTCTCGCCGTACGAGGAATTCCAGCGCTTCAAGACGCACCCGCGGGTGCGCGTAACGTTTGAGGGTGGCAAGCGCCTCGCTTATGGCGCGCGCGCGTTGACGGAGGGCGGATGGCAGTCGGTACCGAAACTTGCATTTGCCGGCGGCGCGCTCATCGGCTGTGCGGCCGGCTTCATGAATGTGCCCCGCATCAAGGGCAGCCATAACGCGATGCTGTCCGGCATGCTCGCCGCCGAATATGTGGCTGCGGCACTCAAGGCTGGCCGGCGCAACGATGAGCTCGCGGACTACGACGCAGCGTGGCGCTCCTCTGCGATCGGTGCCGATCTGTGGAAGGTTCGCAATGCCAAGCCGCTGTGGTCGCGCTTCGGCACCGCTCTTGGCATACCGCTTGGCGGCTTGGATATGTGGACCAATACGGCGGGTTTCTCGCTGTTCGGCACGCTTGGCCACGGCAAGCCTGATGGGGCGACCCTCAAGCCGGCGGCGCAATGCACGCCCATCGCCTACCCCAAGGCCGATGGCAGTCTCACCTTCGACCGTCTCTCCTCGGTGTTTATTTCCAACACCAATCATGAAGAGGACCAGCCGGTGCACCTCAAGGTCGCCGATCTCGCTCTGCAGAAGGCGTCCGAGCATGACCGCTACGGCGGGCCTTCGGCGCGCTACTGCCCGGCTGGCGTTTACGAGTGGGTGGAGGAGGGTGGCTCACCCCGTTTCGTGATCAACGCGCAGAATTGCGTCCACTGCAAAACCTGCGACATCAAGGATCCCAATCAGAACATCACCTGGGTTCCGCCCGAAGGCGGCGGCGGGCCGAACTATCCGAATATGTGAGCGGTCGTCAGACGCTTCGCCGCGACCGGCCGAGTCCGAAGCATCATGCGGGAAGGAAGAGCGAACGATCCGAATTAATGATCCGTATCGGGCCGGGCGTCACGATACTGCCCTTATCGAGGCTTTCAAAGGCGGTGGACATGCCCGATCGGGGCAGTTATTGCGGGCCGGGCCCAAACAGTCCATTCTGCTCATGCGGCCGCGCCAAGGGCGTTCGTCCGCCAGATGGAGTCGACGAGCCGTGATCCTTTCGCCAGCTTTGCGGCGTGCGGCCGTGGCCGCACTGGCCGCACTCGCCATAACTTGGCCAGCCATGCTTTGCGCCCGGGCGCAACAGCCGCGCGAGGGCGTTTCCCGCACCTCTCCTTCGGGCAGCTATCTCGCCGCCCGCCACGCTGGCGGTCAGCGCGATGCCGCCGCTGCGGCGTCCTATTACCGCGCGGCCCTGCGCGGTGACCCCCGCAACAACGAGCTGCTGGGCCGCACCTTCCTGGCGGTGCTTGCCAATGGCGAAGTCGAGGAGAGCGTCAAGCTCGCTGAACGCATTCTGCAGGTCGACAAAAACGATCGCATCGCGCGACTCGTCCTCGGGGTGCGCGCGGTCAAGCAGAAGCAATATCCGCTCGCCCGCAAGGAGCTCGCTCAATCGATCCGCGGCCCGATCACCGATCTCGCTGCCACTTTGCTGTCCGCCTGGACGATGGCAAATCCGACCGAGGCCAAGCAAGCGACCGACTCGATCGACAAACTCGCGGGCGCCGAGTGGTACGCAATCTTCAAGGAGCTGCACTCCGCATTGATTCTCGACGTCGCCGGCCAAAAGAAGGATGCGGCGAAGCACTTCGAACGCGCCTACAAGCTCGATCCGACGGCGCTGCGCGTGGTGCAGGCTTACGGCAGTTTTCTCGCGCGACAGGGAAACACGGCTGAAGCGCTGAAAGTCTTCGCCGCGTTCGACGAAGCCCTGCCGCGCCATCCGCTGATCGTCGAGGCCATCAACGAGCTCAAGGCGGGAAAGAAGCTGCCCATGATGGTGGACACGCCGCAGGCGGGCGCCGCCGAAGTGCTCTATGGGCTCGGCGCCGCGCTCGGCCGCCGCGGTGGGGAGGATCTCGGGCTCATTTACCTGCAGCTGTCGCTCTATCTCGCGCCCTCGCATCCGCTCGCGCTGCTTTCGCTCGGCGACCTGTACGAGGCGATGAAGAAGCCCGAGCTCGCCAACAAGATCTACGAGCGCGTGCCGCTGAGTTCACCGCTTCACCGCAATGCGCAGATCCAGCTTGCGCTCAACCTGGATACGCTTGATCGCACGGACGAGGCGAAAGCGAGCCTGGAAAAGCTGATTGCCGCCAATCCCAACGATCTCGAAGCGATCATGGCGCTCGGCAACGTGCTGCGTGGACGCAAGCAGTTCGCCGAATGCGCGGACGTCTACTCCAAGGGCATCGACACCATCAGCAAGCCCGAGAAGTCGAACTGGATGATCTACTATTTCCGGGGCATCTGCTTCGAACGCGCCAAGCAGTGGCCGAAGGGCGAAGCCGATCTCAAGAAGTCGCTGGAGCTTTTTCCCGACCAGCCGCACGTGCTCAACTATCTCGGCTACTCCTGGATCGACCAGGGTATCAACCTCGATGAAGGCATGCGCATGATCAAGCGCGCGGTTGAGCAGCGCGCGGATGACGGTTACATCGTCGACTCGCTGGGCTGGGCCTATTACCGGCTTGGCAACATCGAGGAGGCGGTCAAGCACCTCGAGCGGGCCATCGAGCTCAAGCCCGAGGATCCGACCATCAACGATCACCTCGGCGATGCTTACTGGCGGGTCGGACGCGAACTCGAGGCGCGTTTCCAGTGGTCGCATGCACGTGACCTCAAACCCGAGCCCGAGGATCTCATTAAGATCGAACAGAAGCTAAAAACCGGACTTCCCGACGAGACGTCTTCTGCGGCCCAGGCCGAGAGCAAAAAGCCCGGCGGCGGCTGAGGCACATGGCGGCAGCCGCGGGCGCGGAGAAAGCGCCCGCCAAGATCAACCTGACGCTGCGCGTGCTCGGCCGCCGCGCTGACGGGTACCACGACATCGAGAGCTTGGTCGCCTTCGCTGGTGTGGGCGATGCTTTGACGTTCACGCCGGGCGAAGACTTGGCGCTGATGGTGGGCGGACCGACCGCCGCCGCTGCAGGCGATGTTGCCGACAATCTCGTACTCGAGGCCGCACACGCGCTCGCCGAGCGGGTCGCCGGCCTAAGGCTCGGACGGTTCACGCTGTCAAAACGTTTGCCGGTGGCGGCCGGGCTCGGCGGCGGCTCGGCGGACGCGGCCGCGGCTTTGCGGCTGCTGGCGCGGGCCAACGGTCTTGCCCCGGGTGATCCCAATCTCGTGCAGGCCGCGCGCGCGACCAGCGCGGACGTGCCGGTATGCCTTGACCCGCGCACGCGCCGCATGCGCGGCATCGGCGACATCCTGTCGGATCCGCTCGACTTGCCTCGGCTGTTTGCGCTGCTCGTCAATCCCGGCGTCGCGGTTGCGACCGCCGACGTGTTCGCCGCACTTGCGGCCCCGCCCGTGGGGCAAAGCGCGCCCGCAGCGCTGCCCGAGGGGGGGCTGCTTGCCGAGATTGCCGGCGGCCGCAACGACCTCGAGGCACCGGCGATCGAGCTTGAACCCGCGATCGCGGATGTTCTGGCCGTGCTGCGCAAGCTGCCGGGCTGCCGCCTCGCGCGCATGTCGGGGTCGGGCGCAACGTGTTTCGGTCTGTTCGACTCGAGCCGCGCGGCGAGCGCAGCCGCCCGCACACTGCGGGTCGGCTACCCGGCCTGGTGGGTGCGCGCGACGGTGCTCGGCGGTTGAGACGCGCGCTACGGCCTCGATCCGTTCGCTGATCGAACAGACCGCGCCGACATCCGGTGAAATATCTCTCGTGCGCTAGTTCCAGCGGCAGATGCAGAACTCGACCGCTTCTTCGAGTGCTTCCTTCATTGGCGAGGCCGGAAACAAAGCGAGTGCGTCCGTGGCGATCGCGCCGTAGTGCCGAGCGCGCTTGATTGTGTCTTCGAGCGCGCGGTGCTTCGTCATCAAACTGATCGCGTGCTCGAGGTCGGCATCGGTTGCGTTGCCCTCTTCGAGCATACGACGCCAGAACGCCCGTTCGCTCTCCGATCCGCGCCGAAACGCCAGCACCACCGGCAGCGTCACCTTGCCTTCGCGAAAATCATCTCCAACGTTCTTGCCGAGTTTGGCCGCAGTTCCTCCGTAATCGAGCGCGTCATCGACGAGTTGGAAGGCAATACCCAAATTCATGCCGAACGAGCGGCAGGCGCTTTGCTCATCTTTGGGCCGCGAGGCCAGCGCCGGCCCGACTTCGCAGGCGGCGGCGAACAGTTCTGCGGTCTTGGCGCGGATGACCGCGAGATAGTCGTCCTCCGTGGTGGCGGTATTCTTGGCCGCACCCAGCTGCATCACCTCGCCTTCCGCGATAACAGCGGCGGCCGAGGACAGGATTTCGAGCGCCTTGAGAGAGCCGACTTCGACCATCATTTTGAAGGCCTGGCCCAGCAAGAAATCGCCGACCAGCACGCTCGCTTCGTTGCCCCAGAGCATACGGGCAGCGAGCTTGCCGCGCCGCATCTCGCTTTCGTCCACGACGTCGTCGTGCAGCAGCGTGGCGGTATGCATGAATTCGACGGCGGCCGCGAGCTTGACGTGGCCGGTATCGGTATATCCGGCGAGCTTCGCCATCGCGAGGGTGAGGATCGGGCGCAGTCGCTTGCCGCCCGACGAGATCAGGTGATTGGCGACCTCGGGAATCATCGCCACTTGCGATCCGGTGCGCGAGAGTATGGTCGTATTCACCCGTTCCATATCGCCGGCCACCAGATCGCTGAGGCGGTCGATGGTGGCGGGCGAACGGTTTTCAAATGGGACGACGACGGCCAAAACAACTGCTCCGGACAGCCCCGAATGCAAGGACGCGGAAGCATAGAAACGCTATGGTGAGGCGGCAAGTGCGCCAAAACGCACATCTTCGCTAGGGGGTGGATTTGAAGTTCCTGCGGATTTGCAGCGAGCTTCGCGTAGGAAATCCAAAAACCACACTAGACTCATAAGTTTGCTAGTGTCCCTTTGAGTCCGAAGTTCGCACCAGGATGTGCTGCAGGACTTGCGAACTTCGGAAACGGCACACTAGCGAGCGGCTTCGAACGAGGCGGATTGATGTCCCAAGCGATCGCGGCGCGCGCCGAGGAACGGCAGCAACGGACCGGGCAGCGGGTCGCGGTGCTGGTGCCATGCTTCAACGAAGAGGCAACCGTCGCCAAGGTTGTCGCTGATTTCCGCGCTGCGCTGCCCGAGGCTGCGATCTACGTCTACGACAACAATTCCGCGGATGGCACAGTCGATGTCGCCCGCGCGGCCGGCGCGCTGGTGCGGCGCGAGCTGCATCAGGGCAAGGGCAACGTCGTGCGGCGAATGTTCGCCGACGTCGATGCCGACATCTACGTTCTGGTCGACGGCGACGCAACATACGACGCCGCAAGTGCCCGCACCATGATCGCGCGACTCCTCGAGGAGCGTCTCGACATGGTCGTGGGCGCGCGGGTCGATCACCACGAGGCCGCTTACCGACTCGGCCATCGCACAGGAAATCGGCTGCTGACGAGGTTTTTCGCGTTGGCCTTCCACGCCACCTTCAGCGATATTCTCTCCGGATATCGCGTGTTCTCGCGGCGGTTCGTGAAGTCGTTCCCCGTGCTGTCGAGGGGCTTCGAGATCGAGACCGAGTTTTCCGTGCACGCGCTGGAGTTGGAATTGGCGGTGGCCGAGGTCCCGACGCCTTACTATGCGCGCCCGGAGGGATCGATTTCGAAGCTCAGCACCTGGCGCGATGGCTTGCGAATTCTGCTCACGATCGTCGGCCTTTACCGTTCGGAGCGGCCGCTGGCCTTCTTTTCCGGGCTCGGCGTTGTGCTCGCGATCGTCTCTGTAGGCCTCGCCATTCCCATCTTCGTGACCTATTTCGAGCAAGGCATCGTGCCGCGCATTCCGACGGCGATTTTGTCCACCGGTCTGATGCTGTTGGCGTCGCTCGCGATCGTGGCGGGCCTCGTACTTGATACCGTGACCCGCGGTCGCCGGGAGATCAAACTGATCGCCTATCTGGAGCAGACGCCGCCCGGCGCGGAGCGCGACCGGCGCGAGCCTTGAGGAGGAAACGCGTTGCGTAAGCCCGACAACAAGATCGACGAAGACGATTGGTGCGAGCTCGTACGTACCAATGATGCCGTGCTGGTCTCGGCGGTGGCAGCTTTGCTCAATGCCGCTCACATCCCCCACGTCGTGCTGGATCAGAACATGAGCGTGCTCGAAGGTTCGATCGGCATCCTCCCGCGCCGCATCCTGGTCAGCCAATGTTGTATCGATGACGCGCGCGAATTGCTGGAGGACGCCGGTCTCGGACACGAACTCCGTCCGGATGTCCGCTGAGGTTACCGAGGATGCCGTGCTCGGCGGCAAGCTGCGGCTCAAGCAGCCGCGAAGCGGACACCGGGTCGGCCACGATGCAATCTTGTTGGCGGCGGCATGCCCCGCGCGCGCCGGAGAACGCGTCCTTGACCTCGGCGCCGGCGTGGGCGCGGCGGGACTGTCGCTCGCGCGTCGGGTCGAAGGCACCAAAGTTGCTCTGGTCGAAGTCGATCCGGTTCTCGCCGGGCTTGCAGCGCAGAACGCACGACTCAACGGGCTCGAGACGCGAGTAAGCTCCATGGTCCTTGACGTCGCGGCGCCGGCACGCGCATTCGCAGCCGCGGGCCTGGCGCCTGAAACGGCCGCGCGCGTCCTGATGAACCCGCCGTTCAACGACCCGGCGCGGCAAAGAGCCTCCGTTGATCCTCAGCGTCGCCTCGCCCACGTCCGCTCGGGCGGGACGCTGCCGGCGTGGGTCAAAGCGGCGGCGCGGCTGCTGCGTCCGCGCGGCACGCTGACCATGATCTGGCGCGCCGACGGTCTCGCCGAGGTGTTGCAGGCGCTTGCTTCCGCCTTCGGCGCGGCGACCGTGCTGCCGGTGCATCCCGGCGAGCGGGAGGCGGCGATCCGAGTTCTGGTGCGGGCGACGAAGGCAAGCCGCGCACCGCTCGTGCTGCTCCCGGGCTTCGTCCTCAACGACGCGTCGGGACGCCCGACGGCGCAAGCCGAAGCGGTGCTGCGCGGGGATGCGGTGCTGCCGCTCGGTGAAATCTGAATTTGCCGCTCGCCTTGTTTCTCGTGCAAGTTCCCTTGAGGGTCACACGCAGGCGGCCTAAGACGTGACATCGCGCCGCGCCGGAAGGAAAGTGCCGCAGGTATGTGCTAAGCGAAGACCGCAACCTCATGGCCGATCAAATCAGATCCGAGCATTGGCAGCAGCTGTTCGCAAGCGCGCGCCACGCGCTGCGGCCGATATTGCCGAAGCGGCTCCGCGGCGTGCCGGTCGTTCCGGTGGTACGGCTCGCGGGCGTCATCGGATTTTCGACGCCCTTGAAACCCGGCCTCACGCTCGCCACCGTTGCCCGTCCGCTCGAGCGCGCCTTCAACATGCGCAACGCGCGGGCGGTCGCGCTGCTGATCAATTCTCCCGGCGGCTCGCCGGTGCAGTCGCACCTGATCTATACGCGCATCCGCCAGCTGGCGAACGAGAACGCGCGCCCGGTGATCGTCTTTGCCGAGGATGTGGCCGCCTCCGGCGGCTACATGATCGCGTGTGCCGGTGACGAGATCTTCTGCGATCCGTCCTCCATCCTCGGCTCGATCGGAGTCATCGGCGGCTCGTTCGGCTTTCCCAAGCTCATGGAGAAGCTCGGCGTCGAGCGCCGGCTTTATATTTCCGGCGAGCACAAGGCCATGCTCGATCCATTCCTTCCCGAGAATCCGGAGGACGTCGAGCGGCTCAAGGCGCTGCAGCGAGACATCCACCAAGACTTCATCGACCTCGTGAAGCGCAGCCGAGGGGCGCGGCTCAAGGGGCCCGAAAAGACCTTATTCTCCGGCGAATACTGGACCGGCAGTAAGGCGATCGAGCTCGGCCTTGCCGACGGCATCGGCGACCTGCGGGCGACGCTGCGCGCGCGCTTCGGCGAGGACGTAGTCACCCCACTGGTGGCCCCTGCGCGCGGCTGGTTCGGCCGTGTGCAGCCGGGCGTGGATACGGCGCATCTCGCCGGCCTGCCACGCGCCGCCGACTTCGCCGAGGAGGCGATCTCGGCGCTCGAGGCGCGCGCGCTGTGGGCACGTTACGGATTATAAGAAGATTGGAGAAGGAGACCGTCCATGCCGCCCTTCCTTGTTTCGCCTTTGGTCAGGCTGGCCCTCGGCGCCCTCGCGGGGGGCGCTGTCATTCGTTGGGTCACGAAGGAGGTGCGACGCATCAACGAGGAACTCGAGCGGAACGCAGCCGCCGTCGACCGGGGGTCGCTGCCGACCCTACGCCGCGATCCGCGCACGGGCGAGTTCCGCCTGATGTAGGCGTTCTTCATCGGCGATTTGCGAGTTGTCGGCGCGCACGGGCGTAAACACTGCCAGCGCGAGCAGCACGTGGCCTAAGATCACGATTGCGCCGAAGGCGAGGATGAAAGCCATTGCGAGCAATTGGATGATCATGCCAGCCTCCAATTGAGATCTCGACGGTTGGTCGCGCTGGCAGCGGAGCGGGTTCAAGGGCGAGCCGCGCTGCTATCGGGCCGCTTTCCTTTGATCAATTGGATTCCTATTCGCCTTTGATGCCTTTCTCGCGGATAAGCCTGCTCCAGCGGACGATCTCCTCCTTGAGATAGCGGGCAAACTCCTCCGGGCTGCTCGGGGAGGGCGTGACGCCGGCCTGCGCCAGCCTGCGGCGAACATCGGCATCGGTCAGTGCGGCGTTGAAAGCGGCGCCAAGTTTCGAGATGACGGCCGGCGGCGTCACCGCCGGCGCCAACGTGCCGGCCCATTGGTTGGCGACGGTATCCGGAAAGCCTTGCTCGACGAAGGTCGGCACGTCCGGAAAAATGTCGGAGCGATCCTGCGAGGTTGCCGCCAGCGCCTTGAGCTTGCCCGCCTTGACTTGCTGCATGACGGTCGAGGTGTCGCCGAACAGGCCGTCGAGTTGGCCGCCGAGCAGATCGGTCATCGCTTGCGCGGCGCCGCGGTAGGGCACGGCCTGGAATTTCACGCCGGCAGCGGCCTGGAAAAGTTCGAGCCCGAGATGCGAGACGGCGCCGATCCCGGTGACGCCGATGGTGATGGCGCCCGGCCGCTCGCGCGCCAGTGCGACGAGTTCGCGCGCCGAATTGACGCGCATCGAAGCGTTGACCACCAGCATGGTCGAGTTGAACACCGCCATGCCGACCGGCGCGAAATCCTTCACCGGGTCGTAGGGCAAGTTGCTGCGCAAAGCCGGATTGATTGCGACCGCGCCCACGGTGGTGAAGAACAGCGTGTAACCGTCCGGCTCCGACTTTGCCACGTATTCGGCCGCGATCGCGCCGTTGGCGCCTGGCCGGTTGTCGACGACGACGCTTTGTCCGAGCAAGCTCCGCAATGGCTCGGAGAGCAGCCGCGCCACGAAATCAGTGGTGCCGCCAGGCGTGAAAGCCACCACCAGCCGGACCGGCCGGTTGGGGTAATCCTGCGCCCGTGCACCGCCCACTGCCGGCAGGACGAGCGCGACGCCGAGAAACGCGGCAAGGAAGCGGCGCATGACGATCATGGCACCAGCATAACGATCGAGCGTGCGACGGTCATTGCATCGCACCTTGACCCTTCGGAGGCCCACCAGTAGGTCTAGCCCGCCCTCTCGGCTGAATCCGACATCGGTGCCGCTCATGCGCGCCGGGGCTCGGTTGCGGTGGCGAGCATTTCATTTCTTTCCGAGCACATGAGCGACGATCTTCCCGCCCATCTGCGTCCTGCGCGCTCGTTCCAGGGGCTCATTCTGGCGTTGCAGCGCTATTGGGCGGACTACGGCTGCGTGATCCTGCAGCCTTATGACATGGAGGTCGGCGCCGGCACCTTTCATCCGGCGACGACCTTGCGCGCGCTCGGGCCCAAGCCGTGGAACGCGGCCTATGTGCAACCTTCACGTCGGCCGAAGGACGGCCGCTATGGCGAGAATCCCAACCGCCTGCAGCACTATTACCAATTTCAGGTGATCCTGAAGCCATCGCCCGACGATATCCAGGAGCTTTATCTCAAATCGCTCGTCGCGATCGGCATCGATCCCAAGCTTCACGATATCCGTTTCGTGGAGGACGATTGGGAAAGCCCCACGCTCGGTGCTTGGGGGCTCGGCTGGGAGTGTTGGTGCGACGGCATGGAGGTATCGCAATTCACGTATTTTCAGCAGGTCGCGGGTTTCGAATGCGCGCCCGTCTCCGGCGAATTGACCTATGGGCTGGAGCGGCTCGCGATGTATGTGCAGGGCGTCGACCGCGTCTTCGATCTCAATTTCAACGGCCGCGAGGGAGACAAGAAGGTCACCTATGGCGACGTTTTCCTGCAGGCCGAGCAGGAATACTCCCGGCACAATTTCGAATTCGCCGAAACCGAGATGCTGTTCGAGCAGTTCAAGATGGCGGAGGCCGCCTGCCGCAACTACATCGAGGCCGGTTGGACCACGGTCGGCAACAAGAAGCGCCACTTGATGGCGCTGCCTGCCTACGACCAATGCATCAAGGCGAGCCATGTGTTCAATCTACTTGACGCGCGCGGGGTGATTTCAGTGACCGAGCGACAGAGCTACATTCTGCGCGTGCGCGAGCTCGCCAAAGCCTGCGGCGAGGCGTGGCTCGCCACCGAGGCGGGAGGCGCATCGGCATGAATTCCGAGCCTGAAATCGGCGGACGCGCGCCGCTTGCGATCGATGTCGATGCCGGCAAGAGCTATTGGTGGTGCGCCTGCGGGCGCTCGAAGACGCAGCCGTTCTGCGATGGCTCGCACAAAGGCACGCTATTTTCACCGGTCGAATGGAAGGCGGATCAGGCGGCCCGGACCTGGTTCTGCGCCTGCAAGCGCACCGGCAATCGGCCGATGTGCGACGGCAGCCATAAGAATTTGCAGCGCCAAGAATCGTGAAGCTAAATCACGGCGGTGCCAGAGACACCGTTACCCTCCCCTGGGGGGGAGGGTCGCCGAGCGCAGCGAGGCGGGGTGGGGTGAAACGCAGCGATGACTCCACGCCGAACCATCAGCAGCTTCCGTCGCAAAAAAGCGCGCCAGTTACGCGCCAACGCGACTGATCCGGAGGTGCGCCTATGGCGGCATCTTCGACGCTCGCCGCTGCTTGGCAGTCATTTCCGCCGCCAGGTCCCAATCGGTCCTTACGTCGCTGACTTTGCCTGCATGGCAGCGCGTCTAATTATCGAGGTCGACGGCTCACAGCATGGAGATGCCGCCCTCAAAGCGCGCGATGACGTGCGCACGCGATGGCTTGAACGGGAAGGATATCGCGTCCTCCGCTTCTGGAACAACGAGCTGAGTGAGAATATCAAAGGAGTATTGGAAGCTATTCACGCCGCCGTTTATGGATCCCGCGATTCTGATGTGATGACGCTTAAGCACAAACGAGGCTCGAAAGCGCCATGATCACCCCACCCCAGCGCGCTTCGCGCGTCGACCCTCCCCCTCCAGGGGAGGGTGACCGAGCGCGCCGGCCGTGCGGCGTTTCACAGCTTCACCGCTTGTCCACTTGTCCCGCTTCACCGCCTCCCGCGGGTTCCGGCTGGCCGACGAAAATGATGTCGCCCT
>JBJMTU010000299.1:0-5129 GCA_045811545.1 Xanthobacteraceae bacterium | reverse complement strand
GGCTTGATCGTCGCTTCGTCGATGTCGCAGCGCGCCTTGCGCAGCTTCTCCGCGTAATAGCGCCAGTCCCACGGCGCCAACGCGAAATTTTTGCCTTCCGCCTGCACCAGCGCCTGCAGGGCATCGCGATCGGCGAGCACACGGCGTCGCGCCGGCGCCCAGATGCGATCGAGCAGCGCGCGAACGGCGTCCGGCGTCTTCGCCATGGTGTCATCCAGCCGGTAATGCGCGAAGGTCGCATATCCGAGCAGCCGCGCGCGCTCGGCGCGCAATGCCACCATTTCGGCGATGATCGCCTTGTTGTCGGTAGGGCCGCCGCCGTCGCCGCGTGCGATCCAGGCGCGAAACACCTTCTCGCGCAGATCGCGTCGCGCGGAGAATTGCAGGAAGGGTTCGACGCTCGAGCGCGAGATGGTGATGACGTGCTTGCCAGCAAGCCCGCGCTCTTCCGCCGCCGCACGCGCCGCTGCGCGCACGAAATCCGGAAGCCCGGCGAGGTCGTCCTCGCCGTCGAGCACCAGCGTGTAGCTCTGCTCGTCCGCCAAGACGTTCTGGCTGAAGGTGGTGCCGAGCGTGGCGAGCCGCGCATTGATGTCGGCGAGCCGCGCCTTCGCGCCGGCATCAAGCGCCGCGCCGGCGCGCACGAATTTCAGATAATAGCGCTCGAGTACGCGCCGTTGTTCCGCCGAAAGCGCGAGCCGATCGCGCGCCCGATCGAGCGACTCGATGCGGCCGAACAAGGCCGCGTCCATGAGAATGCCGTCCCAGTGCTTGGCTTTGAGCGGAGCCATCTCGCGCTCGATCGCAAGGAGGTCATCGTTGGTGTGGGCGCCGGCCAGCAGATCGAAAACGTTGAGCGTCCGCGTGAGCTCCTGTCCACTCGCTTCGAGCGCGGCGATGGTGTTCTCGAAGCTCGGCGCGGCCGCATTGCCGGAAATCGCCGCAACCTCGGCCGCGTGCGATGCAAATGCGTGTCCAAAGGCCGGGCGGAAATGGTCAGGCTTGATGCGGCCGAACGCGGGCACCCCGAACGGGTCGCTCCATTCCTCGAGCAGCGGGTTGTGGTCGGCGCCCGGGGCTAAGACTTGGGTCTGCTGATTCATGCGACTCATATGGGAGGTGAACCTTTGCATTGCACCTTAAGAAACGAGCAGGGCCAAAGCGCGTCAGCATGGCTGCATTTTTGAATTTTTCCCATGTGAAAGACGCGCCACGTTGCTAAACTGACGAGGAGCTCGACTTCAGGTCAGCCACCAATAAAGCCGTCCCCCGGTCCCAGCCGGTTATCGCGGCAGTGCACGTGCGCGAAAAGCGCCAAACGAGAGGAGGAAGCATGGTTTCGTTCACCTTGAACAACCGGCAAGTCTCGGTCGATGCCGACCCAAGCACGCCGCTGTTATGGGCCATCCGTGACCATGTCGGATTGACCGGCACGAAATACGGCTGTGGTGCCGGTCTCTGCGGTGCCTGCACCATCCACATCGATGGCAGGGCGCAGCGCTCGTGCCAAATCGACGTGGGCTCGGTCGCCGGCAAGACCGTTCTCACCATCGAGGGCCTCTCACCCAACTCCTCGCATCCGTTGCAGAAGGCGTGGGTGATCGAAGAAGTCCCACAATGCGGCTACTGCCAATCTGGGCAGATCATGCAAGCAGCGGAGCTTCTCGCCAAGAACCCAAAGCCCTCTCGCGCCGAGATCATCACCCACATGGACGGCAATATCTGCCGCTGCGGAACCTATCATCGCATCATCGCCGCTATCGAGCGCGCGGCGCGGGAGGCCTGAGCCATGACCATCATCGATCGGGATATCTCACGTCGCGGCGTGATCGCCGGCTTGGGCGGCATGGCGTTCTGCATCGCGGTCGGAAGCGACGGCGTGCGCCTGATGTCGCAGGCGCAGGCGAATGCCTTGGCTAACGCCGCGATCAACCCATGGGTTCGCATCGCCCCCGACGGCAAGATCACGATCCTCAGCGCGGGCGCCGAAATGGGCCAGGGATCGATGACGTCGCTGCCGCTCATCGTGGCCGAGGAGATGGACGCCGACTGGTCGAAGGTCGCCATCGAATGGACCCCGGCCGACGCCAAGGTCTACGGCTACAAGGACCCCTTCGGCACCGAGAACCTGATGTGGATCGTCGGCAGCCGTGCGGTGCAACTCTATTTCACTCAACTGCGCATCGCCGGCGCACAGGTTCGCAAGGTGTTGATCGCCAATGCCGCCCAGAAGTGGGGCGTCGACGCCGCAACGCTCAAGACCGAGCCGAATGTGGTCGTCAACCCCGCCAATGGAGCCCGCCTGAGCTATGGCGAGATCGCGGCGTTCGGCACGATTCCCCCGACACTGCCGGCGGTCGACCCGAAGGAGCTCAAGGAGCGCAAGGATTTCCGCCTGATCGGCAAGTCGGTGCCGCGGCGCGATACGCCGTCGAAAGTCAACGGCACGGCGCAATACGCGATCGACGTGAAATTGCCCGGCATGGTCTACGCCTCGACCCTGCATTCGCCCGTTCACAACGCGCAGCCGGGAGTTTGGGACGCGGGCAAGCAGGATCAGTCGGCGGCCGCGCCGGAGAGCTGGAACGACGCCGAGGTCAAAGCCATGCGCGGCGTCATCGGCATCGTTAAGCTCGCCAACGGTCTGGCGGTGGTGGCCGACCATTTCGAGACCGCCAAGGCGGGCCGCGATGCCTTGAAGGTGACGTGGCGCAAGGCCAAGGCTGAAGGTTTCAATTCCGATCGGGCGCTCGAGGACTACGTCAAGATCCACGTCGATCCGAATGCGCAAGCGGTCAAGCTCGAACAGAAGGGCGACGTCGCCGCCGCCTTTGCCGCCGCGGCCAAGACCTACCACGCCGAGTTCCGCAGCGATTACGGCTATCATGCGCAGATGGAGCCGCTGAACGCAGTGGTGCGCATCAATGACGCCGGCGACAAAGTCGAAGTCTGGGAGGGCAGTCAGGCGCCGGACGAATCGCGCAAGGCGGTGGCGAAGGCGCTCGGGCTCCCGCCCGAGCAAGTGGACTTCCACCAATGCTACATGGGCGGCGGCTTCGGTCGCCGTTCGCTGGGCGATTACGCCGCCGAATGCGCGCTCATCGCCAAAGAAGTACGCCGCCCCGTCAAATTGATATGGACGCGGGAAGAAGACATCGCTCAGGGCATGTTCCGGCCGCAGTCCTTCCAGTGCCTGGAGGCGGCGACCGACGCATCGGGCAAGGTCACGGGTTGGAAGCACTGCGTCGTCGGTGACGGCGAGTTCCTGCTCATCACCGGCATCAAGATTCCCTACTACGGAGTACCCCACCAGGCGATCGAGCGGCGCGGCGTCTCGCACGGCATCAAGCTCAAGCACTGGCGCGCGGTCGGCCACGTGTTCAACACCTTCGCGATCGAAAGCTTTGTCGACCAGATGGCGGTCGATCAAGGCATCGATCCGATCGAGTTCCGCTTCGAACGCATGGGCGCCACACCCAAGGCGCGCAAGGTGTTCGAGACGCTGGCGCAGATGTCGGACTACAAGGCCAAGCGTCCCGAAGGCCGAGCCATCGGGATCTCGATCACCGAGCGTTCGGGCTCGCTCGGCGCGGGCGCGGTCGAAATCTCGCTCGACCGCGCGAGTGGCAAGATAGGCGTCCACAAGGTATGGGTGGCGGTCGACGGCGGCGTCATCGTGCAGCCCGGCGCGGCCCAGGCGAACGTGGAGAGCGGCATCCTCTATGGCCTGTCCAGCGTGCTGCATGAGCGCATCACGATCAGGGACGGCGCCGTGCAGCAATCGAACTTCCACGACTACAACCTGATGCGCATGTCGGATCTGCCCGAAGAGCTCAACGTCAAGTTCGTCGACGTCGACACTCGGCCAACCGGACTGGGCGAGATCGGCAACCCGTTCATCGCCGGCGCGATCTCGAATGCATTCTACCGGCTGACGGGCAAGCGGCTGCGTCACCTGCCGTTTACGCCGGAGCGCGTGCTGGAAACGCTGAAGGCGTGAAGGGGCGCGTCAGCGACGTCGTTCGGTAACTGAGACGATTCCAAAAAGCGCCCGCCAAACCGGCGGGCGCTTTGCGTTGCGTTGCGTCATCGCAGCAGAGCGTATGCTCCTACCCCGCGAGGAACCTGTTGCGCGTCTGGAAGTCCTTGAACGTGTTCTCCGGCACCTCGAAGTTCGTCGCCAGCAGGAGGTGCGGATTGGCACCGATCCAGTCGGCGAGTGAGATCGATTCATAGGTGCCGTTGTTGAGCGCGATCAGCAGCTCGACATCCTCGTTGCCGATGTTCTCGATCCAGTGCCCATAGCCTTGCGGCACGTAACCCACATCACCGGCATTGAATTCCTCGGTGCGTACCCGTCCGTTCGATCCGAACACGCTCAAGCGAGCGCGGCCGGAGATGTAGTATTGCCATTCGTCGGCGTTGGGGTGCCAGTGCGGCTCGCGCAGCGCGCCCGGCTTGATCTGCATGAGCGCGCCGGTGACGGTCGTCGAGATCGGGAACTGGCGTTGCGAGACCAGACGATTCGTGCCGCCCGGATAGGTGTCCGGACGCTGGGCAAGCAAACGATAGCGGTGAGTGAGCGACCCGTTGTCGAGCGTGCCGGGCGCCGGATTGGCGGGCAGCGGCGGCGGCACCGGTCCCTTGGCGATGTAGACCTCGCGCTTGGGAAAATTCGCGAAGGTCGCCGCCGGTACGCCGAAATATTTTCCCAGCACCTCGGGCGGAATGTGCCCGATCCAGTCGCTGATGCTGAAGGTGCCGAACTCGGAGAAATAGCCGTTGTCGAACACCAGGACGAAGAGGCAGTCCTCGGTGCCGATGCCCTGGATCGAGTGGCCGAACCCGCGCGGAAAATACCAGACGTCGCCGGCGGCAAAATCCACGATCTGCGATTGGCCTTGCGGGTTGATGGTGGTGACGCGGCATTGGCCCTTGATCACATAGGCCCATTCCGCGGCGTTTGCGTGCCAATGCAGCTCGCGTAAACCGCCCGGCGCCAGCGACATCAGTACGCCGGCGATCGCTTGCGAGACTGGAAATTGCGCGACCGTCGCCTCTTTCGCCCAGCCACCGTCCCACGACTTGGGTGTCACCGCGCCGAGCCGAAAGCGGAAGGACGGCAGCTC
>JBJMTU010000298.1:0-4066 GCA_045811545.1 Xanthobacteraceae bacterium | reverse complement strand
GGAATCTTCTCCACCGCGTAATTGCTGAAGTGATTGTTCTGGCCGGCCATCGGACCGAGATTGCCCATCTGCCAGAACAGCCACTGGATGGTCTCGGTGCGAGCGCGCACATCGCGCGCCAAGAATTGGCCCGTCTTCTCGGCGAGATACACGAGGATGGCTCCCGACTCGAATACGGCAATCGGTTTGCCGCCGCCGGGGGGCGCATGATCGACGATGGCGGGGATACGGTTATTCGGGGAAACCGTTAGGAATTGCGACTTGAACTGCTCACCCTTGCCGATGTTCACGGGCATGATGTTGTAGGGCAGCCCCGTCTCCTCCAGAAACATCGTGATCTTATGGCCGTTGGGCGTGGTCCAATAGTAGAGGTCGATCATGGGCATGTTTCCTTGCGCTACACTCAATCGCAAGCTGCTGTAACATAGTTTTGGATGCGTGAGCCACCCTCGGAGGGCCCGATCAAATCTCCGCGCATGGCTCCATTGTTCCCGAAGCATCCACGGTCCTGACATTTCGGCTTCGGACCAACGTGATCGTGCAGCAGTAGAGGGCACCGCCCCAACGGGCCGGTTTTTACCTGCGCGAAAACGGCACAGACGCTAACTGAATCCCGTCATTGCCAGGCCTGACCCGGCAATCCACCACTTTCGTAAAGACGTTTTGCAAAGCGGATGGATGCGCGGGTCAAGCCCGCGCATGACTCTTGGAATAGAGCGGAACGAGAGGGCTATCCCAGCTTGATGTTGGCTTCGCGCACCACGCGCCCCCACTTCTCCATTTCCGCCGCGACGAAGCCGCGAAACTCCTCCGGTGTATTCTCGCGGAATTCGACGTTGAGCTGCTTGAGCCGCTCCGCGATGTCCGCCTGTCGCAGCACCGCGTTCAATCCGGAGTTGAGCTTCTGCACGATCTCCGCCGGTGTGCCGGCTGGCACAAACAGCCCTTGCCATTCATAGGCCTCGAAACCCGGCAGCGTTTCCGCCACCGCCGGCACGTCGGGAAGCGCCGCGAGGCGCCCTCTGCCGGTGTGAGCGATGCACTTGAGCGTTCCCGACTGGACGTGACCGATCGAGGCCGCGGCGTTGGAGAAATAGAATTTCACCTGTCCGCCGATGAGATCGTTGAGCGCCGGCCCGCCGCCCCGGTAGGGGATGTGATTGAGCTTGATGTCGGCGCGATGCTTGAACATTTCGAGCGCGAGGTGCTGCACCGTGCCGTTGCCCGAAGAGGCCCAATCGAGCCCGCCCTGCGTGGCCTTCGCGAGCGCAATCACGTCGGCCACGTTGCGTGCTTCCACCGATTTGTTGACGACCAAAAGATTGGTGATGAGCGCCCCCAGAAAGACCGGCTGGAAGTCCTTGACGGTATCGTAGGGCAGATTGGCGTAGAGCGAGGGGTTCACGGAATGGGCGGTAGCGTCGTACATGATGGTGTAGCCGTCGCGCTCCGCCTTGGCCACGGCCGCAGCCGCGATCGTGCCGCCGGCGCCGCCGCGGTTGTCGATGACGAATTGTGTCCCCCACATTTCGCTGAGCTTCTGAAACAACAAACGACCGACTGTGTCGGCGCCGCCAGCCGGCGGATAGGGGATCACCACCTTGACCGGCCTTGCGGGATAAGCGGCTTGCGCCGAAGCGGGCGCGACTACCACGGCGAGCGGCAGCGCGGCGGCCGAAGCCTTCAATAGCTGCCGTCGTGTCGGTGAGCGAGAGTAGCGCAAGATTTTCTCCTCTTGTCCTCCGCCGTCATTGCCGGCCTTGATGTTCAGCCCGGGGACATGGCCGACCATCATTTTCGAAAAGAAATGGATGCGCGGGTCAAGCCCGCGCATGACGAATCATTGTGCGGAACCATGTTCGGCCCTTTTCCCACCATAGCTGCGACTCCATATTTGAGCGATGGCAAAAGCTCCTGACCAGCCGGCGGCGCCGAAACCAAAGCGCGATCCCGCCAAGCACTCGAAGAAGGATCCCGCCAAGCCCACCCGCGCCAAAGCAGCGCGACCGGAGCAGCCGCCGACGGATCCGGCACTCGCCGACCTGCTCAATCCCGGCATCGGCCAGGGAACCGCCGGACCCGGCTCGCAGACCGGATTGGAACCGCCGCCCGACAACTCGTTCGAGCGGCGCGCCGATTTCGCCGCCGCGCACCGCGCGCGCAAATCGACGCCGCGGGGATGGGGCGAGGCTCCGCAGGCGCCTTACCGGGGCGCTGCACGGCTCGGCGAACTCGATCCCGACCTGGCGAAGGGGCTTGGGCTCGACGATGACGATAGCGCGCTTGCGCAAGTGGAACGCGACGAGAGGGAGCCTGCGGCAAGAGCGGCGCGAGGCGGCTTTCGCGGCGTCACCGGCGCTTCCGCGACCGTGCACGCGCTGGAAACGCTGCTGCGCGAAGGCCGGCCCGAATTCAGCCAGCGGCCATGGACGCCGCACCGACCGCCGCGGCCGGAAAAATCCGAGGGCGGCCAACGGCTGGTGATCAAATCTGATTTCACGCCCAAGGGCGACCAGCCGCAGGCGATCGCCGACCTCGTGGAAGGAGTCAGGCGGCACGATCGCACGCAGGTCCTGCTCGGCGTCACCGGCTCGGGCAAGACGTTCACCATGGCCAAGGTGATCGAAGCGACGCAACGACCGGCGCTGGTGCTCGCGCCCAACAAGACGCTCGCGGCCCAGCTCTACGGCGAGTTCAGGTCGTTCTTTCCCGACAACGCGGTGGAATATTTCGTCAGCTACTACGACTACTACCAGCCCGAGGCCTACGTGCCGCGCACCGACACCTATATCGAGAAAGAATCCTCGATCAACGAGCAGATCGACCGCATGCGCCACAGCGCGACGCGCGCCCTGCTCGAGCGCGATGACGTGATCATCGTGGCCTCGGTCTCCTGCATCTACGGCATCGGCTCGGTCGAGACCTACTCGGCCATGACGGTCACGCTCAAGCAGCGCGATCGCATCGATCAGCGCCAGCTCATCGCCGATCTCGTCGCTTTGCAGTACAAGCGTTCGGCCGGTGATTTCTATCGCGGCTCGTTTCGCGTGCGCGGCGACGTGATCGAGATTTTCCCCGCCCACTACGAGGACCGCGCGTGGCGGGTATGCCTGTTCGGAGATGAAATCGAGTCGATCCACGAATTCGATCCGCTCACCGGAGCGAAGACGGACGAATTGGAGTTCGTGAAAATCTATGCCAACTCGCACTATGTGACGCCGCGCCCAACCTTGCTGCAGGCGATCGCCGGCATCAAACAGGAGCTGCGCGCACGGCTGGGCGCGCTCAATGCCGCCGGGCGCCTGCTCGAAGCGCAACGGCTCGAGCAGCGTACCCTTTACGACCTCGAGATGATGGAGGCGACGGGAAGCTGCGCCGGTATCGAGAACTATTCGCGCTACCTCACCGGCCGCAAGACCGGTGAGCCGCCGCCAACGCTGTTTGAATACGTGCCCGACAATGCGCTCGTGTTCGTGGACGAGAGCCACGTCACGATCCCCCAGCTCGGCGGCATGTTCCGCGGCGACTTCCGGCGCAAGGCGACGCTTGCCGAATACGGCTTCCGCCTGCCCTCCTGCATGGACAACCGCCCGCTGAGGTTCGAGGAGTGGGACGCCATGCGCCCGCAAACCACTACCGTCTCCGCCACGCCCGGGCCGTGGGAGATCGAGCAGGCGCACGGCATCTTCGCCGAGCAGGTGATCCGCCCCACCGGGCTGATCGATCCCCCGGTCGACGTGCGGCCGGCGCGCACCCAGGTCGACGATCTCGTCGGTGAGGTGCGCCGCGTGGCCGCCGCCGGCTACCGCGCGCTCGTCACGGTGCTGACCAAGCGGATGGCCGAAGACCTCACCGAATATCTGCACGAGCAGGGTATTCGCGTGCGTTACATGCACTCCGACATCGACACGCTGGAGCGCATCGAGATTATCCGCGATCTCCGCCTAGGGGCGTTCGACGCGCTAGTCGGCATCAACCTGCTGCGCGAGGGCCTCGACATTCCCGAATGCGCGCTGGTCGCTATCCTCGACGCCGACAAGGAAGGCTTTTTGCGCAGCGAGACCTC
>JBJMTU010000297.1:0-9546 GCA_045811545.1 Xanthobacteraceae bacterium | reverse complement strand
GGACTCCCCGGAATGATCTCGCAGCAGTCGATTGGCCTGTTCGCTCCCGCCGGGACACCGACGGCCATCATCGAGCAGATTTCGCAGGCGACGCGAACGGCGCTCGCCGAGCCGGCCTACCGGCAGATGCTCATCGAGTCGGGTTTCGAACCCGATGTTGATTCAAGCCCCGAGACCTTCCGGCGCTTTATCGAAGAAGACATTGCCCGGTGGACGCCGGTCGTCCAAGCAATCGGATTGAAGCTCGACTGAAAGCGGCGCCCCCGCACGATCTCCGAGCTCGTCCTTTGCGATTACGTGACCGCTCACCGCGCCGCTGCGAGTGCGGCAAAGCCACCTTCGAGATCGCCGATCAGGTCGTCGACGTCCTCGAGTCCGATGTGCAGGCGCACGGTCGGCCCGCCCGGCAGCCATTTTGTCGCCGTGCGGATGCTGGTGCAGTCGAATGGAATGGCCAAGCTCTCGAAACCGCCCCATGACGCGCCAATGCCGAAAAGCCGCAACGCGTTGACGAATGCGTTGACCGCACTTTGTTCAACCGGCTTGAACACGATGCTGAAGAGCCCGCTCGCGCCGGAAAAATCCCGCCGCCAGACGGCGTGGCCGGGACAGCTTTCGAGCGCGGGATGCAGCACGCGGGCGATTTCGGGGCGCGCGGCGAGCCAGCGCGCGACCTTCAGTCCCGCCTGATGGTGCTGCGCAAGCCGCACGCCCATGGTGCGCAGCCCGCGCAAGCCGAGATAGATGTCATCCGGCCCGACGCACAGCCCCAGCGCGTGTACTGTCTCGCTCAGCCGCTCCCACGTCGCCGGGTTGGCCGATACGGTGCCAAGCATCACGTCGGAATGGCCGCCGATATATTTGGTGGCGGCTTGGATGGACAGATCGACTCCCTTGTCGAAGGCATGGAAATAGAGCGGGGTCGCCCAGGTGTTGTCCATCAGCACGAGCGCGCCTTTGGCGTGGGCGGCGGCCGCGATCGCCGGTACGTCTTGAACTTCGAACGAAAGCGAGCCGGGCGCCTCCACGAACACGGCGCGCGTGTTGGACTTCATGAGCGCAGCGATGCCGTCGCCGATCAGTGGATCGTAATACGTGGTCTCGACGCCGTTGCGCCGAAGCACGCTATCGCAGAATCTGCGCGTGGGCTGATAGGCGCAGTCGGTGACCAGCAGGTGATCGCCCGCGTTGAGCACCGCGAACAGTGCGGTGGAAATCGCCGCGAGACCGGACGGCAGCAGCGCAACGCCGGCGCAATCGGGCCCCTCGAGCTCGCGCAAGGCATTTTCAAGCGCCTCGGACGTGGGCGTGCCGCGCCGGCCGTAGAGGTAACGCGAGCGACGGGCGAGGAAATCCTCGGCGCTCGGATACAGCACCGTGGAGGCATGATGCACCGGCGGATTGACGAAGCCATGATGGGCGCTGGCGTCGCGGCCGCTCGTCACGAGCCGCGTCGCCGGCTTCAACGGTGGGTGCGTGGCTTCGCTCTTCTTGCTCATGATTCGCCTCTCCGACGCGGTCTCGCGCACCGACCCGGTCTGCGCCGATGTTCGCGCAATAGTGCCTTCGTATCGGGTCATGGCGGCATGGACTGCGACGGTCAACCCCTTGACCGGGGTGCCTGATCGTTCTGAGATGGCAGGTAGACCAATACGAGAACCGCGCATGCGGGCGCGATGTTGGCCGGCACATCGGGGGCCGGCATGCGCCGCGAGTGTGGTATTACAAAAAAAGCCTCTCAGATCCCGTAAGTTGCGGTCAAGGTGGACAAGGACAGTCTCAGGAAAGGCTGCTTCATGAAGCGCGCAATCTTTCTTTTCGGCGCAACCGTCGCACTCGGCTTCTGCGTCGATACGGCGGCCGCCCAGACACTCAAGGCGGTGAAGGATCGCGGCTCATTGCTCTGTGGCGTCAGCCAGGGACTGCCGGGATTTTCCAATCCCGACGACAAGGGCAACTGGACCGGCTTCGATGTCGACTTCTGCCGCGCGCTCGCCGCCGCGATCTTCAACGATTCGACCAAGGTCAAATTCACGCCGCTCTCGGCCAAAGACCGGTTCGAGCCGCTCAAGACTGGCGAGATCGACGTGTTGTCGCGCAACACGACGTGGACGCTGTCGCGCGACGTCGCCTACGGCAACTTCGCGGGCGTGACCTATTACGACGGACAAGGGTTCATGGTTCGCAAGTCGCTCAAGGTCAACTCGGCGCTCGAGCTCAATGGCGCCTCGGTGTGCACGCAGACCGGCACCACGAACGAGCTCAACCTTGCGGATTTCTTCCGCGCCAACAACATGAAGTACGAGGTCATTGCGTTCGGCACGGCGGACGAGACCGTCAAGGCCTACGAGACGGGCCGCTGCGACGTGTTCACCACCGACGTCTCGCAGCTCTATTCGGAGAAGCTCAAGCTCGCCAATGCCAACGACCATGTCATCCTGCCGGAGATCATCTCCAAAGAGCCACTCGGCCCGCTGGTGCGCCATGGCGATGACCAATGGTTCGACGTCGTCAAGTGGACGCTCTTTGTCATGCTCAATGCCGAAGAACTCGGCGTATCCTCGCGAAACGTCGACGAGGCGTTGAAGTCGAACCAGCCGGAGATCAGGCGGCTGTTGGGCGTCGAGGGCAATTTTGGCGAGCAGCTCGGGCTGACCAAGGATTGGGTGGTGCGCATCGTCAAACAGGTCGGCAATTATGGTGAAGTGTTCGACCGCAATGTGGGCCCGGGCTCCAGGCTCGGCATCAGTCGCGGTGTCAACCGGCTCTGGACCAAGGGCGGCATCCAATACGCACCGCCGGTACGCTGACTCTGCAAATCGACGTGCTACGCTGCCGACTTATGCTCACGCATGTCCTGACCGCGACAGTGGATGGGCGCCAATTTAGCAGCAGCTCGGTTGTCATCGTCCGCGAAAGCGGACGATCCAGTAATCGCCGGCCGGATGAAACGCACCGCCTCGGCGTTGATCGGCCCCACGCAGGCTACTGGATGCCCGCCTTCGCGGGCATGACAACGGAGTGACAGCGACACGGACAGGCTTCTCGTGTCAATCCAGATCCAGCGTGCTTTGGCCCCGCCGCGGATTGCGATCTACAATCGCCCGAAGATCCGCGCTGTTTTCTACCAGTTGGCCTTACTGGCGATGCTGGTATGGCTCGGCTACGAATTCGCCCTCAATGCCAAGGCCAACCTCGACGCACTGAAGATCGCGAGCGGCTTCGGCTTCTTGGACAACACGGCGGGATTTGCCGTCAACCAATCCCTCATCCCCTATAACGAATCGGACACCTATGGCCGTGTGTTCCTTGTCGGCCTTCTCAACACGCTGCTGGTCGCTGGGATCGGCATTGTGCTCGCGACCATCCTCGGCTTCTTCATCGGCATTGCACGGCTCTCGCGCAATTGGCTTCTCGCACGCCTGGCGGAAGCTTATGTCGAGTTGATCCGCAACCTGCCGCTCCTGTTTCAGCTCCTGTTTTGGTATCTGGCGGTGCTGGGCACGCTGCCGGGACCGCGCCAAAGCATCTCGTTGTTCGGTGAGATTTTTCTCAACAACCGCGGGATCATTGTGCCGGCGCCGATCGCGGGGAAGGGAGCCGGTGCGGTCGTCGCTGTCTTCGCGGTGAGCGTGATCGCGATGGTTGCGCTCAAACTTTGGGCAAGACGCCTACAAATGCGCACCGGCCGCCAAGTGCCGCTGCTCTGGACCTCTCTGGCGCTCCTGGTCGTGCCGTCGCTCCTTGCGCTGATCGCGACGGGATTTCCGATCGGCTTCGAGAGGCCCGAACTGCGCGGCTTCAACTTCGTCGGCGGGGTTCGTCTGCTGCCCGAATTCGTCGCACTTGTCGTCGCCCTGACGACCTATACCGCCGCCTTCATCGCCGAAGTCGTGCGTGCCGGCCTGCTTGCCGTGCCGCGCGGGCAAAGTGAGGCCGCGTCCGCGCTCGGGCTGCGGCGCGGATTGACGCTGCGCCTCATCGTCGTGCCGCAGGCGCTGCGCGTGATCGTGCCGCCGCTCACCAATCAGTATCTCAACCTGACGAAGAATTCCTCGCTTGCCGTCGCCATCGGCTATCCCGACCTGTTCGCGGTGTTCGCCGGCACCACATTGCACCAGACCGGCCAGGCGATCGAGATCATCGCCATCACCATGGCGGTCTATCTTGCTATTTCGCTCATCACCAGCGGGTTGATGAACTGGTACAACGCCCATATCCGGATAGCGGAGCGCTGATGGCGGAGGTTTCGCAACCATCCTACATCCGCCGCGCGCTGGTCGAACCCGAGCCGCCGCCGATGGCGAGCACCGATGCGCTGAGGACGACGCGCGCCCGGCTGTTCGGCGGCGCGTTGAACACGACGCTGACGTTGGTCAGTGCCGTGATCATCGTTTCGCTGGTGTGGCCGACGGTGAAGTTTCTCTTGATCCATGCAGTCTGGACCGGCTCGAGCCGCGTCGATTGTCTGCCCGAAACGGTGGGGCGCGAGGTCGGTGCCTGCTGGCCGTTCGTGAAGGCCAAATTCGCTCAATTCATGTACGGCTTCTATCCGGAAAGCGAACAGTGGCGCGTCAATGTTACTTACGCGCTCGGCGCGATCCTGCTCGTGCCTCTGCTTATCCCGTCCGCGCCCTTCAAGGGCCTCAACGCGCTCGCATTCTTTGGCGTTTTTCCGGTCCTCGCCTTCTTCCTGCTGACCGGCGGCGTGTTCGGCCTGCCGCATGTGGAGACCCGTCTCTGGGGTGGCCTTCTCGTCACACTGGTGATTTCGTTCACCGGCATCATCTTGTCGCTGCCATTGGGAATTTTGCTCGCGCTCGGCCGGCGTTCGGAATTTCCCATTGTCCGCACGTTCTGCATCATTTTCATCGAGTTCTGGCGCGGCGTGCCGCTGATCACCGTGCTGTTCTTCGCGACCTACATGCTGCCATTCTTCCTGCCGACCGACTGGAGAATCGACGGCCTGGCCCGCGTCCTGATCGGGGTGGTGCTGTTTGCGGGAGCCTATATGGCGGAGGTGGTGCGCGGCGGCCTGCAGGCGATCCCGCGCGGCCAGTTCGAAGGCGCGATGGCGCTCGGGCTCGGCTACTGGCGCATGATGGGCTTGGTGATCTTGCCGCAGGCGCTGCGGCTGGTCATTCCCGGCCTCGTCAATTCCTTCATCGCGCTCTTCAAAGATACGACGCTCGTGCTGATCGTGGCCATCTTCGATCTGCTGGGACAATTGCGCGCGGCCTTTGCCGATCCGAGCTGGGCGACACCCGTTACGCTGTTCACCGGCTTCGCGTTCGCCGGGATCATCTATTTTGTCGTAAGCTTCGGGATGTCGCGCTACGCATTGTTCGTGGAACGGCGGTTAAGTACCGATCGCCCGGCTTGAGACGAGGTCGAGACGTTTGCGCGACAGTCATCAAAACGGAAGTCCCGGCAGATCGAGCCCGCACATCGCGCGCGACATACGCACGACGACGCACGACATTGCGATCGAGATCATTGGCCTCAACAAATGGTTCGGTCAGTTCCACGTGCTGCGCGACCTCGACCTCAAGGTCATGCGGGGAGAGCGCATCGTCGTCTGCGGCCCCTCGGGCAGCGGCAAGTCGACGTTGCTTCGCTGCATCAATCGCATCGAAGACTGGCAGCGCGGCCGCGTCATCGTCGACGGTACCGAGCTTACCGAGGACCTCAAGACCATCGACGAGGTGCGCGGCGAGGTCGGGATGGTGTTCCAGCAGTTCAACCTGTTTCCGCATCTGACCGTGCTGGAGAACTGCATGCTCGCTCCGATCTGGGTGCGCAAGGTGCCGAAGCGGGAGGCCGACGAGATCGCGCGGCACTATCTGAGACGCGTTCGCATTCCGGAACAGGCCGACAAGTACCCCGCCCAGCTCTCCGGCGGCCAGCAACAGCGGGTGGCAATCGCGCGGGCGCTGTGCATGCAGCCGAAGATCATGCTGTTCGACGAGCCCACCTCCGCGCTCGACCCGGAAATGGTCAAGGAGGTGCTCGATACCATGGTCGGGCTGGCGCTCGACGGCATGACCATGGTGGTGGTGAGCCACGAGATGGGATTTGCCCGCCAGGTCGCGAACCGGATGGTACTGATGGATGCCGGCCAGATCATCGAAATCAACGAGCCCGAGGCTTTTTTCAGCCATCCGCAGCACGAGCGCACGAAGCTGTTCCTGAGCCAGATTCTGCGGTGACTGCCCCGCTTTCCGGTTACACGCTTTAGAGCGCGATGATTTTTGGTTGGATCGTTCAGCTTTCCGTCGTCATCGCCCGCGAAGGCGGGCGATCCAGTAACCACAGACGCTCCGTGATTACTGGATGCCCCGCTTTCGCGGGGCATGACAGCAGGGGGTGGAGCGGGCGACTCCATCTAAAGTCAACACGCTCTAGTTGCGCGATCCATTGTTCGGATCAATCGGAAACTCGGATCAATCGTAAACAATGGAGTGCGCCTACCAGCGGTTGTCTTGCATGGGCGCGGGGGGCTCGAGGTGAGCGGGACTTCTCACGTTTCGTCCCGCCTTTTCCAACGCACGTGCACGAACGTGTCGCCGGCATGCGCCCGGCCGCGGCGATCAAGCGGTTGCGCTTGGCTTCGATATCGGCGGGGTGTCGCGGGCGTCCACCCATAAAAGATGCATACGGGGCTGGCGGGCCCCGCTTTTCCTGAGCTTCATCAGCCAATTGTCAGGCGGCGGCATGGGTGCAGGCCTCAGACGCTGGCGTCGTCGCAGACGGCGGCAGGCGCCGGCACATCGGGCGTGCCGTTGATCTCCTTCTCGAGCGCGCTCAGGCGCTCGTTGAACCCTTTGCTGTCGAGCGCCCGCACGTACACATCGACGACCTTGGCCAATTCGGCGGCCTCGGCTGCGGTGAGATCGCCCGCCGCGACCGCGGCCGCGATGCTCGCCACCGCTTCGACACTGTCGGCCGGCTTCTCGATCGGCGGCAGCTCCACGGCGACCGGCTGGTGCTTGATAGGCGGCACGAGCCGCTCCATGCACACGCGAATGGCCGACATATCGCCCTCTTCGGCGAGTTCGATCACCTTGCGCGCGATCCACTCGGCATGTTCCGACAACAGATCCTGCGCGAGCGCAGTTGCCCGATTGACGATCCCGCGCGGCCGTCCGGCCGGATTTCCGCTTTGGCCCTTTTGAAACGGCATGGCTTTGATCTCTGTATTTCCCGTTTTTTCTGCAAACACGAGAAACCCGCCGCGCGCGCCCGCACGCGCGAGCGCGCAACGAAAAACCCGGCGCGGCATGCCGCCCGGGCTCCTGGCGTAGTTTCGGTGAATACGCTCTTCTCGAAGATTCTCGTTACACGAGTCAAGCGGAAAATCGAGTTGCCATTAAGTCCCTCAATCAGCACCGGAAGTCGGCTCTTTCCCTAGGGCGCAATAAGCGCAGCGCATTACGCCAATCCACCCCAGAGCTCCCTTAACGATGGCCTCCGTAAGCAAGGCCTTCGTCTTCTCGGCAGCGGCCCGGCCAGATCATCGAAATCAACGAGCCTGAAGCCTTCTTCAGCCACCCCCAACACGAGCGTACGAAGCTATTCCTGAGCCAGATTCTGCGGTGAAGCATCTGCTCCGGCGTCTGCCTGAGAGAGGGGGCGGGGAAGGCAGAAGCGGCCAACGTCTGCAAGCTGCCGCGGGTAGGGAAGGGAAGGAGACTTGGGATTGGGAGTGAACCTTTCCGCCGCCCGAAGCGACAGAGGGGTGCAGCTGGGAATGCCACAGGCTCTCGCCATCATCGCCAGGCGATGAATTGAGGGAGATGCCGTCATGACCACGACGCCGAAAGTATGGCGCGCGACGCAGCAGGCGAACTTCACCGACGCGGGCGATCAGTCCGATCCTCACATCGTTGACATCGGCTCCGACCGCTACGTCGTGGTGTGGACCGAAGGTGCGGGCGGTCCGATCGCCACCGCGCCCGGCTCGGACCTGGTCGGTCAGATTTTCGACGCAAGGGGCAACCGCATCGGCGACGAGTTCCGGGCCAATTCCTCGTTCTTCAACGATAACGAGAACAACGCGGCGCTCGACACCCGGCCCGGTGGCGGCTTCGTCATGGTCTACAGCGACACCGATGCAGCCGGCACCTCGATCCGCGCGCAAAGCTACGACGTCAACGGCACCCTCGTCGGCGGCGCACCCACGACGATCCAGGCTGACACCAACACCGACACCCTCGGCGGCTCGGCGGTCGCCGTCAGGTCCAACGGCAGTTACCTTGTCACCTACGGACGCTCCACCGAAGCCGGCGGCCCCCTCAGCACGAGTACTGTCGGCCGCATCGTGAGCGCCGCCGGTGCGGTCGGCGCCGAATTCATAATCGCGGACGCCGGCGTGGTCGGCCCTACTTTCAACCCGGACGTCGACGTCCTCAGCAGCGGCAATTACGTCGTCGTATACGAACACCAACCCGGCTTTAGCGACTTCGCCGCGGCTTACCAAATCCGCGATTCGGCGGGAGGTTTCGTACGGGGTGGCGACTTCGGCGGCCCGCTCGCGTTCGACGTGCATGTGGCGGCGCTGACGGGCGGCAGTTTCGTGGCGGTCTGGACGGAAGAGGATGGCGACGCCTCCGAAGGCGGCAGCGGCACCGGCATCGTCGCGCGCCTCGACAACGGTGCCGGAGCGCCAGCCACGTTCTTGATCGCCAATACCTCCGTTGCCGGTAGCCAGGTGCGCGCCGATGTCGCCCCGCTCAATGACGGTGGCGTCGTCGTGACCTGGTTCGATAACAATTTGGGCCTCCTGCGCGGGCAACGCTTCGATGCCGCCGGCACGAAGGTCGGCGTGGAATTCACCGCCGGCGACATGGGTTCGGAGGCGAACCCGCTCGTCGCGTCGCTGGGCGACGGCCGCTTCGCCGTCGGCTTCGCCCAGACCAGCGGCGACGACGACATCTGGGCGACTATTTTCGACCCCCGCACCAGCCCGACGGTGAACTTTCCCTCGCCGTTTTGCGACTTCGACGACGATGGCAAGAGCGGCGTTCTCTGGCGCCACGACAGCGGGCAGGTCTATTTCTGGGAGATGAACGGCCTCACGATCAAAGCCGAAGGCGGCGTGGCGCATGCTCCAGTTCCCAATGACTGGCACATTCAGGGCGCCGGCGACTTCGACGGTGACGGCAACAACGACATTCTCTGGCGCCACGACAGCGGGCAGGTCTATTTCTGGGAGATGAATGGTCTGGCGATCAAAGCGGAAGGCGCTGCAGCGCACGCTCCAGTTCCCAACGACTGGCACGTCCAAGGCGTCGGCGACTTCGACGGTGACGGGAAGAGCGACATTCTATGGCGTCACGACAGCGGGCAGGTCTATTTCTGGGAGATGAATGGCCTGACGATTAAAACGGAAGGCGGCGCGGCGCACGCTCCAGTTCCCACCGACTGGCACATCCAAGGCCTCGGCGACTTCGACGGTGACGGCAAGAGCGACATTTTATGGCGTCACGACAGCGGGCAGGTTTACACCTGGGAGATGAATGGCCTGACGGTCAGCGCAGAGGGCGG
>JBJMTU010000296.1:0-3669 GCA_045811545.1 Xanthobacteraceae bacterium | reverse complement strand
CGCACGGTCGCCATGGCGCTCGACGGCGGGCTCACGGATTTGAACGACCCGATCGAGCGCGACGCCAAAATCGAGTTCCTCACCCGCGAAGATCCGCGCGCGCTGGAGCTGATCCGGCACGATGCCGCGCACGTGCTCGCCGAGGCCGTGCAGACGCTATGGCCCGGCACCCAGGTCACCATCGGCCCGGTCATCGAGAACGGCTTTTACTACGACTTCTTCCGCAACCAGCCGTTCACGCCGGAGGATTTTGACGCCATCGAGAAGAAGATGCGCGAGATCATCGCCCGCGACAAACCATTTACGAAAGAGGTATGGGGGCGCGAACAGGCCAAGCGCGTGTTTCGCGACAAGGGCGAGCTGTTCAAGATTGAGCTCATCGACGCGATTCCGGAAGGCCAGGAGATCAGGATTTACAAACAGGGCGACTGGTTCGATCTCTGCCGCGGCCCGCACATGACCTCGACCGGCAAGGTCGGCAACGCCTTCAAGCTGATGAAGGTCGCGGGCGCCTATTGGCGCGGCGATTCCAATCGCGAAATGCTCAGCCGCATCTACGGTACCGCCTTCGCCAAGCAGGAGGAGCTCGACGCCTATCTCAAGCAGCTTGAAGAGGCGGAAAAGCGTGACCACCGCCGGCTCGGCCGCGAGATGGACCTTTTTCACTTCCAGGAAGAGGCGCCGGGCTCGGTGTTCTGGCATCCGAAGGGCTGGACGCTCTATCAGATCCTCGAGAGATACATCCGCCGCCGCCAAGCCGCGGCCGGCTATGTCGAGGTCAACTCGCCACAGCTCATGGATTCCTCGTTATGGGTCGCCTCCGGCCACATGGCGACCTTCCGCGAGAACATGTTTCTGACTCAGCCGCGCGAAGACGACGAGCGCACCTTCGTCGTCAAGCCGATGAACTGCCCCGGTCACATCCAAATCTTCAAGAACGGTCTGAAGTCCTACCGCGACCTGCCGTTCAAACTGGCCGAATTCGGAAAGGTGCACCGCTTCGAGCCCTCGGGCGCGCTGCATGGGCTCATGCGAGTGCGTGCGTTCACTCAGGACGATGCGCACGTGTTCATCACGGAAGGGCAGATCGCAGCCGAAGCGCTCGCCATGAACGACCTCATTCTTTCGATCTACGAAGACTTCGGCTTTTCCGACGTCACCATCAAATTCTCCGACCGCCCCGAGAAGCGCATCGGTGAGGACGCGGTCTGGGACCGATCCGAGGCCGCACTGATGCAGGCGCTCAAGGCGTCCGGACGGCCGTGGACACTCAATAAAGGTGAAGGCGCCTTCTATGGGCCCAAGCTCGAATACGTGTTGCGGGACGCCATCGGCCGCGACTGGCAGTGCGGCACCATTCAGGTCGACCTCAACATGCCGGGCCGGCTCGGCGCCTTCTATATCGATGAGCACTCAAACAAGGTGACGCCGGTGATGCTGCATCGGGCCATGTTCGGCTCGCTCGAGCGCTTCATCGGCATTCTCATCGAGCACCATGGCGGACACCTGCCGCTGTGGCTCTCTCCGCTGCAGGCGGTCGTCGCCACGATCACCGACGACGCCGATCCTTACGCGCGCGAGGTCGTTGTCGCCGCGAGTCAGTTAGGCCTGCGCGTCGAGGCCGACCTGCGTAACGAGAAGATCAATTACAAAGTGCGCGAGCACTCGCTCGCCAAGGTGCCGGCGCTGCTGGTGGTCGGCCGCAAGGAAGCGGCCGACCGGACCGTCTCGATCCGTCGCCTCGGCAAGGAAGGGCAGGCCGTGCTGGCGCTCGGTGCCGCGCTGCGCGCCATCGCCGAGGAAGCGGTGCCGCCCGATGTCCGCAGGATCAAGCAGGCGGCGTAACCGCCTTGTGTGGATGATGGCCCCGGCGGCGCGGCCGGCTTTCAACAATCCCGATGACGCCTGGACCGGCGGGTCGAGTCCCATGCGCGGCGCTGGTCGCAATCCCAGCGCAACAGCGGCTTGACACGCGGGGTCGGCTGCATGAAGCGGTCGAGCGGCGAGGGCGTGAAACGGTACCGCTCGCGGCCGGGCAGATCGCTCGGCGGCACGAGCGGCGCCGCATCTGCCGCGGAAATGCTCGCGAGCAGCATCATTGGGACGAGGCGGCGCAGCCAGGGCATTGTCGCCTTCGCTTCTGGCAGATGACTCGCCAAGCACTCTATCGATACCGACAGCCGTAGCGCCAGCAAGTTCGCCGGCAAGGGTAATCAGCGCGTCAGCGCCCGACGACCTCGACCTCGCGGTCGACGCCAGTGACGACGCGGAATTCGCCTTCATAGGTCTTGTTGTCGTTGCGAGCGATGGCGCGATAATCGCCCTCCGCCAGGATCACGCGCGGGAACGCCCCGATCGATTCCTTGATCACGTCGCCTCCGGGTGTGAGCACCGACCACTGCGTATTGGCGCGTGCTTCGCCGCCCCGCTCGTTTACGAGCTTGAGCGTAATGATCGCGGCGCGATGATTGATCGTGGCGTCGGTCAACTTGCCGACTTCGACGCGGATGTCGGAGCGCACCGTCGCGTTCGCATCGCCGTAGTTCGACACGACATGGTAGGTGCCCTCCGGCACCAGCACGATGTCGCCGGTCATGATCGCGTTGGCAATCGGGCGCTTGTCGCCGGGCTCGAACTGGCTGCCTTTGTAAAGGTCAAACGAAATCTGACCCTGCGGGATGCGTGCATCGCCGACTCGACCTTCGATGCGTAGTCCGCCGGCCGGAATCTCGAATACCTCTTTCATCGCATCGGCGCGCACCTGCACGGCCTTGGTCATGCTCGCGAGCCCGAAGCCGACGCTGACAATATAGGCGCCGGGCGGCAGCACGAACGTCGGAGTCGGGGCCTTGTCCTCCTTGAAGAGGCGCGGCGCACCGCTGTGCTCGGTGCGATAGACGCGCCAATGCAATCCGCCGTTGATCGCCGGCAGATCGCGACCGAACCGCGCGCTGACTGCGAGCGCTGCTTGGCCGGGCGGCACCGCCGGCGTGGCGGGCGCGTTGGGTGCGGCATGAGCCTGCGCGGCAGGGTTAGCCGGCGATTGCAGCAGAGGTCCTTTTGGGGCCGCGGGCGGCACCACATTGCCGCTCGGCGGCATGGAGCTTTGCGGCGGCCCAGGCGGGACCGATGGCACGTCCCTCGGCGGACGCAGCGTGAAACTGTCGGAGCTTTGTGAGCTTCCGAAGAATTGAGCGTCGGCCGTCGCGGACAGCGCCGCGAGCCACACACTGGCGGCCAAAACGAGTTGGCCCCCCCTGCCCGTTCTCGTCCCCCCAACGCCCATAGGCCGCGGTTTTCGACCGTAATCGCGGCAAATTCAAGCCCTTAGCAGAGCGTTGCCGGAGGGTTTGTCGCCATTGCCGCCCTGTGCTAGGCGCAACCGCCGCCGAGATTTGCGCCTGCCGCGTTAAATTGCGGTTTTTTGTAAGGCGCAAGTCCGCCCGCTGCCGCGGATCAAGCCATGCCCGACGCCCTCGAACTGCTCAGGACCCGCCGCTCCATCAAACCGATCGAACTCGCGGGCCCTGGCCCGTCCGCCATCGAGATCGAGACGCTGCTTACTATTGCTTCGCGCGTCCCCGATCACGGCAAGCTTGTGCCCTGGCGCTTCATCATCTTCGAGGGTGAGGCGAGGTTCGCCGCCGGCGAGGCCATCGCCGCGGCGTT
>JBJMTU010000295.1:0-11136 GCA_045811545.1 Xanthobacteraceae bacterium | reverse complement strand
TTGCCGAAAAGAATCCACCCGAGCGCCATGCGCTGGCGGGTCGGACGCAAGCCCACGTCGCGGAGCATGGACTTCACATCGTGCCACGGGCATCCCGTGAGCGCGGAACGCAAGGGCGTGCCGGCCGCACGCTCGGCACCCTCCACCGCATTGGTAAAGACGACGGTGCGCGACGGGGTCGTGGGCACTGGGTGAACCTTTTATGCTACCGCAACGATTGTTGCATTTGTAACATATGGGGCCGAACATGCAACTCCTTCGCAAAAACACTGGGGCGATTCTAATGTGCGGGAGCTTGGGTAAGGGCTGGTCTAATGTGCGGGCGCTTGGGTAAGGCCTGGCTGGCTTTGCCCACTGGGCGCCGCCTATGTTAGGAGTTCCACGCTTTGGGTATTGATCAGGCGACCACGGACAGGACGCGGATGGCGGAGCGGCGCAGCAGCTTCGGATACGAGGACCTATTGGCGTGCGCGCGCGGCGAGTTGTTCGGCGCGGGTAATGCACAGTTGCCTTTGCCCCCCATGCTGATGTTCGACCGCATCTCCGAGATCGCGGAAGCCGGCGGCGAGTATGGCAAAGGACTGGTTCGCGCTGTGCTCGATCTCAAGCCGGACCTCTGGTTCTTCCCCTGCCACTTCAAAGGCGATCCGGTGATGCCGGGCTGCTTGGGACTCGATGCGTTGTGGCAGTTGCTCGGCTTCTTCTTGGGCTGGCTCGGAGCGCCCGGCAGAGGACGCGCACTCGGGCTGGGCGAGCTGAAATTTTCCGGTCAGGTCCTGCCCTCCGTCAAGAAGGTGGTCTACGGCATCGACATCAAACGGGTCATGCGCAGCAAGCTTGTGCTTGGCATCGCCGACGGCTGGCTTTCGGCAGACGGCTCGATCATTTATCGGGCGATGGACCTGAAAGTCGGCCTGTTCCGCGACGAGGTGATGCAGCCGAGCGGAGGCTGACGGCGGCGCACGATTGACTGCGCGGGTCGCGATGCGGACGAGGCATTCATGAGACGAGTCGTCGTCACCGGGATGGGTATCGTCTCGTCAATCGGCAACAACACCCAGGAAGTGCTGGCGAGTCTGCGTGAAGCCAAATCGGGAATTTCGCGCGCCGATAAATATGCCGAGCTCGGCTTTCGCTGCCAGGTGCACGGAGCGCCCACTCTCAATGCGGACGAGGCTATCGATCGTCGCGCCATGCGCTTCCTCGGTGGCGGCGCGGCCTGGAACCACGTCGCCATGGAGCAGGCGATCCGCGATGCCGGGCTCGAGGAGAACGAAATCTCCCATGAGATGACCGGCATTATCATGGGGTCGGGTGGGCCATCGACGCGCGCCATTGTCGAGGCCGCCGACATTGCCCGCAACAAGAGTCCCAAGCGCGTCGGACCCTTCGCCGTTCCCAAGTCGATGTCGTCGACTGCATCGGCGACGCTTGCCACTTGGTTCAAGATCAAGGGCGTCAACTATTCGATCTCGTCGGCGTGCGCGACCTCGAACCATTGCATCGGCAACGCGGCAGAGATCATCCAGATGGGCAAGCAAGACGTAATCTTCGCCGGCGGCTGCGAGGAGCTCGACTGGACACTTTCCGTGCTGTTCGATGCCATGGGCGCTATGTCCTCGAGCTTCAACCAGACCCCGGAGAAGGCGTCGCGGGCCTACGACGTCGATCGCGACGGCTTCGTCATCGCCGGCGGAGCGGGCGTTCTGGTCGTGGAGGAACTCGAGCACGCCAAGGCGCGCGGCGGGCGTATCTACGGCGAGATCGCCGGTTATGGCGCCACCTCGGACGGCTTCGATATGGTGGCGCCGTCGGGCGAGGGTGCGGTGCGCTGTATGCGGATGGCGCTCAAGGAGGTCAAGGCGCCGGTCGATTACATCAACCCGCACGCGACTTCGACCCCGATTGGGGATATCAAGGAGATTGAGGCTATCCGCGAAGTGTTCGGCGAGCAGTGTCCACCGATCTCGGCGACGAAATCGCTCACCGGTCATTCCTTGGGGGCCGCAGGCGCGCAGGAAGCGATCTATTCCCTGCTGATGATGAGCAACGGCTTCATCTGCGAAAGCGCCAACATCGAGAATCTCGATCCCGCGTTCGCGGACGTGCCGATCGTGCGGGAGCGGCGCGACGACATGAAGCTCGGCTGCGTGTTGTCGAACTCGTTCGGCTTTGGCGGCACCAACGCCTCGGTCGTGTTCAAACGCGTCGATGTTTGAGCGACGCATAGCGGTCAATTCGGGCTGGCACGAGGAGCGGGCACCAGTGCAGAAAGTTCGGGCGCTATGACGCAGTTGATGCAGGGCAAGCGCGGGCTGATTATGGGGGTGGCCAATGACCACTCGATCGCGTGGGGGATTGCCAGGACGCTCGCTGCTCACGGGGCAACTCTCGCCTTCAGCTATCAGGGCGAGGCGCTCGGCCGACGCGTCAAGCCGTTGGCGGAATCGGTGGGTGCCTCACTCGTGCTACCCTGTGACGTCGAAAACATCGATTCACTCGACGTCACATTCGCCGCCATCGCGGAGAAATGGGGGTCGCTCGATTTCCTCGTTCACGCCATCGCCTTTTCGGACAAGAACGAGCTCAAGGGCCGCTATGCCGGCACCACGCGCGAGAATTTCGTGCGTACTATGATCATCTCCTGCTTCTCGTTCACCGAAGCGGCGAAACGCGCGGCGGCGCTGATGCCGGCCGGCGGCGCAATGCTCACGCTGACCTATAATGGCGGGCAGCGGGCGATGCCGAACTACAACGTCATGGGGGTCGCGAAAGCGGCGCTCGAAGCGTCGGTACGCTATCTCGCGGTCGATTTCGGCCCGGCCGCTATTCGCGTCAACGCCATCTCTGCTGGACCGATCCGCACGCTTGCCGGCGCCGGCATCGGCGACGCGCGGCAGATGTTCGCCTTCCAGCAGCGCCACTCGCCGTTGCGTCGGGGCGTGACGCTGGAAGAGATCGGCGGCGCCGCGCTCTATCTGCTTTCGGATCTCTCGACGGGGGTTACCGGCGACGTCCACTTCGTGGATTCCGGCTACAACGTCATCGCCATGCCGCATCCGGTCTCGCTCAAGGACGAGACCGCGGCGAACGAGCGCGCTATCGCCAAAGACGCGGCGCAGTAATCTGAGATTTGCGCGGTCGGTGCAAGCCGCTTCCCGCCGTCGCGGAGCGGCGATAGGCCGTTGGCGAGCAAGCGCCGCGGCTCAGGCCGGTTCGGCAGCGCCAGAAGCCAGGAAGTTCTCGATTGCAACGCGGGAGTGACCCTGGCATTGCAGGACAGCGACGGGGCTGGGCTCGTCGAGCGCCTGCCAGAGCGCGAGTTCTGCGGCGTCCGCTGGGCGAGCGAGGCCGGGCATGCCGGGAGCGACGAGGACGGGCCATTGTGTCGTCGAAAGCGGCGGGAGTGCGCTCTCGCCCTCGAGCGCGGCGAGCAATCGATCATGGTCGGCGAAGAAGGATACCAGCGCGGCGTGGCGACCGGATCTGAGCATGCAGGTTAGATCGTCGAGGCAAGCGCTGCCCGGCGCAGCAAAGGTCGTGGCGGCTGCTTCGGCCCGCAGCACGGCCCGCTCGAACCGGCACAGGCTGAGCGCGTGCGAAGGGTTGGGCAGCCGTTGCGCCAGGAATTCGAGAAAACCGTCGGCCTCGGCAAGGAAGAAGGAATTGGTTCCGCCGCCGCGGTCCACCCATTCGCCGACCAGGTGACGGCGCTGATCCGGTGACAGGATCGACAGCGCCAGGCGCGCCCCCCTGGCGGCACGAGCCTCGCACCAGGAGCGCTGGATGCGCGCGGTGAATCGAAAGCCACGCGACGCCAGCACGCGCGACATCCGGCTGCGCTCGTCGCCGAAGAGATCGAGGTCGGCGAGCTGGGCCGGATCTGCGTGCTCGCCGGCACGCACCATCCGACCAAGCGCGGTCTGGACACCGATCAGTGACATGAGCGATCGCACCGAGGTGGGCCGCGGCGCTGCCAGATCGCACGCGCGCGGGTGAGCTCGTCGACGATTGCGTCGGCGCCGAGACGAGGGAGATGTTCTTCCAGCACTTCGAACACGACCCCGCCAACGGCGGGAACGCGCGGCAGCGTGTATTCCAAGAGATCCCAAACCGGCTCGGGGACGCGGCTGTCGTGGGCATCCATCCAGAAGCCGTCGTGCCAGGAGCCGCCGGCGATGTGGATCTCCGCCACCCGGTCGAGCCGCATGCGGTCGATCGCGGCGAAGGGATCGTGCCCGTGGTTGAGCGCGTGGCACCACACATTGTGCAGGTCGAGCAGTTGCAGACAGCCGCCACGATCGAGGATGGCGTTCATCAGCCCGACATCGTCACCGATCTCCGGATCGCTCGGCAGATCGGGCAGGTAATGGGCCGCGTTTTCCAGCAGGAATGGTACACCATAGCGCTGGGCGATGACGGCACTGCGGTCAGCAACGAGCTCGGCGGCCTCGCGGGTCGCCGGCAGCGGCAACGGCACACCGGTATTGAGCGAGTGTGCATCCTCGCCGGCAATGGTCTGGAAGCCGAGATGCTCGCTGTGCCAGAGGAACGGCCAGGACGCTTGAAAGCGGTCGAGCAGGTCGAGGTAAGCGGCGTTGCACCCGTGCGCGGAGCCGATGGAGAGCTCGACGCCATGCACAACGATCGGCAATGCCCCACAAGTTTCCCGTGCGACGGCGAGCTTGTCCGGCAACAGATCGAGCGCGCCGCCGCGGCGCTCCCGGCAAAGGACCTCCGGTGTGACCTCGACAAAGTCGGTGGCCCCGCCGCGATAGATCTCCGGCGGCAGATCTTGGAAATACGGCAGCCCGATGCCGAGGGCCGTCAAGTGCGGTGCAGGCTATTCGTGGACGATGGATATCGCGCCGTCCTTGGCGAGATCGGGCGGCGGCGGGTCGGAAAGGAAGTCAACCCGCAGCAAGGCAATGCGGCCGCAATGATCGCAGCCTGCCATGCCGCCGACCTTTGCGAGAATGCGTTGGATTGCCTCCATCTTTTGGTCTTTAGGGTTGAGCGTGACCGTTGCCGAACTCAGGCGACCAGCAGCCATAGCACTCTCCTATTGCGAGTATAATGCTAATTATACAACTTTTTATATCAGAAATCCATGAACTGTTTTTGACGGCAAGACGCAGCCGAAATGAAAAGGCGGCCCGCAGGCCGCCTGTCCAACGCCCTGCGCGAGGGCAACTACTCCGCCCCAGCCGCCTCGCGCTGCTGATCGCCGCGCTGCTGCTCAGCCTCGGCCTTTTGCTTCGCCTCCAGGTCCTCGCCGGTCGCCTGGTCGACGACTTTCATCGAGAGACGCACCTTCCCCCGCTCGTCGAAGCCGAGAAGCTTCACCTTGACCTTGTCGCCTTCCTTGACGACGTCGGTCACCTTCTGCACCCGGCGCGGAGCGAGCTGGCTGATGTGCACGAGCCCGTCCTTGGCGCCGAAGAAGTTCACGAAAGCGCCGAAGTCCATCACCTTGACCACCGTGCCTTCGTAGATGTGACCGACCTCGGGCTCGGAGGCGATCGACTTGATCCAGTTGATCGCCGCCTTCATGGCGTCGCCGTTTGCGGACGCCACCTTCACCGTTCCGTCGTCGGAAATGTCGATCTTGGCGCCGGTTTTTTCGACGATCTCGCGGATCACTTTGCCGCCGGAGCCGATCACCTCGCGAATCTTATCGACCGGAATGTTGAACACTTCGATGCGCGGCGCGTGCTCGCCGAGCTGAGCCCGGTGCTGGGCGAGCGCCTTCGCCATTTCGCCGAGGATGTGCATGCGCCCCTCTCTCGCCTGGCTGAGCGCAACCCGCATGATCTCCTCGGTGATGCCGGCGATCTTGATGTCCATCTGCAGCGAGGTGACCCCTCGCTCGGTGCCGGCGACCTTGAAATCCATATCGCCGAGATGGTCCTCGTCGCCGAGGATGTCGGACAGTACCGCATGGCGCTTGTCCTCGAGGATCAGGCCCATGGCGATGCCGCCGGTTGGGCGTTTGACCGGAACGCCCGCATCCATCAATGCCAGCGAAGTGCCGCAGACGGTCGCCATCGAGGAAGAGCCATTCGACTCCGTGATCTCTGACACCACACGCAGTGTGTAGGGGAATTCGTGGTGGGGCGGTAGAATCGGATGAATGGCGCGCCAGGCGAGCTTGCCGTGGCCGATCTCGCGCCGACGCGGCCCGCCCATACGCCCGGTCTCGCCGACCGAGAATGGCGGGAAGTTGTAATGCAGGAGAAAGGTCTCCTTGTAGGTCCCCTGCAACGCATCGATCCACTGCTCATCCTCGCCGGTGCCGAGCGTTGCGACCACCAATGCCTGCGTTTCGCCACGGGTGAAGAGCGCCGAACCGTGCGCACGGGGCAGCACTCCGACCTCGCAGGCGATCGGGCGCACCGATTTGACGTCGCGGCCGTCGATGCGCCGGCCCGTATCGAGGATGTTCCAGCGCACGATCTTGGCTTCGATCTTCTTGAAAACGTTGGCAACCTGCTGCGCGGGATAGGGCGGCTTCTCCACCCCCTCCGGGCAGAAATGCGCCACCACCTTGGCCTTGGCGGCATCGACTGCCTGGTGGCGCTCCGCCTTATTTGCAATGGCATAGGCCGCGCGCAAATCATTCTCGATCAGCGCCAGCATGTCTTTTTCCAGTGCCGAGTTATCGACGACCTGCAGCTCGCGCGGTTCTTTCGCCGCCTTTTCCGCAAGCTTGATGATAGCGTCGATCACCGGCTGGAAATGGCGGTGGCCGAACATCACGGCGCCGAGCATGACCTCTTCGGTCAATTCCTTCGCTTCGGATTCGACCATCAGCACCGCGTCCTGGGTGCCGGCGACGACGAGATCGAGCTGGCTCTCCGTCATTTCGTCGAGCAGGGGGTTGAGCACGTATTCATTGTTGACGAAGCCGACGCGTGCCGCGCCCAGCGGGCCCATGAAGGGTGCGCCCGAGAGTGTCAGCGCTGCCGAGGCCGCTATCATGGCCAAAACGTCGGGATCGTTCTCGAGATCGTGCGACAGCGTGGTCACGATCACTTGCGTTTCGTTGCGCCAGCCCTCGGCGAACAGCGGCCGCACCGGCCGATCGATCAGGCGCGAGACAAGCGTCTCCTTCTCGGTAGGACGGCCTTCGCGCTTGAAATAGCCGCCTGGGATTCGGCCAGCGGCGTAGAATTTCTCCTGATAGTCGACGGTGAGCGGCAAAAAATCGACGCCCTCCCGCGGTTCCTTGGAGGCGACCACCGTCGCCAGCACTTTGGACTCGCCGTAGGTAGCGACCACGGCGCCGTCGGCTTGCCTCGCGATCTTGCCGGTCTCTAGGACGAGCTTGCGCCCTCCCCAGTCGAGTTCAACACGATGGATATCGAACATTGCGGTCTTCTTTCATGGTTTTTGCGAAGGAGCGAAAGCCATGAGCAAGACGGCGAGAGGCTGCCGTCCGCGGGCATGCCGCAAACCGAGACAGCGTCCGGCGATCCTGCCATGGCCTTCGAGCCTTCCATCGAATGGATGGGCGATCGTTCGGCCCATCTTCCAAACCGGCAACGGTTCGCTGCCGGCGCAACAGCGGATTTGTCCCGGTATCCGCTTCAAAACGCGCGACCACGCCGCGCATAATGCTTCAACGGCGAATACCCAGCCGCTCGATCAACAACTTATAACGCGCTGCGTCGACACGGGCGAGGTAGTCGAGAAGTTGGCGACGCTGGGACACGAGCTTGAGCAATCCACGCCGAGAATGGTTGTCCTTGACGTGGGTTTTGAAATGCTCGGTGAGGTTGTGGATGCGCTCCGAAAGGATCGCCACCTGCACTTCCGGCGACCCCGTATCGCCGGTCTTGGTCGCGTAGGTATTGATGACTTCGGCCTTGCGGCCGGAGGTTATCGACATCGGGTTATCGTCCTTGTCTGTCAGGGGCCACGGTCGGCGGCCGGGCCGGGATGTCGTCCAGCGCGGTCGCCACAAGTAGCATGCGCGGGCCAACGCCCGCGCATCGGGGGCAATATCGCAAAACGCGCCGCGACGCCAGCGGAAATTCGGGCGGCTTACCGGCCACCGGAAAAGGCCACGACCGTCGGTTAAGGGCTTGGCTACCCGCTTTTCGCCGTCGTCAGCCGCGCGGCAGATTGAAGATGCGCCGCGGGCGCAATTCGCCCTTCTCTACCTGCGCCAGCGCGATCAGCGCGCCACCAGAGGAAACCGACACCCAGCCTCCCATGACCGGCGCATCCCGCCCGCGCAGCAACACCGCCTGACCACGTGCCAACCGCCCGGCATCACTGGAACTCACCTGCAGAGCAGGCAAGGCCGCCACCCCGGCTTCGACCGGCAAAAGGGCGGCTCGCTCGATCGCCTCCCCAGAGCGAAGACGTTGCAGGGCGTCGAGGCTCACGGCGACGTCCTCGCCGAAAGGGCCTACGGCGGTGCGGCGCAACCCCGCGACGTGACCGAGGCATCCAAGCGTGCGGCCCATGTCGCGGGCGAGCGCGCGCACGTAGGTTCCCTTCCCGCACTCGGCGAGGAGCGTTGCGTGATCCGGATCAGGCGTCTCGGTCAGTTCGAGATGGTGGATCTCGACCTGGCGTGGCGCGATGTCCACCGCCTCGCCGTCGCGTGCGAGATCATAGGCGCGCTCACCGTCGATTTTGACCGCCGAGAAGCGCGGCGGCACTTGCGCGATTTGGCCGACGAAGCGCGGCAATAGCGCAGCGACAGCGGCCGCACTCGGGCGTTCGGGGGCGCTTGCGGTGATGCGGCCTTCGGCATCGTCGGTGTCGCGCTCCTCGCCCCAGCGCACAGTGAAACGGTAGACCTTGCGCCCCTCCATGACGAATGGGACGGTCTTGGTCGCTTCCCCGAGCGCGATCGGCAGCACGCCGGAGGCGAGCGGGTCGAGGGTGCCAGCATGGCCGGCGCGCTTCGCCTGGAACAGGCGTTTCACCACGCTTACCGCATGGGTCGAGCTCATGCCCACAGGCTTGTCGAGCACGACCCAGCCGTGCACGTCCCGCTTTACGCGCTTGTGCGTCTGCACCGGCGCCGCCTCAGCGTTGACCCGTGTCAAGTGTCGTCGTCCGCCTTGCTATCGAGGTCGCGCTGCACCGCCGGCGTTCGCAACAACCTTTCGATTCGATCGGCTTCATCGAAACGCTCGTCGAGGCGGAACCGGATCTCGGGCGCAAATTTCAAGTTGATGCGCCGGGCAATCTCGCCACGCAGGAAGCGTTTGTTGCGTTCGAGCGCCGCGAGCACCGCGTCGGCGTCGCGTCCGCCCAGCGGCACGATGTAGATGGTCGCGAGCTGCAGGTCAGCCGTCATCCGGACTTCCGGAACGGTGATCAGATGAGTCTGAATCATCGGATCGTGCACGGCGCCACGGGTGAGCATATCCGCGAGCGCATGGCGCACGAGCTCGCCGACCCGCAACTGACGCTGCGAAGGCAGGTGGCTCGTGCCGGGATCGCGCTGATGACGTCGGCGCGTCATGGTCGTCCTAAATTCCCTTCATGCCCGGGACTGATCCGTGCATCGAACGTGTTGCGAAGAGATCGCCCGGTGGTGACGGGATGAATGCGTTGTGCGCGCGAGAGATTTGAACTCACAGCGAGCGTTGCACGGTCTCCACTCGGTAGCATTCGATGACGTCGCCGACTTTCATGTCCTGATAGTTTTCAAAGGCCATGCCGCATTCCTGTCCGGCGACCACCTCGCGTGCATCGTCCTTGAAGCGCTTGAGCTGGGAAAGCTTGCCCTCGTGCACGACAACGCTGTCGCGAATGAGGCGTACATTGGCCCCGCGTTCGACCACTCCGTCGGTGACGCGACAACCCGCCACGTTGCCGACCTTGGAGACCTTGAAAATCTCAAGAATAGTGGCGCTGCCGAGCATGGTCTCGCGCACGGTCGGCGCCAGCAAGCCGGACATCGCCTTTTTAACGTCGTCCACGAGGTCATAGATGACGTTGTAATAGCGCAGCTCAATTCCAGCGTGTTCGGCCGCCTCGCGTGCCTCCTTGTGGGCGCGCACGTTGAAGCCGATGATCGGCACGCCTGACGCCTCGGCCAGGGTCACGTCGGATTCGGTAATGCCGCCGACGCCGGAATGAATCACGCGCGCGCCGACTTCCTCGGTGGCAAGCTTCTCGATGGCGCCGATGACCGCTTCCAGCGACCCCTGCACATCGGCTTTGACGATCAATGCCAAATCCTTGCGGCCCGCGGATTTGAGCTGGCTCATCATCTGTTCGAGCGAGCCGCGCATGCCGGTTGCGCGCGCGGCGATCTTGTCGCGCCGCTGCCGGGCACGGTAGGCGGTGACTTCGCGGGCGCGCCCCTCTGACTGGACCACCGCCAAGCGGTCGCCAGCCTCGGGTGTTCCGTTGAAGCCGAGAACTTCGACGGGCGTGGAGGGAGTCGCCGTCTCGACCGGCGTGCCGGTATCCGAAACCAGCGCGCGCACACGGCCCCACTCGGCGCCGGCGACCACGAGATCGCCGCCCCGCAGCGTGCCACGCTGCACCAGCACGGTCGCGACCGGTCCGCGGCCGCGGTCGAGCTTGGCCTCGATCACGGTTCCTTCGGCTGGCCGGTTTGGATTAGCTCTAAGATCGAGGATTTCCGCCTGCAGGCCGATGGTTTCGAGCAGCCGATCGATGTTGAGTTTCTTGGTCGCCGACACCTCGACATCGAGCACTTGGCCGCCCAGCGATTCGACCTGAACTTCGTGCTGGAGCAGTTCCGTGCGCACCCGTTCCGGTTTGGCGTCCGGCCGGTCGATCTTGTTGATCGCCACAATCATCGGAACTTTCGCCGCCTTGGCGTGGTTGATCGCCTCAGCCGTCTGCGGCATGACGCCGTCATCGGCGGCCACTACGAGCACGACGATATCGGTCACTTTGGCGCCCCGCGCGCGCATGGCGCTAAAGGCGGCGTGGCCGGGTGTGTCGATGAAGGTGATCTTGTTGCCTGAGGGCGCGGTGACTTGGTAAGCGCCGATATGCTGGGTTATACCGCCCGCTTCGCTTGCTGCCACGTTGGTCGAACGAATGGCGTCGAGCAGCGACGTCTTGCCGTGGTCGACGTGGCCCATGACGGTCACGACCGGCGGGCGCGGCACTAGGAAGGCTGGATCATCG
>JBJMTU010000294.1:0-23349 GCA_045811545.1 Xanthobacteraceae bacterium | reverse complement strand
GGATTGCCGGGTCAAGCCCGGCAATGACGAGCATGGGGCAGTGTAAACGGCTGCTCGCCTGGTCCCTCCGCTTCGTCCCTACTTATGTCCCGCCGGCAGCATTTCGCTCGAGGAATTGATCACCGCGTGAATGCTGCGCGCGAACTCGACCGCGCCGGCCACGTCCATGTCCAAGGCGGCGCGCGCGTAGTCCTTGCAGCCGACCCGGGCCGGCCGCGGCGCGGCCATGATCTGCTTGCACAGCGCCTCGACCGCCGCGTCGAGCTCCGCCTCCGGGGCGATCTCGCTGACGATACCAGCCTCGCGCGCCCGCTGCGGGCTGATCACGGCGGTCGACCAGACGAGATAGGTCATCGCCTTGCGCGGCACGCGATCGACCAGCGCCGACATGACCATGGTCGGCATGATGTTGTGCGCCATCTCCGGCACCTGAAACTTGGCGGTATCGGCGGCGAGCGTGACGTCGCAGACCGCCGCAATCGCGCAGCCGAAGCCGAAAGCGCGCCCCCGCACCACGCCGATCACCGGGATTTCGCAGCGGCGGAACGCGCCGTAGCAGTTGAACACCACGTCGTTGCGGCGGCGCAGCTCGAGCGCTTCCGGCGGCGCGCCAGGAGGGCGTTTCCCCATGGTCTCACGGCCGACGCAGAAATCCTCGCCGGCGCCGCGCAGCACCACGATCTCGGAGCTCTCGGCGGCGCCGAGCAGGAGCTTGGTCAGTTCGACCGCCATGGCGTCGGAGGCGGCATTGCCGATCTGCGGCCGATTGAGCGTGATTTCCAGCACCGGTCCCTTGCGGGCGGTGAGAATGTCGCTGGACATGCATGGTCCTCCTGAGCACCTGACGGCGGGGATTTCCGCTATCTATTTCGTCATGCGCGGGCTTGACCCGCGCATCCATCTTCTAAGCAAATGAATCTTAGCAAAAAAGAGGGATCGCGGGGTCAAGCCGGCGATGACGGGCTCTCTCCGCGAGGGGGAGCCACGATCAAGCCCGCTGCAGAAATGGGATTCTCCATGCACGCCTCCAACGGCTCAGACCCACCACCGCAGGCGGAGCCGGCGCTGCGCGCCATTGCCATGCCGGCGGATGCCAATCCGTACGGGGATATCTTCGGCGGTTGGCTGTTATCGCAGATGGATCTCGCCGGCGGCGCCGCTGCGCGGCGGCGCGCCAAGGGCCGCACCGTCACCGTGGCGATCACCGCCATGACCTTTCACCGTCCGGTGTTCGTCGGCGACGAGGTCAGCTGTTACGCGGAAATCATCAAGGTCGGGAAAACTTCGATCACGGTGAAGGTCGAGAGCTGGGTCCGGCGCGGCATCGGCGATGAGCACATCGCGGTGACCGAGGGCACTTTCACCTATGTCGCCGTGGGCGAGGACCGCCGGCCCCGCCCGGTGCCTCCGGAAGATTGACCGGGCCATGCCGTAGCTGAAGCTATGCAAAGTTTGTGCTGCGTTTCTGAGCCTGGGCTACTGCGCCATCACGCTTGCCAAAACGGCTTGTTTACTTCGCGCCATCGATCTGCCGAGGAAAGGCCCATATCCCGCAACTCGATCTCATTCATCGTGGCGAGAAATGCGCGTTCTCTCCTTCTCGCGTCCCATTCCCCAAGCAGATCTGCGCATCGTTTCAGCGACGCCGACGCCAATGCACGTTCGCTGTTCACCTTTGTCTTCACCCAAGCCGCGGCTTTCGCGATGCAATCGCGCAGTGATTCGTTTCGATGCTCGGATGCCGCTCGTGCCATGTCCGCGGATGTCATGATTCTTGCTCCTGTACTTTGCGAACACCAATCCGTTGGATCGGTTGACCGCACGGTGCCTCATCACATCTGCCGCGACACTCCGCTTATTGCTGTCGATTTCGAATACTTGTCGCTGTCTGAGCCGAACGCGGGTTTTGCGCTCGCCTCCTCCGTGCGGACGCCTGCAATCGCTGGACAATTCGCCCTCGCTGGGTAACTCTCGATCAATGGACAAGCGAGTGTTCAGCGTGCGCGAGATTCTCGCCGGCGCGGCGCCGGAGGAAACGCCGGTCACGGTCAAAGGCTGGGTGCGCACGCGGCGGGACTCAAAGGCAGGCATTTCATTTGTGCATCTGTCGGACGGATCATCGTTTCATCCGCTGCAGGCGGTCGTGCCGAACACGCTGCCGAACTACACGGACGAGGTCTTGAAGCTCACGACCGGTTGCGCGCTGGAGGCCACGGGCACGATCGTACCTTCGCCGGCGAAGGGGCAACCGTTCGAGATGCAGGCAGCCACGATCAGAGTGATCGGCTGGGTCGACGACCCGGACACCTATCCGATCCAGCCGAAGCCGCACTCGCTCGAGTTCCTGCGCGACGTGGCGCATTTGCGCCCGCGCACGAACGTCATCGCGGCGGCGACGCGGGTGCGCCACACGCTGGCGCAGGCGATCCATCGCTTTTTCGACGAGAACGGCTTTTTCTGGGTCAATACGCCGATCATCACTGCGTCAGACGCGGAGGGTGCGGGCGCGCTGTTCCGAGTCTCGACGCTCGATCTCGCCAACCTGCCGCGCACGCCGCAGGGTGGGGTGGACTTCGATAAAGATTTCTTCAGCCGCGAGACCTTCCTGACGGTCTCCGGACAGCTCAACGTCGAGGCGTACTGCCTCGCGCTGACCAAGGTCTACACCTTCGGGCCGACATTCCGGGCGGAAAACTCCAACACCAGCCGCCATCTCGCCGAGTTCTGGATGATTGAGCCGGAGATCGCCTTTGCTGACCTCTCGGACAATGCAACGCTGGCGGAGCAGCTGCTGAAGTTCACCTTCGAGACTCTCCTGAAGGAACGGCAGGAGGATCTCGCCTTCTTCGACGAGCGGATCGAGAAGGGGCTGATCGCGAAGCTCGAGGGCATCGTCGGCTCGGAGTTCGTGCGCATGGATTACAACGAGGCGGTCGCGGTGCTCGAGCGCGCGAAGGAGAAGTTCGAGTTCCCGGTGAAGTGGGGCATGGATCTTCAGTCGGAGCACGAGCGCTATCTCACCGAGAAGCACGCCAAGAAGCCGGTGGTCGTGATGAACTACCCGAAGGACATCAAGGCGTTCTATATGCGCGTGAACGACGACGGGAAAACGGTTGCGGCAATGGATGTGCTCGCGCCGGGAATCGGCGAGATCATTGGCGGCAGCCAGCGCGAGGAGCGGCTCGACGTGCTCGACGCGCGCATGGCGGAGCGTGGCATCGACAAGGAGCACTACGGCTGGTACCGCGATCTGCGCCGCTACGGCACGGTGCCGCATGCCGGCTTCGGGCTCGGTTTCGAGCGCACGCTTGCGTATCTGACCGGCCTTGCCAACGTGCGCGACGCGATCCCGTTCCCGCGCACGCCGGGAAACGCGCGGTATTAGCGCTGAGCTGGTGCAAGCAGCGGGACCTTTCCATGCCCAAGCTTCGCGTCCATGGCTTCAGCATATCCGTGGACGGCTACGGCGCTGGCCCCGACCAGAACCTCGATAATCCGCTGGGCGTCGGCGGCCTCGCCTTGCACGAATGGGCCTTCGCCACCCGTACGTTCCGACAGATGTTTGGAGGTGACGGTGGCACGATTGGCATCGATGACGACTTTGCGGCGCGCGGGTTCGCCAACATCGGAGCGTGGATCATGGGGCGCAACATGTTCGGGCCGATTCGAGGCCCCTGGCCCGATGACAGCTGGAAGGGCTGGTGGGGCGACAAGCCGCCCTATCACACCCCAGTGTTCGTGCTGACCAACCATCCCCGGGCATCGGTCCCCATGAACGGGGGCACCACTTTCCACTTCGTCACCGATGGCATCCACGCTGCGCTGAAACGCGCCAGCGAAGCCGCGAATGGTCAAGATGTCCGGCTGGGCGGGGGCGTCGCTACAATCCGGCAATACCTGCGCGCGGGACTCATCGACGAGATGCATCTCGCCATTTCCCCGATCCTCCTCGGCTCCGGCGAACCCCTTCTCGCCGGCATCGACGCAGCCAAACTCGGCTATCAGTGTAGCGAGCACGTTCCCACGACGAACGCCACGCACGTCGTGCTCACAAAGCGCAGGTAAATCGCTCACGACCGCGCAGCAAAGCGTCCGTTCTTCCGGCAACGCGGAATCTTAGGCTGTGTCAGTTTGACCTGGAAGGAGGGACGCGTCCGTCTTGCGGAAAACAATACATGCGCGAATACTCTCGTTAACCTTGAAGGCCGAGGGGTTCCCGCTTCGAAAGGGTAACACATGGACCGCCGTCGTTTCGTCATCGGCACCGCCGCGACCGCACTCGCGGCGCGCCCGGCATTTGCGCAAGAGGCCTTTCCGTCGCATGCCATCACTATCGTCAACGCGTTCCCGCCCGGCGGCCTCAACGACATCGTGACGCGGCCGCTGGCCAGCGCGTTGGAGCCGATCCTCAAGCAGCCGGTCGTGGTCGAAACCAAGGCCGGCGCCGCGGGTCAAGTGGGCGCGCAGTTTGCCGCCTCGGCCAAGCCCGACGGATACACTTTGCTGTCGCACAACGTCGGGATCTCCGGTTACGCCGAGGTCGACAAGCTGTTCGGCCGTCCGCCCAAGGTCACCCGCGCCCATTTCATTCCGCTCGCGCGCATCGTCGCCGATCCGGTTCTGCTCCTCGTCAACGAGACGCAGCCCTACAAGACGCTGCAGGAGTTCATCGCCGGTGCCAAGGCGAATCCGGACACGCTCGTCTTCAGTTCGGGCGGCCTTTATGGCGCGTCGCATCTGCCGCTGGCCTATCTCGAAAAGGCGACGGGCCCGTTGCGGCTGCGGCATCTGCCGACCAACGGCGGCGGCCCGGCGATCGTCGCCATCCTCGGCAACAATGCCCAGGTCACCACCCAAACGATCTCGGCCACGCTGCCGCACATCAAGGCGGGCAAGCTGCGCCCGCTGGCGAATTTCGCCGCCACCCGCTCCAAGGTCTTGCCCGATGTGCCGACGCTCAAGGAGCTCGGCTATGACGTCGAATATTATCTCTGGGTCGGCATCTTCGCGCCGCGCGGCACGCCCGCTGAGATCGTGACGACGTTGCGCGGTGCGATCGGCAAGGCGGTGCAATCAAGCGAATTTAAGACTGCGCTCGCCAATGCCGGTCAGGAGCTCGCTTATCTCGACGGGCCCGACTTCCAGAAGTTCTGGGATGTCGACGGAGTGCGCACCGACGAGGCTGTGATTGCGATCGGGCGGCAAGGATAGAGCGGCCTCGTAGCCCGGGTTGAGCGCAGCGAAACCCGGGTTCTAACCACGCAGAGATCCCAGATTCCGCTACGCTCACAATCCGGCTTCGCATGATGAAATTTTCCCGTCGCCAACTTCTGCATCTGGCCGCGGGCGCCGGCGTGCTCCCGACTCTATCGCGCAGAGCGCGGGCGCAAGTCTATCCGTCGCGGCCGATCCGCTTGATCGTCGGCTTCCCCGCGGGCGGCCCGACCGACATCACCGCGCGGCTGATCGCACAATGGCTCTCCGAGCGGCTCGGGCAGCAAATCGTCATCGAGAACCGAGGCGGAGCAGGCAGCAATATCGCGGTCGAAGCGACGATCGGCGCGCCGTCGGACGGTTATACACTGCTCATCGTCGGCGCCACCAATGCGATCAACGCAACGCTCTACGAAAAGCTCAATTTCAATTTCATCCGCGACATCGCCCCCGTTGCCGGCATTATCCGCGTGCCGCTCATCATGGAGGTGCACCCGTCGGTCCCGGCGAAGACGGTTGCCGAGTTCATCGCCTATGCCAAAGCCCGTCCCGGCAAGATCAACATGGGTTCGGGCGGGATCGGGACGACGCTGCATGTGTCCGGCGAGCTGTTCAAGATGATGACCGGCATCGACATGCTGCACGTGCCGTACCGCGGCGCAGGGCCGATGCTCACGGATCTTCTTGGCGGACAGGTGCAGGTCGGTTTCGACCCGATGCCGTCCTCCATTGGCTACGTCAAAGCCGGCCAGTTGCGCCCGCTGGCGGTGACGACCGCAACGCGTTCGGAGGCGCTTCCGGAACTCCCGACCGTCGGCGATTTCGTTCCGGGCTACGAGGCGAGCACCTGGTACGGCGTCGGCGCGCCGAAGACCACGCCCGCTGAAATCATTGAGAGACTGAACAAGGAGATCAACGCCGGTCTGGCCGATCCCAAGCTCAAGGCGAGGCTCACCGACCTCGGCGGCATGATGCTGACCGGCTCAGCCGCCGAGTTTGGCGCCTTCATCGTCGAAGAAACCGAGAAGTGGGCCAAGGTGGTGAAATTCTCCGGCGCCAAAGCGGAGTGAACACGTCGCGTTGGTACCCCCTCATCAATTTATGTTGTTGTCGTCCCCGCTTACGCGGGGGACGACGGGAGTCGATCAGAAGCGGTTTGCGCCGAGGCGCGCGTTGATCACCGTTTCAAGAATAGCTTGATCTCTTCGAGTATGCGTTCCGTTTCGGCGTCCTGCTCCAACGGGATGTGATTTTGTCCCGGCAGTGCCACGAAGCGCGCGCCGGGAATTCCGCCGGCAAGCTCGCGCCCCGCCTCGAACGGCTGCACCTGGTCGTCGCGCTTGTGCATGACGAGAGTTGGCACGCTGACCTTGGGCAGCAAATCGCTCACGTCCAAATTCCGGGTGGTCTCGAAATAACGGTAGGCGCATTCGGCCGTGGTCGTCTTGCGTTGCCGCTCGGCAAATTTTTGCAATTGCTCCTGCGTTCCTCCGGGCATGAACAGGGAGGAGAATAGCTGACGAAAGACGGGCGTATCTTCGCCCCATCCCGTGCGGATCAAGGTCGCGAGCGCCTTGGCTTTTTGCAGCTCGAGTTCGTTCTTTGCCCGGCGATATGCGCCGCGCGCGAACCCGCCGTAGAGGATAAGGTGGCTCACGCGCTCGGGATGCCGCACCGCAAAGGCGACCGAGATCGCGCATCCCTGGGACATCCCGAGCAGCGGGAAACATTCCAGTCCCGCCGCGTCCACCACCGTCTCAAGGTCGCTCACCCACGCATCGAGCGAGACCTCCTCGACGTCCCAATCGGAAAGTCCATTGCCGCGCGCATCGTAGCGCAGCAGCGTGAAGTCTCGCGCCAGCGCCAGGAAAAAATGGCTGAATGCCGAGCTTTCCCAATCGTATTCGACGTGATTCATCCAGTTTGCCGTCTTCACCAGAGGCGGCCCGCTGCCCGCGCTCGCATAGGCGAGCCTCACGCCGTCGGGTGCGCGGCAGTATTCGACCTTTAGCTTTATGTTTGCGCGGTCAGTCCGTCCGGACGCGCCGTTGAGTTCGATGGCATAAATTTCGACGGGCTTCGGAATGTTCTTCAATGTCTGGGCACCGAGCGGCCGATAGCTGAGAGGCAGCTTGCCATCGACCTGATCATAGGCTTGACGCGAGATGCAGATGCCGCCGGTCTCCGCCACGGCCTGCAGGCGCGCGGCGATGTTCACGCCGTCCCCGTAGATGTCGTCGCCGTCGATAATGATGTCGCCGAGATGCACGCCCATTCGCAGCAGCATCCGGCGGTCGTCGGCTAGGCCGCGATTGCGTACCTCCATCTCGCGTTGGATCTCCGCCGCGCATTCGACCGCTTCGACCACGCTGTTGAACTCGACCAGGACGCCGTCGCCGATGAGCTTTACGATGCGGCCGCCGTGCCGTTCGACCGTCGGCGCGATCAGCTCGGACCGGTGGGCCTGAAGCGCGGCCAGCGTGCCGGCCTCGTCGGCGCTCATGAGCCGACTATAGCCGGCGACGTCAGCAGCAAGGATCGCGGCCAATCGACGAGCCATCGTGCGCTCCCCCGCAGTTGGTTCCCACCCCATTTGCCCGCCGCTATTATACTCAAAAATGCCGATTGACCTTAAGTGCGCATCGGGCGTCGGCAGGGAACACCGCACAACATCTACAAATGGGCACTATCGCGTACATCCTTCTCGGGCTGCTTGGCGTCATCGCTCTCGTCGCCATCCTATGGCGGCTTGCGTCCCGTGGCCGATCGGTTCCCTGTCCTGCATCCTTGAGCTGGCTGGTCGAATTGGACAATCCATTCACGAAAACCAATCGCGCGGCGACCATCGTCGAGCGCTTGGACGTACGACCGGGCATGGCGGTACTGGATTTGGGCTGTGGCCCCGGCCGGCTGACCATCCCGATCGCGCGAGAGGTCGGACCGGCCGGCAAAGTTGTGGCCATGGATATTCAATCCGGAATGCTGCAGCGGGCGCAGGAGAAAGCGCGCGCCGCAAATCTCACCAACATCGAATTTCTGCAAGCCGGGGCAGGGGAGGGCAAACTGGGCCGCGATCGCTTCGACCGCTCGCTGCTGGTCACGGTGCTGGGCGAGATTCCGGATCGGGAAACGGCACTACGAGAAATTTTCGATGCATTGAAGCCCGGCGGTCTGCTGTCAGTAACTGAAATCATCTTCGATCCGCATTTCCAATCGCGTCAAACGGTCGCGCGGCTCGCGCGTTCGGTGGGATTCCGGGAGACAGCGTTCCACGGCAATCGCATTGCATTCACCTTGAACTTCGAGAAGCCTGCGGCCTGACGCCTGCTGTGCAGTAACCGGCACTGACGCGAGCCGCGTGATTCAGGGCATCGTGACCGGGTGGGCTTTCTTGGCGCTCCCCGCGACGCATGACCACCGGCCTCCGGAGCAGGGGTCCCGGCAACGGCATCCCCGCGACGCGAGCGTCGCGGGGACAACAGCCTATGAGCCGATCAGGATTGGGCTTTGAGCTCAGCGGTAGGCGCTGAACAAGCCGGTGGCGTGACGCTGAGCGGCAGGCAGCACCACGACCTTGGCGCCGACCTTGACGCGGTCGTAGAGGTCGATCACGTCCTCGTTGGCCATGCGGATACATCCGGCGGTCGCGCGGCTGCCGATGGTCGAGGGCGCGTTGGTGCCGTGGATGCGGTAGAAGGTGCCGCTGAGATACATGGCGCGCGCGCCGAGCGGATTGGTCACGCCGCCGGCCATGAAGCGCGGGAGATAGGGCGAGCGCGCGATCATCTCCGCGGGCGGCGTCCAGTCCGGCCATTCGGCCTTGCGCTCGACGGACTTCACGCCCGACCAGGTGAAGCCCTCGCGGCCGACGCCGATGCCGTAGCGGATCGCCTTGCCGCCGCCGAGGATGTAGTAGAGGTAGGTGTTCTGGGTATCGACGATGATCGTGCCCGGCGCCTCGTCGCTCGGGTAATTGACCGTCACCCGCCGCAGGTCGGCGCGCGCTTGGTTACCATTGTCGGTCGAGGTGTAGCCGAGACCGAGCCAAGCGAACGGATTGGCGGATGCTTCGGTGGCGAAGGCGGTCGCAGCAATGGCAACGGCCGCGGCAGTCGCAAAACGGCACAGCGTGTTCATGATTAGCCCCCTATCCCCTTCGCCAGTTAGTCGGCCGAGGGGGCGCGGGGGTTCAAAAGCTGGCCAAAAAAATTTGGGCCGGGAACTGCGGAGCCGACCGACCGGTGCGGCTGCGACGCGCCAATGTCGATCTCTTTTCAGTGGGTTACGATGCTACGGCTGGCTCCGCCGCTAGATCGCCCGCCGTCGTCCCCGCGCAAGCGGGGACCCATGACCACCGGCTCTGGAATATGGGCCCCCGTAACGGGGTCCCCGCGACGCTCGCGTCGCGGGGTGCCCCTCGCGGGGACGACATGAGCGTGAATTTGGTTAACCGCCTGCACGTTCCGCAGCGGCAGCGAGCTCGTCGAGACGGCGGGCCAACTGGTTAAGCTCCCACGCGCGCGCCAGCGCGGCCGCTTTGCCCCAGGTCGGCTTCTGGTCGGGCAGGCGCGGCAGGCGCGCCTTGCGGTCCATGGTGGCGATCGAGCGGAACAGCCGCAGCCTCTCGGCGTGCCCGGAAAAGCGGCCTGCCTTGAGTGCCTTCTCCAGTGTCCCATACCTCCGCAACACCTCGGCGGCTCCCCCCGCCCCGAGGCCTGCGACGCCCGGTAGCTTGTCCGATGGGTCGCCGCGCAGCGCGATGAAATCGGGGACCTGCTCGGGATCGACGCCGTAGCGCGCGCGAACCTCGGCCGGACCGATCCGCGCGACCTCGCCCGCGCGTACCGGATAAAGAATGGTTGTGCTGGCAGAGGCCAGCTGGAACGTGTCCCGGTCTCCACTGGCGACAAGGACGGTGCCGCCGCGCCGCTCTTCCGCGGCGACCGCGGCGGCCAAAAAGTCGTCCGCCTCGTAGCCCGCCGCCTTGGCATTGGCGAAGCCGCAGGCGGCGACGAATTGCGGCAACACCTCGAGCTGCTCCACCACCGCATCGTCGAATTCGCGCCCGCTCTGATAGGCGGGGAACTGCTCGTGCCGATACGTTGGCTCGTTCAGGCTATCCCAGCCGACAAGCACGGCCCGCGGCTGCTCCGTCCGGTAGAACTTGAGAAGGAAATTCGCGAAACCCAAGATGGCGCCGGCAGGTTTGGCGCCGTGTCGCAAAATCGTTTTCGGCAAAGCGTGATAGGCGCGATGGGCGAACGAGTCGCCGTCGATCACTAGCAATGACCGGCGCGGTGGCGTTGCCGCCTTCCGTTTGACCGAGCCCGGGGTGGTCTTCGCTATGGGCTTGGCAGAATTTCGCCGCGCCTTCGCTTCATCGCGCAGCAGGACCCACGCCGGGGCGTGATCGCTGGCGTTCTCTCTCCCGCGAACCCGACGATCAACGCCCGCCTCGACCAGGCGCTGTGCGGCCTGCGCGCTCAGCAGCAGATGGTCGATGCGCAGCCCCGCGTCGCGCGGCCAGCGGTTTCGCATGTAGTCCCAGAACGTGTACATCGGCGCGTCGGGATAGAGTGCCTGGATGGCGTCGATCCAGCCCTGATCGAGAAGGCGGCGAAACAGCGCGCGGCTTTGCGGCTGCAGCAGGGCATCTTTCGCATAGGACGTGGTCGGATAGATGTCGCGGTCGGTCGGCACGACGTTAAAGTCGCCCGCCAGCACCACCGGGATGCCTGCGCGATAGAGCTCCTCGGCATGCGCCGCGAGCCGCTTCATCCAAGCGAGCTTGTACGCGAATTTGGGACCGGGCTGCGGATTGCCGTTCGGCGCGTAAAGCGACGTGATCAGCACGCCGCGCACGGCCGCCTCGATGTAGCGGCTCTCTGCGTCGGCGCCGTCGCCCGGCAACTCGGCGCGCGTGAGAATGGGCTCGCAACCGCGGGTGAGGATCGCGACTCCGTTCCACGACTTCTGCCCGCGCCACACGGCGCCGTACCCCGCCTTCTCGAGCGCGGCCTTCGGGAACTCCGCATCAGCGGCCTTGAGCTCCTGCAGCGCGACGACATCGGGCTTGGCGCTGCCCAACCAGTCGAGCAGGTTGGCGAGCCGCTTGTTGATGTTGTTGATATTGAACGTCGCAATTTTCATGGTGCCATAGGATGGGTTTCGCGCGCAGGCGCGGGCTTAACCCATCCTACAGATTCTTGTTGCCGCTATTTCGACCGCGCCTTGGGCGCGCTGGGCGCGGCCGCAGGCGCGTTCGGCGCGGGATTCACGGTTGCCTTAGAAGCGCCATCCCAGTCGCAGGCCTCCGCCAGCCGCGAACGCACGGCGGAGACTTTGCCGAGATTGAACAGCGCCTCGTGCGGGGCGTCGTGATGGTCGAACATCCGCACATAAACCTTGCCGTCATCCGTAAGCGAGCGAATGAAGGGGATGGGCGAGGGGGCGAGCGCGAGATAGCAGCTCGAATGGGGATGCCACGGCGTCTCGACCGCCTGCTGCTGATCGACGCGGTAGCTGAGGCGGATGTCGGTTCCGCACTTGATGAATCCCCTGATGGTGACCGCAACCTCAGTCTTGCGATCCTTGCAGCGCATCAGCAAGTGCGATTTGCCGTCGCTCGACGGGAGCGCCGCCGAGACGAGCGGGCTGTCGTCGAGCGGAGATTTTTCATCGCTGACGATCCATGCCGGCTCGGCCGCAGGCCTGATCTCGCCCGGCCTGGCTGGCACGTTCGAGAACGAAGTATCAAGGCGGTCGTAGCATTTCAGCCGCTCGCCATCGTCCTTGATCGCACGGCAGGCGCTGAGCGCGCTTTGGGCGTGAGCGCCGGCGGCGAAAGCGACACTGGCGAAGGCGATGATCACTGTGCGCATGAGCGCATCAGAGCCGATCGCATCTCGGTATGCAAGGCGTGTAGCAAGCCGCATGGGGCGGGCGACATCCGGCTGCCCGCCGCTCAGTTAACAATTTGATAATTCCGCGCTGGCAATGTGCGAGCGGCCCAGCGCCGGAAGAGATCGCGGAAGAGCGTCGGATGCAGTTCACGATACGTCTGCTCGTCGGAGGCATAGGCCTTGTTTTGGCCGCAAGCGCGCACGCAACGTCTTGGACGTCGGCCAAGGTTCCCGGCGAACAAAACCGAGCCGTTCAGGGATGCGCCGATGATGCGCGCAATCCCGGCGATTGGTTCTGCATATTGATCCGCTGCGATAAGCCCGGCTCGCCGCTCAGCCTGCATTTCTCCGCGCCGGAGCCGGACATCCGCGGCGACGTCAAACTCGTCATTGATGAACGTAGTTTCGCAGTTTCGGTGCCGGCATCGCTGAAATCGCCGCTTCCGTTGTCGACCCGTGCCGAAGCGCTTCCCTATGCTCTCATCGATGCCATGAAGGCGGGAGGCGCCATCTCGGTTCAGGGCTCCCATCTGCAGGCGCCATACAATCGAATTTCGTTGGAGAATTCACGCAACGCCATTGAGCGAGTTGAGGGGGTCTGCGAGCGCCCTTACCCCAGCGTCAACCGATTCTGGCGGCGTCTGACGCGAAGCTTGCGTCTTCCCTGATCGCCCTGCGGCCGCGCGTAGCACGTAGCTCGGATGGAGCGGAGCGACATCCGGGTTAGTCGGGCGCGCGCATCCCGGCTTTCGCCATAGCGCGTCGAAGACGCGCGTAAACGCGCTTATGGCTCAAGCCGGGCTACTGCTCGCTGCAGCCATAAGGTGGGTGGCGCGTCAACGAAACCCACAGCTCTTCCCATTCCCCACATCGCTGCGAGCTGATCAACGAGAGCGACGCGAGGCACTCGCGCTCGCGGCTCTTACTTCTTCCGCGCCTCGCTATACGGATAGATCATGTTGCCGGTCTTGTACTCGGCCGGCCACAGGATCACCTGCTTGCTGCCGGCGCGGAATTGCTCGAGGTCATTGGGCTTGACGTTCTGAAACTGCGTGAAGAGCTGGCGCGATTTCGCCCATTCGCCGTCCTTGCCGAATGCGACGTCCCCGACCACGGTCTTGAAGGTGTTGCTGTGGATGTAGGCCGCGAGCTTGTCATCATCGGTGCTCTTGGTTTCTTCCACCGCCTTGGCGAGCACCTGGCCGGCCGCATAGCCGAACGGCACGAATCCGTGGCCGAGCGGATCGACGCCCTGACCCGCCGCCTTGGCCTGGTAGCGCTTGAACAAATCGGCGACGCCGGGGAACTCAAACGGAGGAGCGCGAACGAAGCTTTCGCCGATGACGAGGCCGTTGGCGAGCGGGCCGAGCTGCACCTTGATCGGCGTCACCAGCATGCCGATCATGGCGCCGCCGAACATCTTGGGGACGAGATTGACTTCATTCGCCGCACGAACGATACCGACCGTATCGGGCGGATAGGCGGCGACATAGACGATGTCGGGGTTGGCGGCCTGGACGGCGCGCACGACCGGCAAGAAATCGGTCGTCGGCGGCGGGTACGAGCGGTCGTAAACGACGGTGAAGCCGGCTGCTTTGGCGTTGTCGCGGGCGGCGTCGGCGGCGGTCTTCGCGAACTCCGCGTCGGCTGACACGATCGCCACGGTCTGCGGCTTCGGTGACTGTGCCGCCGCGAGCTCGAAGAACCCGTCCGAGAACGCACCCGGTCCCTTCGGCCCGACCGGAACCATGGAAAAGTATCTCGAATAGTTGAAGTGCCGGTTGATGCCGATCGCCAAGAAGCTGATGGTGGTCTTGTTGTTCTGCATGATCACCGGCATCGCCGGCGCGACCATGTTGGTGGCATATGGCCCGAGGAGCAGGTCGACCTTGTCGACGGTGATGAGCTTCGTATAGAGAGCCGGAACGTTGCTCGGGTTGCTCTGGTCGTCGTAGTAGACAAGCTCGACCGGCCGGCCGAGCAGTCCGCCCTTGGCATTGACATCGTCACGCCAGAATTCAAGCGCCATCAGAATTTGCTTGCCATTCGCGGCGACCCCGCCGGTCAACGCTAGGCTCACGCCGACCTTGATCGGATCGGCGGCATGTGCGGGCGCAGCAGACAGGAATGCGGCAAAGCTCAGCGCGACGAGCGCTTGCCATGCGATGCGCAGACACGAAGTGAGTAACATGGCTTCCTCCCTGGATATTGCCTGACACTATTTGCATGCGGCACTCCGGCCGCTTGTCCTGATTGACCCTCTCGGCGCGAGTTCATCCTCGTTTGCGTGGAATAGATCGCCTTCGCGGTAAGCCGGATCACATGGTCGGACAACGCGCCGGTTCGTCTCAGTTGGCTTCGCACCAGCGCGAAGGACATTGGGCGATGGAGCGAGCGCGCGACAGCAATTCCGGCATAGTCCGTTTTACTGCATCATCTCGTCGGGCGGCATCGGGCCCCACAGGTTTGCCGCGCTCGGACTCTTCGGCCACGTCTTCGGACGTTGCGGATTGTCCCTGTGCCACGGGCGCGGGTCGAAATAACCGAGCGTCTCGTCCTTCATCTGGTCGAGCTCGGCGAACAGCTCGGTAATGAGACCATTCGGGCTACGGTGATAGGCGAAGAGATTGTGCCCGATGCCGTGCCGTCCCGGGCCCCACAGGATCCGGTAGCCGTTGTTGCTCAAGAAATCGCACGAGGTCTGCATATGCGCCCAATCGCGCAGCTCGAACGCCGTGTGGAAGTGCTTGTTCGAACCGGTCTCGACGAGATTGATCGTATGATGATCGACGCCGCATCGCAGGAACGAAAAGTAGTCGCCCATCCAATCCGAAACCCGAAAACCCAAAACGTCGCAGTAAAAGCGCGTCGCGGCCGCAACATCGGTAACATGAAACGCCACGTGACCGAGCTTATGGGGAATGATGCCGCTGGGGCGAAATGCCTGCTTTTGCGATTCAGGCCGCTTGAACACTTCGATGACGGTGCCCTTCGGATCCTCGAACACGACCATGTCATCGATGGTCGGCTCGGCGTCTTTCTTGCGCGATGTCCGCAGGCCGTGAGCCGCTGTCTGCTTCTCGAAGGCGTCGAGATCGGCGTCGGGCCCGATCTGGAAACCGAGCCTTGTGCACTTCGGCTCGGAGCCCTTGCGCAGGATGACTGAATGGTGCTCGATCGTGTTCGCCAGATAGACTGCGTCCTTCTCTCTGGCGACCAAAGTGAGGCCGAGAATGTCCGTGTAGTACTCGGTCTGCTTGTCGAGATCCGGCGTCTCGTAGCTTGCGTGCGATATCTTCCTCACTCCCATCATGCCGATTCCTCCCTTTCGTTCGTTTTTTGGGTTTCGAAGAGTTCAAAGCCGCGCGAGAACCTCCATGGCCGCGGGGAAACGGAGCAGGGGGCTACTTCGACGCACCGGGGGCCGCGCAGCCGCCCAAGAAGACCTTGACCGCGATCCGCACCGTCTCCTCGATCTTGTCGCGCCTTGCGGCGCGGGGCATGCTGGTCAGCCAGCTCAATTGGTGTTCGCCGATCAGCATGTCGAGAAACAGGACGGCGAGCCGATACGGATCTTCCTCGATAATGCGTCCCTCTTTTTGCTGCTTGGCGATCCACGTCGCCACGATCTGGTAAGCTGAAGCCGGCCCGGTCTCATAAAAAAGTCGGCCGACGTCGGGAAACGTTCGGCCGATCGAAACCATGAGCCGGTGGAATTCGAGGATCGGTGGCGACAGTACCATCGCCAGGAATGATCGACCGATCTCCGTCAGCTGAGTCTCCAGGCTACCGGCTGCATCGACGTGAATCGCCATCGTGACATCACTGCATTCCTGCCTGACCACGGCTTCGAACAGGCCCTCCTTGCCGCCGAACCAGGCGTAGATGGTCGCCTTCGAGCCACCGACCACGCCAATGATCTCGTCGATCGAGACGTTGTCGTATCCCTTCTTCAGGAACAGCGGCGCGGCCAGGCGAACGATACGCTCGCGGCGCTGTTCGACGGTCTCCAGGCGGCCCGGACCGCGCGCGATCCCGCGCATTCGCCGGCGCGCCGACCGCTTAGCGTCTTGAATCGGCATAAGATTTTCTAACCGGCGCGCCATCCAGGTTCAACCTCAAAACTTTTCGGTTGCATCCAACCAGGTTCTTACTGTAACGTACAGTACGCTGTAACGTACAGTACGGTACGGCGTCAACAAAAAAGAAGCGCTTGGGAGTGAACGCGATGCCAACCGCCATTCCGCCCGAGGACCGGCTCGCCGCACAGACCAAGCTGGCGTTGCGCAGGCTCGCGAGCGCCGTCGCCGTCGTGACCTGCCGGGATGGCGAGGCGCGGCACGCAATGACCGCGACCGCGGTCAATGCCATGAGCATGCAGCCACCCTCGATGATCGTCTGCGTGAATCGCTCGAGTTCATTTCACGCGGCCGTCAGCCGTGCCGACAACTTTGCGATCAACATTCTGCACCGCGACCAGGTGCAGATTTCGATGGGGTGCGGCGGCAAGGTCCGCGGCGAGGATCGTTTCCACTCGGCTGCCTGGGAAGAGGAAAATGGCGTACCGGTTCTTCCCGACGCGCAGGCCAGCATTGTCTGCGCCAAACAAGATCGCTTCGACTACGGCTCACATACGATTTTTCTCGGGCGCGTCACCTCGGTCGGTATTCATGGCGAGGTCGACCCGCTGATCTATGTCGACGGCCACTACACCGGCCTGCCGGCCGACGAGTTTTCCAATCCGCTCCAGTCACAAATAGAGACGCTCTGCCAACTCATAGGCTAGGTCGCAATGCGATCCATCCGATCGGCGCTAGCTTTTGGCAGGGCAGAGACGTGACGGCACAGTCGAGGAGAAGGCAGCATGATTTACGTATCCAAAGAGATTGCCGCGAACGCCCCGGGCCATCCGAAGCTCAGCAGAAGCGAGATTTGGAAAGGCCTGATGATGAAGGCGGACAACGCATTGCCCTTCGTTCCCGGCATGGCGAAGTGCGATGTGATCGAGCGCACCGCCAACGGATTGGTCCGCGACATCGTGTTCCGCGGCGAGGACGCAAGAGAGCGGATTACCTTCTATCCGGAGGAAAAGGTCGTGTTCCTTCGTCTGTCGGGGAATGCGGACGGCTTCATCGTCAACGAAATCCTCGGCGACGGCGACGATCTGCGCTTGCGATTCAGCTTCGCGCTCCAGCTGGTGGATGCGCCCTCAGACAGCGCCAAGGAGCACGAATTCCGGGAGGTGATGGAGCGCGACTATCTCAAGGCCGTCGACGCCACGCTTGCAGCCATTCGTAAGATGGTGAGCGAACCGCAGCCCGCCCATTAGGGAGCAGGCCGTGAAACGCTGGTTCTCCGACTTGTATGCGAACATCGATGCGATGCGGTTGGACGAGTTCGCCGCGGGCTTGGCGCCCGACGTCGAAGTCGTGGTTGGCAACAACCCCGCCATGCATGGCCGACAAGCTGCCAAGGACGGCATCGCTTACTTTTGGTCCACGATCAACGGGATCAAACACCACTTTGTCAACGTCGCGGAAAGCAACGGGCTCACGTTTCTGGAAGCGCATGTCGAGTACCTGCGCAAAGACGGCAAGTCCGTCAGCATTCCTGCGGTCACCGTGCTGGAGCGACGCGGTGACCTGGTGAAATCCCTTCGCATCTATTTCGACGTCGCACCGGTCTACGCGAACTGACGCACTGAACTGCACCGGCGAACTCAAGACTTGGGAGGTTATCCGCTCGGGATGGAGCCTAAGGGCCGCTTATTGAGCGCCCGAACAGAAAGCCCCCAGAAGCGCGTTAGCGGCTGGGAATCCGTAGTGCAAAGCCCGTAACGACCGTTACGGCGATCAGGGAGGATGTCATGCAGATGGAAGCCACGCGCCCCGCCGCTAACGTCACGGCAGCGACGCGGCCGGAATTTGCCACGATCCTTGGCCGAGTGCGCGAGCTTCGTTCGGAGATCGAGGCGCGGGCCCTTGCAGCCGAAAAGGCCAAACGAGTGCCCGCCGAAACCATGGAAGCGCTGCGCGACACGGGTGTTTTCCGCACAATGCAGCCCAAGCGCTTCGGCGGCTACGAATACGGCCCCGCAGAGCTTGCACAGATCGGCTTCGAACTTGGGCGGGCTTGCGGGAGCACAGGTTGGTGTGGGACGCTGGCCGTCTGTTTTGGCTGGAAGACAGCCTTCTTTCCACTCGAGGCACAGCAGGAGGTCTGGGACTATCCGGACAACCTGCTCGCCGTTTCTTATACGCCGTCGCCAAAGGCGGAAGAGGTCGATGGCGGATACAAGATTTCCGGCAGCTGGCCTTATGCCAGCGGCGTCGACAGCGCCGCCTGGCTCATACTCGCCGTGCTGATTCCCGGCAAAGGAACGCCACCGACATTGGCCTGGTGCCTGGTCCCGGTCAGCGACGTGGTGGTCGATCATGACAGCTGGAACGTGAGCGGGCTCGAGGGGACCGGATCGAAGACCGTCGCGATTTTCGATCCTGTCTTCGTTCCGAAGCATCGCGTGCTGCCAGTCGGCGCAGTCTTTTCCGGAAAGGTGCCGGGACTCGAGGTGCCGGGGAATCATCAGGCTCGCATTGGCTTTCCAACCTTTGGGCCCACCGCGCTCGTCTCGCCGATCGTCGGGATGGCGCAGGGCGCGCTCGACGCCTTCACCGAGACCGCCCGCAATGCCAAACGCATGGCCCGACCCGGCGTTTTCGAGAAGGTCGCCGAGTCGCCGCTTATCCAGAGCCTGATCGGCCAAGCTGCGGCACGCATCGATGCTGCGCAAACCCTCATGGTCACCAGTCTACGGGAGGGACAGGAAATCGTGCGCGCCGGCGGCACGCTCGACATCGAACAGCGCGTGCGCATCCGTCGCAATCACGGTTTTGCCGCGCGGACCTCGGCCGAGGTTGTCAACGAGATCTTCTTCAAAGTCGGTGCAGCAGCGATCGATGAGAAGAATCGTGTACAGCGTTTCTGGCGCGACGCCAACGCCGCGGCGCTGCATACCAGCATCGATTGGGACACCCTGTCAGCACTCTATGGGACGCAACAACTAGGGCTGCAGCCGCAGGGCCTATTCTGAGTCGGTTGATCGCCCAGCCGATGCAGCGCATGAGCGCCTGATGGTCGCACTTGAGCAGCTGCGCTACGTCCGCCTTGTTGCCAGTGATCTCGGCCATGCCGCGGATTTCGCTCAGCGCGTGCTTGGACTCGAGCCGATCGACCGGACGCGGGAGTTGGCGACCTTCCGCTCCGATTTTCGAGATTACACGCTTGCCTTTGCGGGCGGGGACCACGCAGTGCAGTCGGTCGGTTTGGAAGTGCGCCATTCGGGTGATCTCGACGCCGCGCTTGAAGGCTTGCGGCGGCTCGGCCTCTCCGCCGGCCGAGGATCGGCAGAGGATTGCGCCGTGCGCAAGGTCAAGGACATGATCTCCTTCGCCGACTTCAGCGGCAACCGGATCGAGCTGGTGGTGCGGCCGCTCAATTCGGGCTGGCGTTACTTTCCCAGCCGGGATGCGGGAATCAAAGGTCTGGCTGGCGTGATACTGCGTTCCATCGATGTCGAGAAAGATGTGTCGATCTGGTCCGGTGTTCTCGGCGCGCAAATCAGCGACTGGGCGGGCGACGCAACTTATCTGCGCTTTGACCATGCCCATCACAGGATCGTCCTGTTCCCGGCCAGGAAGCCCGGCATTCTCTGCGTCGAATACGCGGTCGAGGACGTCAACCTGTTGATGCGGAATTTTTACGTTCTGCGCGACCTGCAAGTCGCAGTCCTGCACGGGCCAGGACGCCGTCCTGCCTCCGAGCAACTGTTTCTGACATTCGCCGGGCCGAACGACGTACACTTCAGTTTCGTTACGGAGGCTTCGCTGATCGACGGGGAAAGGCATCGGCCGCGACAGTTTCTCGCCGGCCCCACGGGACTGTGTGGTTGGGGAAGCGAATGCAAGATCGCCGAGTACAACGACGCCGCGAACGGGCGAAGCCGTTGACCTGCGACGATCGGAACAAGAGGTCTGCGCCATGATCAAGCTGCAAGACGTCTGCTACGTCCGTCTCGGCACCGCGGATCTCGATGGCGCAACGGCTTTCGCAACGGACTATCTGGGCCTCGAAATCGCGCACCGATCGAAAAACGCCGTCTATCTCAAGTCCGACCAGCGGGAACACACGCTGTGCTATTTCGCCGGCTCTCCGGCCGATCAGACTGTCGCATTCGAGGTTTTCGATCGCGCCGATCTGGACGCCGCGGCTGCGGAGCTCGAAAAGCTCGGTCATCGCGTCCGCTTGGGGTCGGCGGAGGAAGCCGAACTGCGCCACGTGCGAAGCTTTATCGGTTTCGAGGATCCGACCGGCAACAAGATCGAGCTCGTTTGGCGGCCTGCCACCAGCAACCGGCGCTATCACGGAGAACGGGACGCCGGAATCACCGGCTTCAGCCATATCGGGCTTTGCACCACCGACGCGGCGCGCGATGAGGCATTCTGGACCCAAGTGTGCAACGCCCGGGTGAGTGACCGCATCGGCGACGCGGCGCTGCTGCGCATCGACGAGGTCCATCACACGATCGCACTGTTTCCGACGGACCGAGCGGGCATCCAGCACATCAATCATCAGGTCGCCACAGGCGATGACGTGATGCGCTCGTTTTATTTCCTGTCCGAACGCCGAGTACCCATGGTGTTCGGGCCGGGACGACATCCCACATCCTCGGCGCGATTCCTCTATTTCGAGGGACCGGATGGAATGGTTTTCGAATATTCCTCGGGCGTGCGCGAGATCGCCGACGAGCTGCTTTATCGCGAGCGCCAGCTTCCCTTCGACCCGAAGGGATTCTGCGAATGGGGCGCAAAGCCGCAGATCAAGGAATTTCGCAATTGAACGACTGTCTGCACCGAGCTCCTGTCCGCGTCCTTTCGTAGGTTCCGGCATCTATCCTTGCGAGCTATGATTGGAAGCTGCGCTCACGAGACATCATCTCGGGAGTGGCGCGTCCACTCTTCCTCGCCAGCCGCGCAGGAGCAGCCGCGCTAGCGACTTTTATAACCCTCGGGAGGATCCCTATGAGACATGTCTTCCAGATCGCCGCATCTGTGGTCGCGCTGCTGACTTTTCTCGCGCAAGCGCAGGCGGAGCCGGTGCCGCCGCCTGCGAAGAGCATCAAGGCGGAAGAGACTGCCATCCTGCTGGTCGACTTCCAGGCCAATTTCGTCTCGCCGGACGGAGCGTGGTACGGCAAGTTCGCGCAACATTACGAGAAGACGCGCATGCTCGACCGTACCGTCGAGCTCGTCCGCAAGGCGCGCGCCAAGGGTGTTCTGGTCGTCCATATTACCGAGGGCTACACCTCGGACTATCGCGAGCTCGATCCGACCAATCCCGGCATGTTTCACCGCGGCCAGATCGGCCGCGGCGCCTGGAAGATCGGCTCCAAGGAAGCCGCCTATTACGAGCCGCTGAAGCCGGCAGCCGGAGATCGTGATTTGTTTCTGCCGCCGCGTAGCCAAGCGAGCGGCTTCGGCGGAACCGGCTTGAGCGAGATCCTCCGTTCGAAAGGCATCAAGAACGTGGCGGTCGCCGGCTTCACCAGCGACGTGTGCGTCTACGCAACGGTGTTGTCGGCCTATGATCTCGGCTTCCACGTCTACGCCTTGCGCGAGGGCATGGTCGGCTTCTTCGATGGGATGGCCGAGCAAATGGTCAACTTCGTCTATCCGATGTGGTCGCAGGTCGTCGACAACGACGAGTTCGACAAAATGGTCGAGGCGAGCCCGACCGCACCACGCAAGGCGTCGGCCAACTGACGAGGCACCGGTAGCCCTGATGGAGTCCGTTCTGTCTCGCCTTACAACGCGCGATGCGCTACCGCTAGACTAAGCCCACGACGGGGTCCCGGATTTTCGTCATGGCGCTCAAAGAGGCACCTAAATGCGCTTTGGGCTCAATTCGGGCCGCTTCTAGCTCCCACGACGAGGATCGATCGCATGAAAATATATACCACGGCGGTGGTGGCCGCGCTCGCCGGCTGCGCTATTGGCGGCCTCACCGTTCAAGCCATTCATGCGCAAGCCAAGCCGCCGGTAGCGTATCACATCGTCGAAATCGACGTGGCCAATGAAGACGTCTTCAGCAAGCAGTGGGTCCCGAAAGCCGACGAAACGGTCAAAGCCTCGGGCGGCGTCTACCTCGTGCGCAGCACGAACATCGAACGGATCGAAGGCGCGGCGCCAAAGCGTCTCTTGATCACCAAATGGGACAACATCGACAAGCTGACCGCCTGGCGTATCTCCGAGGCGTATCTCAAGACGTTGCCGATCCTCGATAAGGCCGCCAAATCGGTGCGCTCCTACGCGGTCGAGGGCGTGAACTAGCGCTCGGATTGAGCGGCGGTGAAACCCATCAATGGCCGCGCCGACGGACCCTTTGCGTCGCGACATCGAGCTGATTCCCAAACACCGCATCCTCGGGGATGAGATCCTTGCCCAGCGGTCCGTTCGATGCCGGTGGTCCGACGACGTTCCATTCCTGATAATTTCGTTGCAACAGTCTGCACTCCACCAAGACCTTGCCGTTCCTGCCGACGTCGATGACCGCGTAGTTGCCGGCGTTCACGTAGCGCAATTGCTTGCCGCTGCGCTTTCCCGCGACGGGCAGCATGCGATCGAGCGCGGATGCGTTCACGTAGGTGGTCGCGCCGCGTTGTCGAACCTCGAACGTGTGCACGTGCCCGTAGATGTGCAGCAGGAGATTTGGAAAGTCGCGATCGAGATGCCTGGCGCGCTCGTGCGTGATCAAAACGCATCGTTGCAGGTCGACGCCGGACTTGCGGATGGCGGCGCGCAGCAGCGAGCGGCATTTCTCTGCGTACCCGGCTGAATCGTGGCCGAGCCGCTGCGGCGGCGAACCGCGGAAGGAATAGCCGGCGAATGCGAGGCCGGCGACCTTCACCACCTGGAGATGGACGAGGTGCGCGCGGGCACCGAATTTCGCATCCTCCGGCATCCGGTCCCAGTTGCCGTGCACGTACACGATGGGACACTTGAAGGTCCCGAGCGTCGCGAAGATTTCGGCTGCTCCGTGGGTGCCGATGTCGCCCGCGATCGCGATCGCGTCGTAGTCGTTTGCTTCCTGCGCGCGTAGCTTGCGCACGCAGGCCACATTGTTGTGAATGTCCGCGATCGCCAGAATTTTCATGATGAGTAGGTAGGATGGGTTGAGC
>JBJMTU010000293.1:0-5140 GCA_045811545.1 Xanthobacteraceae bacterium | reverse complement strand
CCGGTCACGGTCAACATCACCGTCGAGTTCCTGCCGCTCAGTGACGACGGGCTGGGCCGCAGCACCTACGAACTCAATTCCTACAGCTACTCGCAGATAACGGCAGCCCTGGCGCAAGATTCGACCTCCGCCCTCGACGGGGTCGCCGTCGCCAGTCTGCCGGCCGCCGATCCCATCTCCGCTATGCATGCCTATTACATGACCACCGCGCAGGCGAAGGCGCTCGGCCTCGCCGGCGCCAGCACCGCTTCCGACGGCACCGTGACGTTTGCGAGCAACCAGCCTTTCGACTTCGACCGCAGCGACGGAATCGCCGCCGGCCAGTACGACTTTTACGGCACCGTCGCGCACGAATTATCGGAAGTGATGGGGCGGGAATTGAACGCCATCGGCAACACCGCCCAGTTTGGGCCGCCGAACGGCTATTTTCCTTTGGATCTCTTCAAGTATACGGCGGCAGCCGGGGGCACGGTCGGCCGCACAGGCGAGGGCACGGTCGAGCGCACATTCGAGGGCACGATCGCTGGCTATTTCTCGCCGGATGGCGGCGTCACGAAGGGCTACGAATTCAACACCCATCCGGACGGCGACTTTGGCGATTGGGCGCAGAGCGTGAAAGCCGACTCTTTCCTCGCTTTCAGCTTCACCGGGCTGATCAACGCGGTGTCGGCGACGGACATCCAGGTCATGGATGTGCTCGGCTGGAACGCGGGCGTCTCCGGCGCGGGCCCCGCCGACCCCGGCAGCGATGGCGGCGGCGGCGACGTCCGCTTCGTGTTGGCACGCCACGAGGCCCCTCACCAGGACCGGGCTAGCCCGGTGCCCTTCTCGCTCGACCCGCACCATGCGGCGTCCGGCGACCCCGCGTCGGCCTGGCTTCGGAGTTACGACGGAATCGACTGGCACCTTTGATGCGATGCGCGAGCCCACGGTGGGCCGGACGCGGCGGAGCAAGATTTCTTCAAGCCTAACTTTAGGGACTGCAGTCCAGCGGGATCCCGTTGGACTCTCTCAGGTGTGAGCGCGCGCCAGCGCTTTATTCCGGCTTGATGTTCGCCGCGCGGATGACCTTCCCCCAGATCTCGGTCTCGGCCTTGATGCGGGCGGCGAATTCCTCGGGCGTGCTGCCGACGGCTTCGAAGCCGAGCGCGGGCAAGCGCTCCTTCACGTCCGGAAGCGCGATGATCCTCGCGATCTCGCGATGCAGCGCATCGATGATCTCGCGCGGCGTTCCGGCCGGCACCAAGAGCCCGACCCAGCTGTCGCCTTCAATCTCCGGATAACCGGCCTCGGCGGTTGTCTGTACATCGGAGAGAAGCTGCGAGCGCCTCTTGCTCGTCACCGCGAGCGGGCGCAATTGCCGGGATTCGAGCGCCTGTCCGGCCGAGGCGATTGTGCTCCAGGCGATCGGGGTGTGGCCGGCGACCGTCGAGGCAACCGCCGGTGCTGCGCCATTGAAAGGAACATGCACGATGTCGAGACCAAGCGAGAGGCGCAGCATTTCGCCCAGCAGATGGGCCTGCGTCCCCACGCCACCCGACGCGTAGCTGTATTTTCCGGGACTGGCTTTGATGAGCGCGACGAGCTCTTTGAGATTGCCCGCCGGCACCGACGGATGCACCGTGATCACGTTGGTCGCGGAGACCGCCAGCGTGACGGGCGCGAGGTCCTTGTCGGGGTCGAACGACAATTTGGCAAAAAGCGTGGGGTTGACGACGTAGGAGCTGAACGCAATGAGCGCGGTGTAGCCGTCGGGCGCCGCACGCGCCGCCTGAGCAGTGCCGACATTGCCGGTCGCGCCTGCGATGTTCTCGATATAGAACTGCTTGCCGAAATGCTCGGTGAGCTTGTGCGCGGCAAGCCGGGCAAAAATGTCGGTCGAGCCGCCGGGCTGGAACGGCACGATGATGCGAACCGGCCGCGTCGGCCAAGCCTGCGCCCATGCGCCGCCCGGGGTAGCGGTCAGCGCGGCCGCCCCCGCCAAGAGCTGCAAAAACCGTCGGCGCTCCATTAGGCAAGCTTAGCACGGGACGAAATCGGCTGGTATGTCCTAGCCCGGATGAACGAAGCTAAATCCGGGTTACTGTCATTCCATATGAGGGCAGGAACCCGGATGTCGCTTCGCTCATCCGGGCTACCCTCCCCGCTCGCTTCGAGCATGCGGACGCAATCACCTGGGAGCTTGGCATGAGCCGCTTGGCAACGGATTGGGGCCGGCTGCGCAGCTGGAGCAGCACGCACAGCGCGGAGCTGCGGCTGTGCATCAGGAGCACAACCGCCGGGGTGCTCACCTTGGCGGCGGCGCAGGTGCTGCATCTGCCCATTGCGCTGTGGGCGGTGCTGACCGCCGTGATCCTGACGCAAATCAACGTCGGCCGCTCGCTGAAGGCGTCGATGGACTATTTGACCAGCACGCTCGGCGGCGCCGTCTACGCCGGCGCGATCGGGGCGCTCGTTCCCCACGAAAACCAGCTCGCGGTATCGGCGGCGCTGGCGCTGGCGCTCGCGCCGGCGGTTCTGCTCGCCGCGCTCTATCCGCGCTTCAGCGCCGCGCCGTTCACCGCGGTCATGGTCTTCTTCGGACCTAGCATCACCCACACCGGTCCGATCGCGGCGGCCTTCGAGCGGGTCATTGAAGTCGCCGTCGGATGCGTGGTGGGGCTCATCGTATCGCTGACAGTGCTCCCGGCGCGCGCGCATGATCTGGCCATCGAAGCGGCGACGCAGATGCTCCGCCTGATGGCGGGGTTCGTGCCCGAGCTGTTCGCGGGCTTCACCGGGAAAATGGATCCGCCGGCGCAGGCCGAGATGCAGAACAGGATCGGCGAAGCCTTTGCGCGGTTCGACAAGGTCGCAGCCGAGGCGTCGCACGAGCGGATCACGCGGCTTTCCGCCGAGCCCGACCAGCGGCCGCTGTTGCGCACCCTGCTGCGGCTGCGCCATGACATCATCATCGTGGGGCGTGCCGCCATGGCTCCCCTGCCCGAGACGTTCCTGCCTCGGCTGGCACCGTGCCTCGCGCGCGTGAGCGAATGCGTAGCGGATTATTTCCGCGCGAGCGCGGCCGCGCTCTCGGGGCGGCAGGCGGCGCCCGCGCTCGATCGGATCGAAGCGGCGCTCGACTGCTATGACGCGGAGTTCGCGGCGCTACGCCGCGAAGGCTTCACCCGAACGTTGGCGGACGAGGCTGCCGAGCGCATCTTCGCCCTCGGCTTTGCGCTCGACCAGCTGCGGCTGCATCTGCGCGATCTTGCCCGCTGCGTGGCCGAGCTTGGGCCTTCGGACAGCGCCGCTGTTGCCGACGCGACCGCGAGTTCGGCGCGCGCATGAGAGTGAGAGCCGCGCCGCCCGGGCGCTGCTTCGCGAGCGATGCCCGTCGGCACCGATTTTTCACGCTTTGCAAGCGGCCACCGCGTTTGTTAGAAGCGGCGGTCGCGCGTGTGTTCCCCGGTAGCTCAGCGGTAGAGCAACCGGCTGTTAACCGGTTGGTCGCTGGTTCGAATCCGGCCCGGGGAGCCACCTTCAGATTCGCCCTTTGATTTCTCAAGAAATTTCGATTTTTGTCAAACCTCTCGTCAGGTTTGACACTCGCTGTTCCTGTTTTCACCTTTTCCATCGCGGCGCGTGCGAGCCTCTTGCGGTCAACTGTATTTGTGTAGCGGCATCGGCGAAGGTACTGGTCAACGACATCCCGGCCAGCGCGATTGCGACACGAACGATCGTTCGCATGATTGTCTGCTCGGCAAAACGAAGCAGCCGGACAGAGCGAGACTTGCCTCACGGTACGAAAATCTCATTAGCTGCCGACGCTGAGGCACCGGGCGTCGGCCCGCCCGAGATGACGTAAATCCTGCCCGCGACCGCCGCTGCGCCAAGCCCCTGTCGCGCCGTCGGGACATAGGCGAGCGCGGTCCACCGATTGGTGGCGGGATCGTAGACCTCGTGCGCTGGAGTGTTGCGGCCGCGCCAGCCGATGCCCCCGACTGTGTGGATCTTGCCATCGAGCACGGCGGCAGCCAGCGCGCCGCGCGGCGTGGGCAGGGCGGCGAGCTGCTGCCAGCGGTCGCTCGCCGGGTCATACTCGTGCACGTCGTCGGTTGGCGTCCAGCCCTCGACGAACCCGCCGATGACGTAGAGCTTGTCCTTTAAGCCCACCGCCGCCGCGTGATGCAGCGCGCGCGGAATTGCGGCACCGCGGCTCCAGCGGTCAGCCGCCGAATCATAGATTTCGAGTTCGCGCTCGCCGCCGAAGCCGCCGACAACGTAGATTTTCCCGCCTACTTCGGCCACCGCCACCTCGGTACGGGCCGAGGGCATTGGGGTGCCGATGGTCCAACGGCCGATGGTTTGGGCGAAAGCCGCGGTAGCGAGCAGAGCATCGCCGGCCAGCAGCCCGCCGCCGAGTAGCGTGATGAACTCGCGGCGTTTCACGTCTGACAAAGGGTTTCTCCCCCACCCGTGCAGCCGGTTTCCCGCACGTTCAGCCTAACACGCAGTGACCCGTAGGTCCTTGGGGCAACCCTGCATCGTTGAATCGGCCAGGGCGCCGGCTGCCTGACTCCTCAACCGCGGGCGCTCCGGCGTGAAGAAATCGGCGGTCGATCCTGGCCGGTTGATGCCTGTTGCATGTTGCAGCAACACGCCTGCAACAGTGCAACACGAAATCCAAAATGGGGGCTTGCCATCACTTCCTGAAGTGAGATGTCGCCAAGCTCAAGCCGTAGGACGTAGAGTTATCGGTCCGTTTCGATGAACACGTCGCAACCAATTTCGCCTAACGCCTGCTTAATCCTATTTTTCGCTTTGTCAGCGGCCGTCCGAACTGAGAGCTGAGGACTGAGATTGTTGAGGCTGGCGACGGCCGGGACTTACCGTGGAACACGTGCCCGAATATTGCGGTTGAACGATCAAGTCCACGGAGATCGCAATGCCGCGAGAACTCATTGAGCCGCAGAAGGGCGATAAGCGCTATGTCCGGCGCGGAACAAAGGGCAAGTTCAGCGATGCCACTGCGACTTGTTCTTTTTTCTTTTTTCTTGCTTCCTCCTAGCCCTATGTCCTCGCGCGTTTGTTGGGGCCGATCGGGGGAGCGAACCCTATGGCGAAATTAGCTGGTTCGGCTACCCGGGGCGGGTCCTAT
>JBJMTU010000292.1:0-6992 GCA_045811545.1 Xanthobacteraceae bacterium | reverse complement strand
CGGAATTCGAGCCTGGTGCGCGTGAGCGGAGTGGAGCTCGAGGTCGAGCGGCGCGGCCACGGGCGCCCATTGCTGGTGCTCTATGGCGAGGAGGCGCTCGAGCTCGAGGCGCCGGTGCTCGCCGAGCTTGCCCGCGAGCACGAGCTGATCATCCCTTCGCCGCCCGGCTTCGGCAGGTCGGAACGGCCGGACTGGATCGAGTCGCCCGACGACATCAGCTATATCTATCTCGATCTCATGGAGCGCTTGAATGTCGGCAAGCTGCCGGCGATCGGCTTTTCGTTCGGCGGATGGCTGGCGCTGGAAATGGCCACCAAGGACGACGGCGTCTTTTCCAAGCTGGTCCTCGTCGACCCTTATGGCGTCAAGATCGGCGGGCCCATGGATCGCGACATCGAGGATGTGTGGAACATCCACCCCGAGCGGGTCGTCAAGCTCAAGTGGTTCGACGGAGAAAAGGGCAAGCGCGATTTCACGGCCATGCCCGAGCGCGAACTTGCCATCATCGCCCGCAACAACGAATCGTTTGCCCGCTTTTGCTGGGATCCCTGCATGCACAACCCCAAGCTGGCGCGGCGGCTGCATCGGGTGCGCGTGCCGACCCTTTTTGTTTGGGGCGCAAACGACGGCATCGTCTCGCCCGACTATGGCAGGGCGTACAGCCGAATGATTCCGGGCGCCGAATTTTCCGTCATCGGCAAGGCCGGGCATTATCCGCATTTGGAGCAGCCCGACGAGTTCATACGGCTCGTGCGCGGCTTTCTCGAATAGCGGCAAGGTCGATGCTTGGAGCGCGTGTAGAGGTGGAAATCAGTGCAAGCGACGAACTCGGTCCTTACCCCCCCTTGTGGGGAGGGTCGCCCGCCGCAGCGCAGCGCAGGCGGGCGGGGTGGGGGTCGTGTGGTGATGCACGAGCCGCGCCTCACACTACGACCCCCACCCCCAACCCCTCCCCACAAGGGGGAGGGAAGCGCACCGAGTACGCGTCGCTGACGTGCTTCAAGCATAAGCTCAAGGAGGAGCGGGAATGAACGTCTGGCACTTTACCGAGATGCCGTACCCGCATCTGCCGCCGTTCGAGACGCTGAGCTCGATCCGGGTAAGCCTGCCCAGCAAGCACTTCGACCCGAAGATCGGCGCCGATCTCTACAACCGGTATCTCGACGAGTACATCATCGCCGACGAGCTCGGCTTCAACCATATGCTCAACGAGCACCACCAGACCGCCACTTGCATCGACGTGGCTGCGCCGGTTTCGGCGGCGATCCTGGCGCGGCAAACCAAGACGGGCCGCATCTGCATCCTCGGCAATCCGGTGGCGAACCGCGGCGATCCGCTGCGGATCGCCGAAGAGATGGCCATGATCGACTGCATCTGCCGCGGCCGGCTCGACGTGGGCTTCGTGCGCGGCGTGCCGTTCGAAATTTTCGCGGCCAACACCAATCCGACGCAAACCGTGGAGCGGCTGTGGGAAGGGATCGATCTCGCGGTGAAAGCGTGGACGAGCCATGAGGGGCCGTTCATCTTCGAAGGCCGCTTCACGCGGCGGCGGATGATCAATCTATGGCCGCGGCCCTATCAATCACCGCATCCGCCGATCTGGATCACCGGCTCGAGCGATCTCGAATCGATCAAGAAAGCCGCCGGGCGCGGCTACGTGTTCGCGACCTTTCTGCAGCCCTATGAAACGGTGCGCGAGCTGTTCGATGCCTACCGCAGCGCCTATCTCGATCAGGGCCTGCCGGGCGGCGGCGGCACCGCCTTCATGCCGCTGGTTTATACCGGCGACTCGGAGGAGGACGCCGAGGCGGGCGCGCGCGAGCTCATCTGGTACATGAGGGCGAAGACGGAGCCGCAGTTCCGCAATCCGCCCGGCTACGTCCCGGTCGAGCTCAACGTCAAAGCGCTGCAAGGTGCTTTTTCCGGCCGCACCGAGGAGATCCGCATCAAGGGCCTCGACTTCCAGCGCGAGAAGGGCGTGGTGATGTACGGCACGCCGGACCAGGTGGCGCAGCAGATCCGCCGCTTCTACGATCTGGTCGGCGGGTTCGACCACCTCTTGATGATGCAGCAGGCGGGCTTCCTCGATCACAAGCGCACGGTCGCCAGCATGACCCGTTTCGCCAGAGATGTTCTGCCGCAGATCAAGGATCTGCCGCGAACGAGGCCGAACAACGCGCGGGGTGCGGCGGAGTGATCGCGGCGGTTTAGAGCGCGTTGGTGTGGAGTGCACTCAATGCGAGCCGCGAACTCGGTCCTACCCTGTGAGGAGGGTCGGCGCGAAGCGCCGGGGTGGGGGTCGTGCGGTGATCCGCTGGGGACCCCCACCCCCAACCCCTCCCCACAAGGGGGAGGGGAACCGACCGAGTATGCGGCGCTAAGGTGCTTCAAGAAAAAACGAACATGCGCTAGGCCGTAGTCGTCTACCGACGCCGTGGCTGCCCGCACGCTTTCTTGTCTTCACGCCGCCAGGCGCGCGTAGTCCTTGGTCGCCATGACCTGCAGGCGGCGCATGTAGCGCGGCTCGTGCGGCGCGTAATCGGCGGCGGCATTGTGCACCGTGCCGATATTGTCCCACATCAACACGTCGCCTTGCGCCCATTGGTGAGCGTAGAAATATTTCTTCTGCTCCTGGTGCTGGAACAGAAAGCGCAGCAGCTCGGCGCTTTCCGCTTCCGGCATTCCATCGATGCGCGTGGCATAGCCCGGATTGCAGTAAAGGACCGTGCGGCCGGTGATCGGGTGCGTGCGAAAGATCGGCTGCGACACCGGCGGCTTCTTGGCGCGCTGCTCCGGCGTGAGCGGCGCGCGCCGCGAGTCAGGGCGCGTGCGCATCATATCCCAGAATTTGGCGAAGTCATGGGTCGCCGTGCGCCCCTTGAGCCGCGTTTTGATTTCAGCGGGCAGATCGTCATAGGCCGCGTGCATGTTGCGGAACTGGGTGTCGCCGAGCGGCCGGCCGTCGCGCATGGGGACCTTGATGGCGTAAAGCACGTTCGCGAGCGCGACCTCCTTGCTGTAGGACATGTCGGTATGCCAGCCCTGTCCGGCATCGCCGAGCCCGATCGGTTTGCCGCCTTCCGTCATGTTGGACAGCACCATCACTTCGGGAAAGTCGGGCTCGTGGAATTGATTGGCGACGTTGATCTCCAACTCGCCGAATAGGCGCCCGAAGCGGGCGAAATCTTCCGTCGCCAGCCGCTGCTCGGGAAAGCACAGCACACCGTGCTCGCCCAGCGCGCGAAGGGTCTGCTTGAAGTCGCTGTCCGAAAGCGATTGGGCGAGGTCGATCCCCTCGATCGTCGCACCCAATGCCTTCCCGCTCGGATGGATGTTCATGGCCTTCTCAATCGATGTGCGCGCCCGAGGCCTTGATGATCGGCGCCCATTTCGCCAGCTCCGCCTTCATGAACGCGGCCGCCTTCTTCGGGTCGCTGCCCGGCGTCGGATCGATGCCGGCTTCTTCCAGGCGACGGGACACCGCGGGATCGGCAAGCGCCTTGTTGATCGCCTCGCTGAGCCGATCGAGGATCGGTTGCGGGGTGCCTGCCGGGGCGAGGATGGCGTTCCAGGTATAGCACTCGAAACCCTTCAATCCTTGCTCCTGCAACGTCGGCAGCTCCGGCATCGCGCGCATGCGCGTGGCCATGCCCGCGCCGATCGCTCGGATCGCCCCCGATTGTGCCTGCGGCAGCGCGGTGGGCGTGGCGTCGAACGCCATTGAAATCTGGCCGCCAACCAAATCCGACATCATCGGCGCAGAGCCGCGATACGGCACATGCACGATGTTGATGCCGCCGGCGAGCGCCTTGAATTGCTCGCCACAGAGATGAAGGATCGAGCCGAGGCCGGACGAGCCATAGGTGTATTTTCCGGGATTGTCCTTGACGAGCGCGACCAGGCTTTTGACGTCGGTCGCGGGCAGCGATGGGTGCACGCCGAGCAGCGTCGGCGTCACGCCGATCTGGGCCACCGGCGCGAAGTCGCGCACCGGATCATAAGGCATATTCTTGTAGAGGCCCGGATTGATGGCGTGCGTCGATACGGTCGCCATCAACAACGTGTAGCCGTCAGGCGGCGATTTCGCGACCTGATCGGCGCCGATATTGCCGCCCGCGCCGACCCTGTTCTCCACCACGAACTGCTGCCCCAGCAGGTCTCCCATCTTCGCGCCCATGACGCGCGCCACCGTGTCGGTCGGTCCGCCCGCGGAGAAGGACACGATGATGCGAACCGGTTTGGACGGATACTTGTCGTCGGCGTTGGCAGGCGCGCCGACGAGCGTCCATGCAATGACGAGGCCTGCAAGAGCGGCCAGCAATCGATCACGCTTGCCCATCACGTCTCTCCCAGATTTCATGACCATGGTAACATTTCGTCGGGCCGCCCCATCACCGGATAGCGGCTGCCGTTCACTCAACCCGGATGCTCGCGGTTTTGATGACCTTGCCCCATTTCGGGATTTCCGTCCTGATATACGCGGCATAATCCTCGGGCGTATTGGCGACCGGTTGGAAGCCGAGCGTTGCCAGGCGCTCCTTCACGTCCGGCTGCGCAAACGCCTTCGCGATCTCGCGATACAAGAGGTTGATGATCTCCCGCGGGGTGCCCGCCGGTACGACCACGCCGGTGAGCGCATCCGACTCTTGGCCCGAGATTCCCGATTCCTCCATTGTCGGCACGTCAGGGATCACGTCCGAGCGTTTCTTGGCCAGCACTACGAGCGCGCGCAGGTTTCCCGACTTGATCTGCGACGCAACCGGAGGCAGCGCGAGAAACGCGATCGGGGTGTGGCCGGCGACCACCGACTGCACGGCTGGTCCCGCGCCGTTGAAAGGCACCGTCACCAGATCGAGCCCGAACGTGAGTTTGAACAGCTCACCGGAAAGATGCGGCGTCGTGCCGGTGCTGGGATGGGCGTAGTTGTATTTGCCGGGATTGGCCTTCACCAGCACGATCAGCTCGTTGACGTTCCGCGCGGGCACGGAGGGATGCACCACGATGACGTTGGGCATCGTGCCGGCCAAGGTCACCGGCGCGAAATCCCGATACGGATCGAACGGGATGCTCGCATAGAGGCTCGGATTGACGATGAAATTGCTGCCGTGGACGAGGATGGTATAGCCGTCCGGCGGAGCCTTCGCCGCGGCTGCCATTCCGGTGTTGCCGCCGGCGTGGGCGATGTTTTCCACGTAGAACTGCTTGCCCAGGCTTTCCGACAGTTTCTGCGCGATGATACGCGCAACCACGTCGGTCGGCCCTGCAGGCGAAAACGGCACAATCACCTTGACGGCGCGGGTCGGATACTCGCTCGCCGATTGCGCTGCGGCGTTCTGCGCAAGGCTTAAAGCCGCAAGCACGAGCGCCGCGGAAAAGAGAAGCCGGCGGACCGTTGTTTTCATGTGGTCCCTCCCTAGATTTTTCGGCGATGATACCACCACCCGCCCGCCCGGCCAGCTGACAAACGGGCGTCTGCGACGAGAAGGCACCGCGTTCGAACGGCCGGTCCGCGCGCCCTCTGCATCGGCAAGCGGCTTGCAGTCGCCCCCGCGCCGGTCTTCACTACCGACGTCCGCCAACGCGCGCAGGGGACGATCGGAGCGGCGCCCGTGAGCATCCCGAAACTAAAGCCGATGGGGTTGATGCAGCTGCTCGCCCCGTTGCTCGCGGTCATACTCGCCATCGTGCTCGCGCTCTTGGCCGCGTGGGCGCTCAGTATGTCCGCGGCGGCGCAGATCACTCACCCGACAGCAGAGGCGTCCTATGCCGGCGCGGATCGCATGGAGAAGCTCGTCGCGGGAGCGAAGAAGGAGGGTTCGGTCGCGGTTTACAGCTCGGCGGCCATGGACGACATGGGCGCCATCATTGCCGCATTCGAGAAGAAGTACGGCGTCAAGGTCCGGCTCTGGCGCGGCAGCTCGGAAAATATCGTGCAGCGCGCGGTGACGGAGGCCCGCGGCGGGCGCTTCGAGGCGGACGTGATCGAGACCGGCGCGCTCGCGATGGAATCGATGCGCCGAGAGCGCCTGTTCCAGGAAATCAAAACGCCCGCGCTGTCCGAGCTTCTTTCCGCGGCAATCCTGCCGCATCGCGAGTGGGTAGGCACACGGTTGAACATTTTCGTCGCCACCTACAACACGCGCCTGATCAAAAAGGACGAGCTGCCGAAAGGCTATGCCGATCTGGTCGACCGCCGCTGGAAGGGCAAGCTCGGCGTCGAAGCCGAGGACAGCGACTGGTTCGGCGGCGTGGTGACCGCGCTAGGCGAGGACAAGGGACTTGCGCTGTTTCGCGAGATCGTCGCCGCCAACGGGTTGTCCATACGCAAGGGCCATACCTTGCTGGCCAACCTCGTGGTCAGTGGAGAAGTTCCGTTCGCACTCACGACCTACGCCTACAAGGCCGAGCAGCTGCGCAAGAGCGGCGCGCCGATCGACTGGCTGGTGCTCTCGCCCGGCGTGGCGCGCTTCGAGGGGATCGGTGTACCTCGCCGCGCCGCGCGCCCGCACGCCGCAATTCTGTTCTTCGACTTCATGCTCACGGACGCGCAGGACATCTTGCGCGATCGCGACTTCTCTCCGGCGCGGGCGAATGCAAAGTCGCTGCCGGAAGGTGCTGACTTGCATATTCTCGATCCCGCCAAAGCGCTCGATGACAGCGCGAAATGGAGCAAATATTTCCGCGAGATCGTCGCCAATCCGCGCTAAGCGCTGACTTTAGGACTCTCTCCGTTGTCATGCCCGCGAACGCGGGCATCCAGTAACCCGTGTTGGGGCGATCAAGCCGAGCCAGTGCCTGTCATCCAGTCCGGTGATTACTGGATCGTCCGCTTTCGCGGACGATGACAACCGAGCTGCTGTTGCGGACAGAATACGGGCTATGGCATCGGCAGCAGCGGCTTTTGTCCCGCATGCAACTGCATGTCGACGGCAATGAGCAGCGCCGCGGTGCTGGCATAGTTGCCCATCAGCATCACCAGCTCGACGAGCTTG
>JBJMTU010000291.1:0-8524 GCA_045811545.1 Xanthobacteraceae bacterium | reverse complement strand
GTAGCTTGCGACCACGAACAGCAGGCCAATGTAGCCGAGCGCAACGGCGATAACGATCCAGCCTTGCAGCATAATGGCGGTCCGTGGGCGCCAAGCGCGCCGTGCGCCATTCTACTGCACGAGGGGCCGAGCGAGAATATAGGCCGCCCGTGAGGGTGTGCCCTGAATCATTGGGCCGGCATATGCCGGCCCGGACGCGAGCTCGCTGACTGGCGTTTGCGAGCCGGCGGCGTTGGATCACTCGGCGGCGAGCGCCCGCTCCCTGAGCGGCAGCGCGAGCCGCTCCCACACCTCCAGCAGCGCCTCGGCCAGCGCATCAATCAATGCGTCCTCATGGTAAGGCGAAGGCGTGATGCGCAGCCGCTCCGTCCCCTTCGGCACGGTCGGATAGTTGATCGGCTGAATGTAGATGCCGTGGTCCGCGAGCAGGAGATCGGTTGCCTGCTTGCATTTCTCGGGATCGCCCACGAACACCGGGACGATGTGGGTGTCGTTCGGCATCACGGGCAGGCCGGCCGCGTTGAGTACTGCCTTGACGCGCCCGGCGCGGTCCTGATGGCGCTCCCGCTCGAAACTCGAGGTCTTGAGGTGGCGAATCGCGGCTGCGGCCGCGGCGCAGATCGGTGGCGGAAGCGCGGTGGTGAAGATGAAGCCCGGCGCATAGCTGCGCACCGCGTCACAGAGCGCCGCGCTCGCGGCGATATAGCCGCCGAGACAGCCGAAGGCCTTGGCCAGCGTGCCCTCGATCACATCGATGCGCCCCATTGCCCCTTGGTGCTCCGCCTGTCCGCCGCCGCGCGGCCCGTACATGCCCACCGCGTGCACCTCGTCGGCATAAGTCATGGCGCGATAGCGCTCGGCGAGGTCGCCGATGCGGTTGATCGGTGCCACATCGCCGTCCATCGAGTAAAGCGTCTCGAAGACGATCAGCTTGGGCCGGTCCGGATCGGCCGATCGCAACAGTTCCTCGAGATGCGCCATGTCGTTGTGGCGGAAGATCCGCTTCTCGCATTTCGATTGCCGCACCCCCTCGATCATCGAATTGTGGTTCAACGCATCGGAGAGGATGAGGCAGTTCGACATCAGCTTGGCGATAGTCGAGATGCCGGTTTCGTTGGACACGTAACCCGAAGTGAAGACGAGGGCCGCCTCCTTGCGATGGAGATCGGCGAGCTCGCGCTCGAGATCGACCAGCGGATGATTGGTGCCGGCGATGTTGCGCGTGCCGCCGGCACCCGTGCCCATGCGGGTCGCGGTTTCGACCATCGCCCCGATCACTTTGGGATGCTGGCCCATGCCGAGATAGTCGTTGGAGCACCACACGATCACGTCGCGCGGTCCTTGCGGGGAGTGCCAGATCGCGCGCGGAAAGCGGCCGGCAAGCCGTTCGAGATCGGCAAAGACACGGTAGCGGCGTTCGTCCCTGAGCCGGGCGAGGGCGTCTGCAAAATACGCGTCGTAATTCATGGATCGCTGTATCCCCCGGCAGGCGGGCCTTTTTGGAACCCTCCCAAATTAGAGGCGTTCCAGGGCGCTTGTCGAGGCGATAATTCGCCCGCAGCCCGAATGGATCAGTCAGAAATTGATGCGGATTGCTATAAACTGTTGCGTATTGCCGCCATGGCCGGCGGGCCAAGCGGGGTGCCGGGCGAGGTATGGAGTGAGCGAACACACACACGGGCTGGAGCACGGTCTTACCAATTACGGCGACCGCGACTTCTCGCTCTACTTGCGGCGCTCCTTCGCGCAGTCCATGGGCTACTCGCGAGCGCTGCTGAGCAAACCCGTCGTGGGCATCGCCTATACGCCGTCGGGCTTCAATAATTGTCACCGTCACTTCCCGGAATTGCTGGATGCGGTCAAGCGCGGGGTGCTCGCGGCCGGCGCGCTGCCGATCGCCTTTCCCACCATCTCGCTCGGCGAGGTGTTTCTCAGCCCGACGAGTCTGAAATACCGCAACCTGATGTCGATCGATACCGAGGAAATGATCCGGGCGCAGCCGATGGATGCGGTCGTGCTCATGGGCGGGTGCGACAAGACCGTCCCGGCCCAGCTCATGGGCGCGGTATCCGCGGGCCGGCCGGCGGTCATGCTGGTGGCAGGCCCGATGATGACCGGCCGTCACCGTGGTGAGCGGCTCGGCGCCTGCACCGATTGCCGGCGCTTTTGGGCGCGCTACCGGGCCGGCGAGGTTGCCGAAGCGGAGATCTCGCAGGTCGAAGGCCAGCTCGCCGTCACCGCCGGCACCTGCGCGGTGATGGGCACCGCCTCCACCATGGCCTGCATTGCCGAAGCACTTGGCCTTATTTTGCCGGGCAGCGCTGCGATTCCGGCGGTGCACGCCGATCGCTTGCGCGCGGCGGAAGCGACCGGCGCCGCGGCCGTGCGGTTGATCGGCTCGGAGCGCACCCCGGAGCGCATCGTCAACGCCAAGTCGGTCGAGAATGCCCTGCGTGCTCTGCTCGCGCTCGGCGGCTCGACCAACGCGGTGATCCACCTCACCGCGATCGCCGGGCGTGCGGGCGTGAAGGTTTCGCTCGATGATCTCAATCGGCTCTCGGATTCGACCCCGGTGCTGGTCAATCTCAAGCCCGTGGGCAACGGCTATATGGAAGATTTTTTCGCCGCGGGCGGGATGGGCGCGCTTCTGCGCGAGCTCAAGCCGCTGCTCCATCTCGATTGCATGACGGTGACCGGCGAAACGCTCGGCGAGCGGCTTGCGTGCGATGCTTACGTCGACCGCTCGATCATCGCCGAAGGCGAAAAGCCTTTCGAGCCTAACGGAGGGCTGGTTGCCTTGTTCGGAAATCTCGCCCCCAAAGGCGCCATCCTCAAGCGCTCGGCCGCTGATGCAAAACTGTTCGAGCACGAGGGCAGAGCGGTTGTCTTCTCCTCGCTCGCCGACCTTGCCGCGCGCATCGACGACCCCGCGCTCGACGTGAAGCCGCAGGATGTGCTCGTGCTGCAGAACGCCGGCCCCCATGCCCGCGAATGCATGCCCGAGGCCGGCTATCTGCCGATCCCGAAGAAGCTCGCGCAGCGCGGGGTCAAGGACATGATCCGCATTTCCGATGCGCGCATGAGCGGTACGGCCTATGGCACCATCGTGCTGCATGTCACGCCGGATGCGGCCTCCGGCGGCCCGCTCGGTCTCGTGCGCAGCGGCGACCGTATCCGCCTCTCGGTCAAGCAGCGCCGCATCGATCTCCTGGTCGAAGATGGCGAATTGAAAGCGCGCGCGGCCATGCTGAAGCCCGCGCCGATGCAACCCGCGCGGGGTTATGCCAAGCTCTATGCCCAGGAGATTCTGGGTGCGGACGAGGGCTGCGACTTCGCCTTCCTGCGGCCGGCCGCAGGTCTGCCGTGAGCGAACCATCAGCATGACTTTATCTGCCGTCAGAGCGGGAACCCATATTGCAGAGCTTGTGCGTCCCTGCTTTCGCGGGGAGGACATGAGCCTTGAGTCAGATTGCGGATGACAACGGAGGGAGAACCGATGGCCGTCGAAAGTATCTTCTATTCGGTGTCCGGCCAGAGTTGTCGCGGTGCGCTGGTATGGGATGAAGGCGTCAAGGCGCCGCGGCCGCTGTTGCTGATGGCGCCCAATTGGCGCGGCGTCATCAAGCCGGCGATCGAAACCGGCCAGATGCTGGCGCACGAAGGTTATGTCGTCTTCGTCGCGGATATGTTCGGCGAAGGCAACGGACCGGTCGGAACCGAGAACCCCATGGAATTTCTGCGGCCGTTTATGTCGGATGGGGCGGGAATGCGCCGGCGCATCGCCGCCGCCCTCGACACGCTGACGCGGGAGGCCGACCGGCGCGCCATCGGCGACATCAGCCGGCGGGCGGCCATAGGCTACTGTTTCGGCGGGCTCAATGTTCTCGATCTCGCTCGCATCGGGGCCGATGTGCAGGCGGTCGTGTCCATGCATGGGACGCTGACGACGCCGCAACCCGCCAAGCGCGGCGACATCAAGGCGGCGGTGCTCGCCGTGCACGGCGCCGCCGACCCGGTCGCGCCCAAGGCCGAGCGGGACGCGTTCGAGGCGGAGATGACGGAGGCGGGGGCGTGCTGGGCGCTGCTCACGTTCGGCGACATATGCCATGCCTTCACCGACCCGCAGGCCAACAACCCGGGCGTCGCGGTCTACGATGAGCCCGCCACCCGGAACGGCTATGCGCTCGCCCATGCCTTCATCACCGATGCCTTCGCCGGCCGGCGGCACGGTTGCCCCGCGCTAGAGCCGGCATGATAATCTCAGCACAAGTCCCCACGAGCGGAGCCTCCGATGCATACGCTGTCCATCCCCCAATCGGTCGTTGATCGTGTCATCGCGCGGCGCGGCCGCGAGTACATCTACGAAAATCTCGATCCGGCCAAGACCGCCCTCGTCGTGGTCGACATGCAGAATGCCTTCATGCTGCCGGAGGTGGCGCATGCGCTCTGCCCCATGGCGGAAAAGATCGTGCCCAACATCAATCGTCTCGCGCGCGCGGTGCGCGAGACTGGCGGAACCGTGATCTGGATCAGGACCGCATGCCCGGAGGAGGCGCTGCAGAGCTGGTCGACCTATTTCGAAATGGCGACGCCGCAAAACGCCGCAAAGCGCGCGCAAGCGCTCAAGCCGGGCAGCAAAGGACATGAGCTGTGGGCCACGCTCGACGTGCGCGCGGAGGATCTCATCGTCGAAAAAAATCGGTTCAGCGCCTTCATTCAGGGCTCGTCGAATCTCGCCGAAATCCTGCGCCAGCGCGGCCTCGACACGATTCTCGTCACCGGCACCGTGACCAACGTGTGCTGCGAGTCGACCGCGCGCGACGCCATGATGCTCAACTTCAAGACGATCATGGTCACCGACGGGAATGCCGCCGTGACCGACGAGGACCACAACGCGTCGCTGTGCGCATTCTACCTCATGTTCGGCGACATCATGTCGACCGACATGCTGATCGGCTGTCTCGCGCGCAACGTCCGCAGCAATCTGGCGGCGGCCGAGTAGCACACGCGCCGATCGCTCTGCGAGATGGAGTCGGCGCGACACACTGTAGCCGCCACGCCGGAGCCCGCGGACATCGTTGCCCGCGCCCGCGCATTGATTCCGACGCTGGCCCAGCGCTCGCGCGAAGCCAGACGGCGGCGCCGCATCCCGGATGAGACCATCGCCGACATGCAGCGCGCCGGATTTTTCCGCGTGCTGCAGCCCAAGCGTTGGGGCGGCTACGAGATGGACCTGCACACCTTTTACGACGTCGAGCTTGCGCTCGGCGAAGGCGACATGTCGACCGCGTGGATATACGGGGTGTCCGGCGTGCACCCCTGGTTCATGGCGCTGCTCGAGGACCGCGCGGCGCAAGAGGTTTGGGGCGAGGATCCATCCGTTCTGATCTGCTCCTCTCTGATGCCCGCGGGCAAGGCGGCGGCCGTCGACGGCGGCTATCGCCTGAGCGGCCGCTGGCGCTATGCGAGTTGCTGCGTCCATTGCGACTGGGCGCTGCTCGGCGCGATGGTCGCAAGCGGTGACGGCGGAGCGCCCGAGGGGCGCATCTTTCTGTTGCCGCGCACGGACTATACCAGCGTCGATACCTGGGAAGTGTCCGGCCTGCAGGCCACCGGCAGCTGGGACATCATCGTGGAGGATGCCTTCGTCCCGGCCTATCGCTCGCAAAGCATGCTCGACAATTTTCAGCTCAAGGGTCCGGGCCAGGCGCTCAACACGTCGAGCCTTTACCGATTGCCGTTCGGGCAGATTTTCGTGCGCGGGATATCGACCGCTGCGCTCGGCGCGCTGCAAGGCATGCTCAACGTGTTCATGGACTACGGCAAGGCTCGCGTCACGCGTGCGGGCGGACGATCGGCGGAAAATCCGTTCGTTCAGCTCCTCTGCGCCGAGACCGCCGCGGCGATCGACGAGATGACGAATACGCTCCATCGCAACCTGCGGAACTTGCATACTTACGCGCGAGCCGGCGAGATGCCGGCGCTCGAAGAGCGTCTGCGCTACAAATTCCAGTCGACCGAGGTCACCGAGCGCTGCACGCTGCTCGCCGCGCGCATCTTCAAGGCCACCGGCGCCGCTGGGCTCTCCGACGATCTGCCGTTCGGCGGAATTTTGGCGGATCTCATGGCCGGACGGCAGCATATTTCCAATCAATACGACTATGTCGGCAGCAGCTGGGGCGGGGTGATGTTCGGGCTTGAGAATAAAGATTTGATGCTTTAGGAGATGAATGCGGGCTGCGGGAGATTTCCCGTTCCCTCCGGTTAGTTAGTCGCAATTAGGTTTGCTATTCCGCGCGTGGGTTCGTTTTGCCAAATGCAATCTTAAGCTGAAATTATTATGCCATACTACTTAACGTTCCGGCCGACCCGCTTGTGAGGGGGAGGGGCAGACGGAGCGCCGGTCAGGAGTTCGAATCTCTTCGGGCGCGCCACCCAGTACTCATCTGCGAACCAGGTTCACCGGCCGCCCGTCCCGCAAGGACGGCGCGCTCAAGCACATCCTTGCTGCCTTTGATGCGAATCCGGTGATCATCCACCTCGACGATGTCGATGAGCGACTGCAAGTAGGCCTTTCGAAACGGCACCGAGCCGGTGGTAAACTTCTCGCGCATACTGCGGCCGAACCGCTCAATGAGCGCGGGATCAATGCGGATTTGAGGGGCAATATGAGACTTGGCGGTCTCGAGCGCAGCCGTCGCGCGATGGCGATCGGCTTTGAGACTATTGAGCCGATCCTTGAGCACGTCCCAACCGCCGTCCGCGGCGAGGGAGAAAATGCATATGTCCCACACGACGATCCCCAGACGCACTGTGCTTCTTGGCGCCACGGCCATCGGACTTGGAGCGGCCGCTGGCTTTCGCATTCCAACCGGCGAGGCCCGTGCCCCAATAGTCAGCGGCCAAGTCCCCTATTTCTATCGCTTCATGGTCGGCAAGTTTCAAGCAACCGTGGTCTCCGACGGGCCGCTGCCATTGGGAGAGCCATCCGCTACGCTGAAAGGCCCGACCAAGGAGGAACTGGCCAAGGCGCTCGCCAACAACTTCCTGCCGACTGACAATCTTGTCCTCGAGCAGAACGTGTTGCTCCTGAATACGGGCAGCAGGCTCATCATGTTCGACAGTGGCATGGGCACTTCGAAGGCGTTCGGCCCTACGACCGGTCGTCTCCTAAGCAGCCTCAACGAGGCAAAGATCAGTCCTGCCTCAATCGACGACATTGTCTGCACGCATGGTCACATTGACCATGTCGGCGGCCTCGCTGATGCAAGGGGCAGGCGCTATTTCCCGAACGCCACGATTTGGATCTCGAAGGCTGATTACGACTTTTGGACAGACGAAAGCAAACTCTCAGGCGACCTGAAAGCCTTCATCGTGCATGCGCGGCAGAATCTCTTACCTTACAGGGAGCGCATCAAATGGGTTGAGGATGGCAAGGACGTCGTTCCAGGCGTGCAGGCTATGGCGGCTCCCGGTCACACGGTGGGGCACACCATTTTCATCATCAAGTCGGAGAACAAGACGCTAGCCTTCACCGGCGACACGACGCACCACCAGATCCTTCTCACCGAGACGCCACGGACCGAGTTTGTCTACGATACGGACCCAAAACAAGCAGTAGCCTCCCGGCTGAAGGTGCTCGATATGCTGGCGTCGCAGAAGATGCCGCTGCACGCCTACCACTTCCCGTGGCCGGGCTACGGCTATGTTGCCAAGCAAGGCGATGGGTATCGTTACTATCCCGTGCCGATGGAAATCGTGAGGGTCCCGCCGAAGCAGACGTGACGACGGGCAGGATTAGGCATACGCAGCCTAGCTAGGACGGCTTCGGCTCAACAGCGCGTGTGCCGGATTCATGCGCACTGTCGATCAGCGACCGCCATGCGACCACTGGCCGATGATGCGCGCCACGCAACCGTCCTCGCGCGCGCCGACACCACGATCGAATGAGTTCGCTGTATGACCGATGGGGTCAAACCCGGTCATTCGAGTCCCGCCACTACATGTCCGCTTTGTCTCAAAAGTGCCAACAAGAGATTGCCAGTCCCGGCGCCCCACAGCCGCGCCGTCGTGTCCCCAGATGCCGTGATGATGTGCTTGCCGTCGGGCCTGGATCCTCGGCGCGGCCGAGGCGCAGGGCGCGCCGCCATCTGTTTTGCGCGCCGCAATCCTCGCCAACGCGGCCCGCTCGACGCTGAGCCGTGATTGTCGATAAGGAAGATTATCGGCCGCTCTAATCCAAACTCTCGTGACCTCCGGTCACTAGGCCTTGGCGAGCTATGCATTGGCAAATCGTAGAGGCAGACGAGCAGCTTATCGGGCGGTATGTGGCAAACAGGTGACACTGCGCTGAAACGCTGATCCGGTTAACGGTGTGGGCGGAACCGAACAACTGGATGGAATGTTAGGTGGCCAGCTATTCGGGCCTGGGGGCAATTCCACTCCCGAGTATTGGATCGATGGACAGCCAATACGGGCTGCTCCAAAGGCGCCAGAGCGGTAAAGGCCGTGCCGTTCCCGTGCG
>JBJMTU010000290.1:0-7527 GCA_045811545.1 Xanthobacteraceae bacterium | reverse complement strand
GACCATGAAGGTCGAGCGCCCACGCGCGATGTCGTCGGCCGCTCCGACGCGCGAGAACAGGCGATCGACTGCGCCGATTTCGGCGCGCCGCGCGGGCACGAAGCTGCCCATTTGCGCGAGGATCGCAATCAGCGCGTTCTGGCGCAGATAGGTCGATTTGCCGGCCATGTTCGGGCCGGTGACGACATAGATGCGGCCGCTGGCGGCCGACTCCGGCGGAGAGAGGTCGCAGTCGTTGGCTACGAACGGACCGCCATCCCCGGTGAGCGCCTGTTCCACGACCGGATGCCGTCCGCCCTCGATGACGAAATCGAGCGAGGCGTCGATCTGCGGCCGCACGTAATGGCGCTCGACCGCCAATTGCGCCAAGGCCGCCGCGACATCGAGCACGGCCAGCGCCTCGGCCGCCTCCTTGATCTTGGCGGCCGCCGCCGTCACGGCGGCGGCCAGCCTGTCGAACGTCTCGAGCTCGATCCCGAGCGCGCGATCGGCGGCGCTCGCGATCTTGGCTTCGAGCTCGCCGAGTTCGGTGGTGGTGAAGCGTACTTGCCCCGCAAGCGTCTGGCGATGAATGAAGGTTGCGTTGAGCGGCGCCGCCATCATTTTCTCGCCATGCTGCGCGGCGACCTCGACGAAATAGCCGAGCACGTTGTTGTGGCGGATCTTGAGCGCGCGCACGGAGGTCAAATCGGCGTAGCGCACCTGCAGCGCCGCGATCACGCGGCGGGATTCATCGCGCAGCGCACGCGCCTCATCGAGGGCAGCGCTGTAGCCTGCGCGCACGAAGCCGCCGTCACGCTTGAGGTGGGGAAGCTCATCGGCCAGCGCCGCGTCAAGCTCGCCCGCGAGCGCAGGATCGAGCCGGCGCAGCGCTTGCGCCGCTTGCGCGAGCTCGGCGGCGAGGTCGCTGCGCTTCTCCAGGCCGGCCGCAAGCTCGGCGGCAGCGGTGATGCCGTCGCGGATGGCGGCAAGGTCGCGGGGGCCGCCGCGCGCGACAACGAGCCGCGCCAGGGCACGGGCGAGATCGGGTGCCGCCTTGAGGCGCTCGCGCACCTCGGCGCGCGCCGCCATGTCGGTCACGAAAAATTCGACCGCATCGTGCCGGGCGCCGATCGCCGCGGGGTCGGTCAGCGGAGCGGCGAGGCGCTGGGCGAGAAGGCGCGAGCCCGCTCCCGTCACGGTGCGGTCGATGGCGGCGAGCAGCGATCCGCGGCGCTCGCCCGCGAGCGTGCGCACGAGCTCGAGATTGCTGCGTGTTGCTTGGTCGATCGCAAGCGTCGCCCCTGGCGCCTCGCGCACCGGCGGCGAGAGCGGCGGGCGTCCGCCGAGCTGCGTGCGCTCGATATAGCTGATGCAGGCGGCGGCGGCGGTGAGCTCGAGCCGCGAAAGCGCGCCGAAGCTTTCCGTCGTGGCGAGGCCGAAATAAGCCGCGAGCCGGCGCTCGGCGGTTGCCCCATCGAACACGTCGCGGGGAAGCGGCGTCACCGCCGGTAGTGAGCGCAGATAAGGAGCAAGCGCGCTGTCGCTGTACAGTGCGTCCGACACGACGATCTCGCCCGGCTCGAGCCTGGCGATCTCGGCGCCAAGCCCCGAGCGGTCGCATTCGGCGATCCGGAACTCGCCGGTGGAAATATCGATCCAGGCGAGTGCGAACCGGCTCTCCTCGCCCACCGATGCGCGCGCGCGGGCGATCGCGAGCAGATAGTTATTGCGCTTGGCGTCGAGCAGCGTGTCCTCGGTGAGCGTGCCGGGCGTGACCACGCGGATGACGTCGCGGCGCACCACGCTCTTGCCGCCGCGCTTCTTCGCCTCGGCGGGGTCCTCGAGCTGCTCGCATACCGCAACGCGATGGCCGAGCGCGATCAGGCGGTTGAGATACTCGTCGGCGCGATGGATCGGCACGCCGCACATCGGGATGTCCCGGCCGAGATGCTTGCCGCGTTTGGTGAGCACGATGCCGAGCGCGCGCGCGGCGATCTCGGCATCCTCGAAGAACAATTCGTAGAAATCGCCCATCCGGTAGAACAGGAGACAATCCGGATTGGCGGCTTTGATCTCGATATACTGCTCCATCACCGGGGTGGCGCGCGGGGCGGCATCGCCGGGCGATGCGGATTCGAAGCCGGACGGAATAATCGGGCGCGCGGCATCCATGGCGTCGCGACGCTAGCAGATGGCGCGGGGAGATTCATGGGGCGCGGCGGGAGATAGCCACAGCAGATGTGATACACCCGCTTAGGCAATGTGTCCCGGATGCGGCGCAGCGCGAAACAAAGTGGAGCGGTGCGCTGCTGATCCGGGACCGCAAAAGACCGTAACGGTCCACGCAAGTCGGGCTTATCCGACTTGCGCACATTTAAGCGCCGATCTCGGGTAAACCCGAGGTCGGTGTCTGCAGCGCACCACAACGCAATCAAGTGTACGCAGATTGCGTAAGCTTATCTGCGTTGCTGCGCTCCGCCCGGGACACATCCAATCACTCCGGCCTGATGCCTGCCGCCCTGATCACCTTGCCCCACTTCTCGACCTCGGCCGCCATGTAGCCGCCGAACTCGGCCGGGGCGAACAATATGGGCGTAGTGGCGACGTCGGCGAGCCGTGCCTTGATGGTCGGGTTGACCAGCCCGGCGTTAATCTCGCGGTTGAGCCGCCCGATGATCTCGGGCGGCGTGCCGCGCGGCACGCCCACGCCGCACCAGGAGTTCGCCTCGTAGCCCGCCACCGTCTCGCCGATGGTCGGCACGTCCGGCAGCACCTCGGAGCGGCTCTTGCCGCCCATGCCCAATGCGCGCAGCGAGCCTGAGCGGATGTGCGCGAGCGAGCCGGTCAGCACGTCGATCGCCACCTGCACCTGCCCGCCGATGAGGTCGGCGACCATCGGCGCCCCGCCGCGATATGGCACGTGGATCATATTGACGCCGGCCATCATCTTGAACAGCTCGCCGGCGACGTGCGACGTCGAGCCGGTGCCGAACGAGCCGATGCTGATCTTGCCCGGATTGGCCTTGGCATAGGCGATGAGTTCGGCGACCGTCTTTGCCGGCACCGCCGGATTCGCGACCAGCACCAGCGGAAAATCGATCAGCCCGGAGACCGGCGCGATGTCGCGCAGCAGGTTGAAGGAAAGATTGTCGAACAGCGTCACGTTGACCGCGGCTGAGGCCGGAACGAACAGCAGCGTGTAGCCGTCGGGCGGCGAGTTGACCACGGTCTGGACCGAGATGTTGGCGCTGGCGCCCGGCTTGTTCTCGATCACCACGGGCTGGCCGAGTCGCTCCGCCAGCCACGGCGCCATGATCCGCGACACGATGTCGGCTCCGCCGCCGGGCGGAAATCCGACCACCCAGCGCAGCGGCCGCGCCGGATAGGCCTGCGCGCTCACGCGGCCCGGCGCGACGGAAACCGTGCCGGCCGCGGCGGCGACATGCAGAAAATGACGGCGGGAAAGGTTCATGGCGCTCCCTCGCTGCCCGCCCCGATCGGTTGATGCTAGTGCACCAGCTTCACGCCGGTGATCGCTTCCAAATTCTTATAATCGATCTTCTCGCGGTCGGCCTTGGGAATATTGAGGGAATCGAGGATCTCGAGCGTGAGGCGCGGATACATCGTGCCGCCTTCCGGATCGAACGGACAGTCGGAGGCGAACACGACCTTCTCCAACGGGAAAAATTCCAGACCGCATTTGGTCGCGGGCTTGCCGCCGAACACCGCCGTGTCGGCGTAGAAGTCCTGCTTGAAATAATCGAGCGGGCGCTTCTTGAGGCTTTTGCGCAGCGAGACGTAATCCTCATCGCTGGTGCGCGATCCCAGCACGTCCCAACCCGGGCCGATGCGTCCCTCCAGCATCGGCACGATGCCGCCGAAGTGGTGCGTGATGATCTTGAGATTGGGATGGTTGTCCATGATCTTGGAGAACACCAGGCGCGCCATGGCGGTCGCCGTCTCGTATGACCAGCCGAACGTCCACCAGATTTCGTAGAGCGATTTTTTCTCGTCGATGTAGTCCGGCATGTTGGCGCCGCGTGCCGGATGTATCCAGATCGGCTTGCCGAGCTCGTTCATCTTTTTCCAGAACGGCAGATATTGCGGCCGGTCGAGCGGTTTGCCGGCGACATTGGTATAAATCTGCACGCCGAGGGCACCGAGGTCCTTGATCGTGCGTTCCGCCTCGCGCACGCCGGCGTCGGGCGCATCGAGCGATATTTGCGCCACCCAGCCCGGAAAATGGTCGCGTTCCTTGGCGCACAACTCGGCGAAGCCGTCGTTGATGAGACGGATGAGTTCGTCGATCTGCGCCGGCCCCTTGGCGAAGGTCTCCACCGGCGGCTGCGGGTACGACAGGATCTGCTGGTAGTCCTTGAAACCGTCGACCATCTTCTTGCGATGGTCGAGGTCGAACAGCGCCGGCAAGGAACGCACGCGCTTGCCCATGTCCTTGTAGTCGCCGGCGACCTCTTGCATCTTGTCGAAGAATTTTTTGGGAAAGAAGTGCGTATACGCATCGATCCGCATCGGCGGTCCTCCGGCTTTTCTCTTTCGTCACCCCGGCACACGAGTCCGGCCTCCGGCCGGCCCGAGTGTAAACCTTGTGCCGGGCATCCACGTCTTCGTTGGTTGATGCAGCAAAGACGTGGATGGCCGGGACAAGCCCGGCCATGACGGCGTGGATAGATCAGCGTCAACGCCGTTGGTATTAGCCACTCGAACGGCGAGAGTCCATCATGCCTGCCGGGCCTACTCGGCCGCGATGCGCGCGGCGGCTTGCGCCTCGACCTCGGCAAGGCAGCGCGCGAGCGCTTCGCCCTCGGGATCGGCAAGCGCCGCGGCGCGCGCGCTGGCGATGGCGTCGAGACCACGGGCGAGCGGGATGCATCCGGTCAAAATCGGCCGGATGATGCGCGCCTCGATGCTGCGATAATTGGCGCTGCCGCGCTTTAGTGTATCGCCGTAGCCCTTGATCAGCCGCGCGCATTCGGCGATTTCGAACGCGAGATCGGCGGAAAGCCGTGCCGCCTCGACGATGAGGCTGAGCCACGCGTCGATCGCGCGTTGCTCTTCTTGGAAGCGGTAGGATTTGGGACGCCAACGGCACAGCTTGGCCAGCAGCCAAAACCGCAGAAAGCCCGAAATCGACGTGGTGTTGACCTCCATGCCCCAATGCAGGCGCTCGGCCAGGCCGCGCCGCTCGGCAGCCGCAAGAACGCGCTTGGCGAGCGCGGGTGGAAGCAGCGAGCACAGCTCCTCGATGCCGGGCTTGAGGAACTCGGTCACCGTGAACGGCTCGTCGGGCTTAACACCCAGCTCCGCGCAAATGCGCTCGAGCCGCGCCGGATCGATCTTGGCCTGCGCCACGCGGATCACATCCTCGTAGGACATCCGCAGGGCGAGGTGCCGTGCGGTCTCGCGCACGAGCCGGCCGCCCGCTTGCGCGCGCGCGTCCGCGGCGCGGATCGGCTCCAGGCGATCGAGATAAAGCTGCGCATAGGCGACGTCCTGGTATGCGGCGAGCCTGCGCACGCCGACGACCACGACATCGCGCGCCGCTGGCGGCACGACGATCCCGCGCTCGAGTTCGGCGAGCGCGTCAGCGGCCGGGCGCCGGTGCGTCTTGTCATCGGCGCGCGGGACATGTGTCTTCACCGTGGCATCGAGCCCGGCGCGAAAGCCCCTGAGATTGGCATCCACCGCCTTCCCGTCGGCGCAGATCGCGCGCTCGAAAGCGTCAGCCGGGATCGGCAGGCGGCCGCAGCCGGCGACAGACCCGAGCATGACTGCATTGACCACCGCGCCGCTTTGCTTGGCCAGCGCATCCATGTCGAAGAGAATGTGGCTTTGTGCATGCGTCTCGATCGCTTTGGTCAGGCGCGCGCTGTCGTAGCGGCCGTCGGCCATCGCCATTTTCTCGACCACCAAGTAGGAGCGCCCGGTCGAGGCGATCATCAGCGTGCGGTCGGGCGTCACGAAGCCCGAGGCGATGGTGCGGCCCGCTTCCAACAGCTCGCTCGCCAGCACGATGTCGACATCGCCCACGCCCGGAGCGAGCGCCAGCACCGGGCGCGCGGGAAGTTCGTGCGCCGGCACCGGTACGATCTCGATGTAATAGGTGGTCGCGCCGGTGCGCTGGGCGACGCCGGGAATCGAGGTCGATTGCACCGGAAAGCCGAGCTCGGCGGCCGCGGCGACGATCCAGTCCGTGAGCACGCCGCCGCCCTCGCCGCCGAGCGCGGCGATAAGAATGCTGATCGGCCGTGGGCCGCTCATGCCCGCGCCTCGGCGCGGCTCGCCGTGAACGCGCCGATGATCCTTTGCCGTCCGCGGTGGAGCGCACGATCCCACCAGTTCGGATTGCGGATCACTTCGGCGCGATAGAACGAGGGGCAAAGCACCGCGGCATGCGCCACCTCGCCGCACAGCCCACAGCCGACGCAGCTCTCGATGACGGTCGCCACCGGGTCGCTGCGCAGCGGATCGGGATTGGGTTTAACCGTGAGGGAAGGGCAGCCGGAGAGGCGGATGCAGGAATGGTCGCCGGTGCAGATTTCGTCGTCGACGCCGAACCGGACTTTGACCACCCGCTTGCCGCGCTTGAGCCTGTCGGCTTCTTCCGCGCGCACGCGGCGCTGGCGGGCAAGTTGGCACTCGCCGTCAGCGATGATCACCTTGAGCCCACGCTCCGCGCTGCGCATCGCCGCCGTGAGCGTCTTCGTCATCTTGGCGACGCTGTAGCTGTGCACGGTGCGTAGCCATTTCACGCCGAACGAGCGCAAGGTCTGCTCGATGCTCATGCCGGTCGACGCCCCGAGGCGGTTTGCAGCACTCGACGGCAGATACTGCTGGCCGGTGGCGGAAGCGTAGCCATTCTTCATCACGATCAGCACGCCATCGCCCTTGTTGAAGAGGTTCGAGGCGACGCCGGTGACGAGACCGTTGTGCCAGAAGCCGCCGTCGCCCATGACGGCGATCGGACGGCGCTCCATGTTGGGGGCGACCGCCGCCGCGCTCGCGAGCGACATGCCGTAGCCGAGGATGGAGTTACCCAAGCTGAAGGGGGCGAAGGTCGCAAACGAGTGGCAGCCGATATCGGCGCTGATGTGGGTCGGACCGAGCTCGCGCTGCATCAGTTTGATGGCGCTGAATACCGGCCGTTCCGGACATCCCGTGCAGAAATTCGGCGGTCGGGCCGGGATGTCGCCCACCGCGGCCATGGCGGCGGTCTTGTGCGCGAGCATGCTCTTGGCGCGCGCCGCGGTCGCATCGGCGTCGATGCCCGCCGGCTGTGTCTCGGCGAGAAAGGACGCAAGCGCGTTGAGCAGCACATCCGAGGTGTATTCGCCTGCCCGCGGCAGCAGGCCCTTGCCGAGCACGCGAGTCGTCATGTCGGCGCGGCGCAACTCCACATTGACCGCCTGCTCGACGTAGTCGGGAGTGCCTTCCTCGACCACCAGCACGGCGCGTTTTCCCGCACAGAACTCGCGCAGCTCCGCCGGCACCAGCGGGAAGGCGACGTTAAGCACGTAGATCGGAATG
>JBJMTU010000289.1:0-10193 GCA_045811545.1 Xanthobacteraceae bacterium | reverse complement strand
GCTCGCGGGCTTTGCCCGCGCCGCGGAATGACAGATCAAACAGCTGGGTATTACGCGAACAGCAAAGCGACGCCGCACGTGGCGAGCACGGCGACCCAGATCAGATCGACATTGATCCAACTGCGCCGCAGAAAATCGACGCCCGTCCAGTTGTAAACGATCAGCGAAACCGCTGCGATGGTTGCGAGCATGACGGCGGAATGAACGGCGAGCGCGGCGAGCGCGAGGGGGGCGCTGAACGTCGCGCCGCTTGCCGCCGGCGCAGAGCCGCAGATCGGTGCCAGCGCCGGGATCAGCATCAATCCCGCGCCATGCGCGCTCGCCATCAGAAACGACCAAAGCACGAGGCCCAAGAGGCCGGTTTGCATCCCGACCCGCAGGCGACGGCGATGGCCATAGAGCGCATGCCACAGCGCCCAACCGATGAGCACGAGTGCAGCCACGCGCAAGAGGATCGTGTGGTCGAGGACCAGGCCAAGCGCCAGCACGGCCAGCAGCACCGCGGCAACCGCCGCGGCATGCCCGACTGTGATCGGAACGAGCGACAGCAGCACAATTCGTTGGCTTCCGCGGTGCAAGCCGAGGGCGACCGCGAATAGCCATCCCATCGCGGGATTGAGCCCGTGAAAAAGGCCCAGCCCCGCGAGCGCCAACCACGGCCAGAACTCAGTGGGCGGTACGCTCATGCCGGTGCTCGCGCGCGGCCGGACAGTCCCTGCCGATTCGGCCGTCTCACGGATAGCAATACGAATCCGAGGAGCAGTCACCCCCTTGCAGGCGGACCTGATGCGGCCGGTGCCCCTTCGGCCAGTCGATGAAGAATTTCGGATCGAACGCGATCCCTCCGGCGGGATTGGCGTCGAGCTTGACCATCCAGCCGTCGATGCCCTCGGGATAGAACTGCGGATCGATCGCGCCGTAGAGCGAGTTGGTGAAATAAACGCGCCGGCCGTCGCGGCTGACCTCCACCATCTGCGGTCCACCACTGAGCTTGCCGTTCTTCGCACCCGGGTGAGCGGCGCGCGATACGATCCCTCCAATCCGCACCTTTCCGGTGAGCTTCGGGTTGAATGGATCCGACACGTCATATTGCTGCAAGTCGCCGGTGCCCCAGCACGCGACGTAGAGGAAGCGGTCGTCCATGGACAGATCGATGTCGGTGACCAGCGGCGGAACCGCTTTGAAGCCCTTGAGCACGGGCGGCAGGTCGTCCGCATTCGCCGGCTCGGCCGGGATCGAGATGATTTTCTTCACCGCCCACTTGTTGCCCTCGCGGAACCAGGTCCAGATCGAAGAGGAGAGATCCTTCAGGCTGATCACGCAATTGACGAAGCCGTAGGCTTTGGTCGGGTCATGCGCCGGCCTCAACTCGAACACGAGCTGATGTTCTTCACCGAAGTCGATCTCCTGCAGGTGCTTGCGCTTGGTGAAGTCCCAGAAGTGCAGGCGCCTGCCGTATTTGCTGCCGAGCAGAATTTCCGGAACGAGGCCGTTCTCGAACGTATCTGGCGTGCCCCACTCGCTGGTGACCATGGTGTCGTAGCCGAGATGCCACCATGCGTCGTAGCCGAGCTGCTGCGGCCCGCGATCGACCTCCCAGCGGCCGAGCGGCTCGAAACTCTCCTGATCCATGACGAACACGCCGCCGGGCGCTTTGCCGTCCTTGTTTCCCAGCGCCGCGACATAGATGCCGCCGGGTCCGCAGTGGACGGTATGCGGGCGGGTATAGCCGGTCTTTTCGGCAAGCTCCGCCGGTTCGATCACCTTCACGACTTTCGGCGCACGCGGATCGGGCTTGGTATCGAGAATGTAGATGCGCGAGGAGCGCAGCCCGGGCACAACGAGGTAGCGTCGCTCCACATGCGGATGCGGCGCGTTCGGGCACAAGCACGACGAGCACGCGTTCCAGCCGAAATGGTGGAACTCATCGCCGACCTCCGTCGCCGCCACGTCGCCGATGATCTTGGAATACGACGGAGATTTCGGATCGACATCGACGATCGCCAAGCGGTCCGGGGATTTGCGCTCCGGATCGAAGGCGGCGACATAGGCGAGTGTTTCAGGCGGTGCCTTCGCCGCTTGCCGCGGAGACGGATAAAAACTTGGATCGGGCGTCCAGGTAGGCATGTGCTTTCTCCTCTCGGGAAACGACTTGCATCTGCGCGGCTCAAGCGAGCATTGCGCAATCGGCCGGAATGGAAGTGAGGCGCAAAGCGCTGCCTCCGCGCGCCGTGGACTTGCGCGCCTCGCCTGCGTTGTCGGTATTGTAGCTCGGTGAGGCCTGTTGAGTCACATCGTCGACTTCTCGTACCCGATCCGTTCTGCGGACATGCCAGTTGCGGCGACACAATCGTTGCGCCGGGCGGAGGCGTTTAAGGATGCGGCTAGATGCTTAGCGGACAGCGACGTTGTACATCCCGACCTGGCAACGGGCGGTCGGTCCGGCGCGAAATGTGACGGAAACATGGGGACCGGAGGCCGGTAAGCCCGTTGACCAATTTGACTTTCTGGGGAAGATTACCGACGATTCAGGCCGCGCTACGCGAACAGAACGAGCGTTGAATGTCGACTAGGGGGCACGTAGTCGCAGTCACCTGTCTTGCGCTGGAGGCACGCATCGCCCTAGGTCCGGGCGTTGCGGTAATCTGCAACCATGCCTCTCAGCTCGTCGCCTCGCTCGAGGCGGCGGCCAAGCACGGTGCTGCAGGAATCATTAGCTTCGGAATCGCCGGCGGACTGGCGCCACATCTCGCGGCGGGTGATTGGGTCGTCGCATCCGGCGTCAGGACGCAGCAGGGGCACTTTCCAACCGATCGCGGATGGGCACGGGCACTGCTCGAGGCGCTTCCCGGTGCCGTGCACGCCGAGATCATCGGAGCGGATACTCCGATCGCGGAACCGGTGGAAAAGCGGCAGCTCCATCTGCGAACGGGCGCCGTCGCCGTCGACACCGAATCACACGTGGCGGCCAGGATCGCCGCCGCTCACCGCATTCCCTTTGCCGCCTGCCGCGCGGTCATCGATCCCGCTCACAGCCTGCTCCCGCCGGCAGCGGTGTTCGGTCTGCGTCACGACGGCACAGCGGACGTCATCGCGGTGTTGCGGTCGGTGATGCGGCAACCCAGCCAGCTTCCTGCGCTTGCGCGCACTGCGCTCGACGCGCGTACCGCCGGAGCCGCATTGCGCCGCGGCCGCCGGCTGCTGGGTGCGGGACTGGGCTTCCCATATTTCGAAGAGGTTGCGCTCGACGCCAACATGGCAGTCGGGGTGAGCTGATCCCTTCGTCATACTCCCTTAGCTGCTGCGCTACGCCACCTCAGGCGGGCGATCCATCCGTGCGGGAGGTGAGCGTCATGCGGTTGATGCGCATTCCGTCGACGAGCGCGGGAACCAAACCGCCCGCCGGACCATAATCCTGTGGCGTTCCCGGAAGGCCCCACTGCCCCCAAGAGCCCATGGGAACGCTGGCCCCGGTGAAAGCCTCGCCGGGGCCTCTCTGCGTCGGGCATGGATTGCCTTGCGCCACAGCCTGCAACGGCACATGGTCGCGCCGCCGGATCGAGCACCGTTATGGATAGAATCAAGAACACGAGACGGATTGCGCTGCTCATCGCGCTCGCCCTCGGATTGGCGGGTTGTGGCCAGGGCAGCCCGGGACCAAAAGGAGAAGCCGGCGTCGCCGGTCCAGCGAGCGAAAAGGGCGATCCCGGTCCGCCTGGCCCGCCGGGTCCGAAAGGGGACGCCGGCCCGCCCGGACCGTCCGGTGCACCGGCAGCGGCGACGGGGTCGCTGCGCGTTATCCGTACAAGCTGCGAGACCGCGGCCTGCACCGCGGCTTGTAACCAGGATGAGGTGCTGGTCACCGCGTACTGCGGCTCCAGCAGAAGTGCGGTGACCCTCATCAACGAGAGATCGGTATCTTGTCCGCGGCGTGCGGCCACCAGCCCGGTGGTCGCGGTGTGCGCCAAGGTACAAGCCCAATAGTCCGGCGCCTAAGGCGCGCGAGAAACGTGCCCTTAAGTTCCGGAATATTCGGGACGACGCTTCTCGACGAACGCCGCCACGCCTTCATTGGCATCGTTCGTCGGCACAATGCGCGCGAAGGCGGCTTCTTCGATGGCAAGCCCGTCATCAATTGACGCATCCATTCCGCGATGGATGGCCCAGAGCGCTGCGGCGAGCGTGAGTGGCGGCTTTTGGGCGAGCTCCTCCGCTAGGGCGATCGCTTCTTTCAGGAGTTCGTTGCCTGTCACAATCCGATTGACGAGGCGCAGATCGAGCGCCTCCTTTGCGTCGAACTGCCGTCCGCTGAGAATCAATTCCGCCGCCACCTTACGGCCGACATGTCGTGGCAGCCGTTGCGTTCCGCCGAACGTCGGAATGATGCCGATATTGACCTCCGCCTTTGAGAAGACGGCGGTGTCTGCGGCGAAAGCGAGATGTATCGACTCCACAAGCTCGCAACCCCCGCCGAACGCCAGCCCGTTGACCGCCGCGATGACGGGCTTGGGATACGCCTCGATCCGGCGGGTCAGCCGATGGCCGGGCCGCATGAAATGTGCGATCGCTTCGGCGGGGCCCGCTTTCATATGCGCTTGGAATTCCGCAATGTCGGCGCCGGCGCTGAACGCGCGGCCCGCTCCGGTAACGACGATCGCGCGCACGGAACTGTCGAGCTCCATCTCGTCCAGTGCCGCCGTGAGCGCGCTGATGAGTTGATTATTGAGCGCGTTGAGTTTTTCGGGCCGATTCAGCATGAGCACTGCGACCGGCCCGCGGTGTTCGATGAGCAGGGAATGAGGCATTTGGTTCGTCCCGGCTGGAAACCCACTATGCTCCGCCGCACGACGTGTCCGGGCAAGCGATTTTTACTCACTCCGCCAAGTTTGGATTACCCCGCATCTGCATCGGAGCTGCACCCGCCTCCGTACTGGTGACGTAGAGGTTCAAGGCCGGAGCAAGCGGACCAAAGCCACGCTCTGTGCTGAGCGATTCGCGGCGAGGGTCGCGCCGCGATGACCTAACGCTTCACACGATCCATCATGTAACAGGTGGCGACGACCGACCGGGTCGGGCTGGTGCCGTTGTGCGTGTAGCACTTCTCCATTCGATCGGGCGAGATGAGCGTGATGCGAAAATAGCCGTCCATGTCCGCACCAACGATAGTCTTGTTGTCGCTTGCAATCGCCCAGGTGAACGGCTCCTTGGTATCGGCAACCGCGGACGAGGAGCGGCCCCAGGCAAGGCGGCCGTCTTGTCCCTCCACGGTATGGGTGGCCTCGATGTCGCGCACGCGCGGCGGATCGGCAGCGGTTTGCGAGCCGGGATGATGCGCGTGGGTGCCGAAGACGATCGCCTTACCCTTTCCCGACCACGTGCCCTTGAGATCGGGAATTGCATCCTGCGCACGCGCGGATATTGCTGCTGCGCAAAGAAGCGCCACTGCGAAGACAATACGTCTCATCGATTCCTCTCGTGCTGATCGCTTCTCAAGTTGGGTGGCTGGGGGACTAGGATTCGAACCTAGATTAACGGAGTCAGAGTCCGCTGTTCTACCATTGAACTATCCCCCAGTTTGGAAGACGACAGCTCCAGACAGGGCTTGCCCGTTGTCTCCGCTGGCGCGGCGGTCTTGATGCCAGCAGATTTAGGACATCTGACGGCGCTTTCCAAGCTGCACCAGCGGTGCCCGTCTCGGTCGTGCCACCGGCCGTTGCTCACCCGGTGCGGCGGCCGGACATCCCGAACACGACGGTGGCGATCGCCACCAGCGCGCAAGCGGCGACGTAGAGGAACACCGCGCGCGGATATCCGTGATCGAGGAACTGCGCGAAGATCAAAGGCGACACTATGCCGCCGATATGAAAGCCCGTGGTAACGAAGCCGAACACCTTGCCGAACGAGCCGGGCGGAGTGACCGAGCGCACGATCATGTCGCGCGAGGGCATGGTCATGCCGCTCGCAAAACCGCTCAGCGACGCGATCAGGACGAGCAGGAGCGCGCCTGGATCGACGAAAGCAATAAGCGTGCTGGCGGCGCCGGTCACCAGCAGTCCCGTGCAGGCCACGAGGCTGTGGCGCGCAGTGCGCCCGGCGAGCACGCCCCCCAGCAATACCCCGATCGCGCTCATGGTTAGAAGCCCGGTGAGCGCGGTGTTGGCGAGCCCGGGTGGCGTCCCATAGAGCGCGCCCAAGCCGACCACCAGATATTGATTGAGGCCGCCGCCCACCATCGACAGCACGATGAAGAAGACGAGGTTGAGCAGGATCGGCGGCGACAGCAGCAGCCGCCAGCCGTCGGCGGATGCGGTCGCGACCTCATCGCTGCGGGATTTGGGATGGGCCGGGCGCACCACCGGCGCCTCGCCCTGGATCGCCAGAAACAGCGCGGCGGCGACGCCGAGCAGCGCCGAGCAGAGAAAGGCGCCGCGCCATCCCACCTCCTCCTGCATCGACAGAAGCATCACCGGCGCGATCGCCGAGCCGATCATCCCCGAGCAGGTGTGGAACGAAAAGACCTGGGTCATGCGGCGTGGCGACACGCGCTCGGAGAGAAGGGCGTAATCGGCGGGATGATAGACGGTGTTGGCGAGTCCCATGACGGCGAACATCGCGATGAACACCCAGAACGAATTGGCGGCGCCTGCGATCGCGATGGCGGCGGACCCCAACAGGAGGCCGCCGATGAGATTGATGCGTGCTCCGGTGCGATCGATGAAGAAGCCGACCGGCGTCTGCGACACCGCTGAGACGACGTTGAAGGCCGTGAGCGCGAGGCTCAGCTCGGTGTAGGTCACGCCGAAGTCCGCGCGGATGAACGCGAACAGCGGCGCGAGCGTGAGCATGTAGTAGTGGCTCACGAGATGCGCAAAGCACACGCCGGCGACGAGCTTGGTCTCGCTCGCGCGATTGGCAGGGAGGGCTTCGGCAGCTTGGGTCATTTCAGGATGGCGCGCCGATCAGGCTGTGCTCGCAGCCCGCGCATCTTGAATGGCGCGCCAAACCCGGTAGGGCGTTGCCGGCATATCCATGTGGCAAATGCCGAACTCGGATAGCGCGTGGGCGATTGCATTCATCACCGAGGTGAGTGAGCCGGCGCAGCCGGCTTCCCCGCAGCCCTTCACCCCGAGCACATTGGTCTTCGCCGGCACCGGATGATGGATCACGCCGACCTCGGGCGAGTCGCTCGCGCGCGGTAGTGCATAATCCATGAACGAGCCGGTGAGGAATTGCCCGTCGCCGTCGTAGACAGTCATCTCCATGAGCGCTTGGCCGATCCCTTGGATCACGCCACCATGCAGCTGACCCTCAACGATCGGCGGGTTGATGACTGTGCCGAAATCATTGACGGAGGTGTACTTCACCACCTCGATCACGCCGGTGTCGGGATCGAGCTCGACCTCGCAGACGTGGCATCCGTTCGGATAGGTGGAGGCGCCGGGGCCCTGGCTCACGTGGCGCACGTCGAGCGTCGGCGGGATGCCCTGCGGCAGCTTGAGTCCCGAGCGCAACCGCGCGGCGAGCTCCATGATCCCGATCGCGCGATCGGTTCCGGCGATGACGAAGCGCCCGTTCGCGAATTCGATGTCGCCGGCCGATGCTTCCAGCACGTGCGAGGCGATCTGCTTGCCCTGCTCGATCACCTTGGCAGAGGCTTCCACGATCGCGGTGCCGCTGTGCATGATCGATTTCGAGCCGCCGGTGCCGCCGCCCGCCAGCAGTTCGTCGCTGTCGCCTTGCAGGAGACGGATGCGCTCGAACGGAATCCCGAGCCGCTCGCTCAGCACCTGCGCGAACGGCGCCGCATGCCCCTGGCCGTAATCGAGGGTGCCGGTGACGATGGTGACCGTGCCGTCGGCTTCGAAGCGGATGCCGCCCATCTCCTTGCTCGGCGGTGCGGTGACTTCGAGAAAGTTGCCGACGCCGAGCCCGCGCACTTTTCCGCGCTTGCGGCTCTCGCGTTTGCGGCGCGCGAAGCCCTTGACGTCGGCGGCCTCGAGCGCGCGCTTGAGCAGGCCCGGAAAGTCGCCGCTGTCGTAATTGCTTCCCGAGGCCGTCTTGATCGGAATCTCGCGCGGCCTGATCTGGTTGCGGCGGCGCAGCTCCAGGCGATCGATTCCCATTTCGGCAGCTGCGGCATCAACCAGCCGCTCCATGTAGTAATTCCCCTCCGGGCGGCCTGCGCCGCGATAGGCGGAGACGTGCGAGGTGTTGGTGAACACGCATTTGGTGGAGACTTCGATCAACGGCGTGCGATAGACGCCCTGCACGTTCTTCACGACGTTGATCGTCGAGGGCATCGGCGCCACCGGGGAGAGAAAGGCGCCCATATTGCCGAAGTTGGTGATACGCACCGCCAGGAAAGTGCCGTCCGCGTCAAGCGCAAGCTCGGCGGTCAGCTCATGATCGCGGCCGTGACTGTCGGAGACGAAACTTCCCGAGCGTTCGTCGGTCCATTTCACCGGGCGGCCGAGCGCGCGCGCTGCGTGCAGCACACAAACATACTCGGGAAACGGTGCCGCCTTCATCCCGAACGAGCCGCCGACGTGGCCGGTCAAGATACGGACCTGCTTGGGCTCGACCTTGAGGATATCCGCCATGTTGGCGCGCAAGCCGAACACGCCTTGCGAGGGGACGTGCAGCGTGAACCGTCCGGCGGCTTCGTCGTAGACGCCGACCGCGGCGCGCGGCTCCATGGCGTTCACGACTACGCGGCTATTGACGAGCTTGAGCCGTGTGACATGCGCGGCCCTGGCGAAAGCCGCTGCGACCTGTTCGCTATCGCCGTAGTGATAGTCGAGCGCAACGTTGCCCGGCGCTTCATCGTAGAGGAGCGGCGCGCCGGGGCGCGCGGCTTCCTCCGGCCGCACGACCGCGGGCAGGGAATCGATCTCGACTTCGATCGCTTCGGCGGCGTCTTTCGCCTGCAGCAGCGTCTCGGCAACGACGAAGGCTATCGGATCGCCGACGAAGCGTACCCTGTCGGTCGGCAGCGCCGGACGCGGCGGCTGCTTCATGGGCGTGCCGTCGCGGTTCTTGAACGGCACGATGCATTTGAGCGTGCCGTAGTCGGCGAGATCGGCGCCGGTGTAGACGCCGAGCACGCCCGGCATATCGCGGGCGGCGGAGGTGTTGATGCCCTTGATCACGCCATGGGGAACGCGGCTGCGGACCATCACCGCATAGGCCTCGCCGGCGAGCTTGACGTCGTCGGTATATGAGCCCTGTCCGCGCACCAGGATCGGGTCTTCGCTGCGCGGCACCGGCTGCCCGACGCCGAACTTCATCACGGCGAAGGCGTGCGGATCGTTTTGCAGATTCATCAAGGAATGCCTTGATCAATAGATCGCCTGCAAGCCGGTTGGCCGCAGGCGATAGCTCCATGGAATTATACACTGGCCGGCGTTGAGCCGGCCGGCGGTGCAGTTGAGATAAAGGACGCAAGGCGGCTCGACAAGGATGTCGAGCCGCGCCATGCACGCAACGCGCATCTGTTGCGCAAGCCACCCGCGTGTTACACTCGGCTCGATCTTGGTTCGAACAAGGCCGCTGCGGTTGAGCCGGGAGGGCTTCGGCGCGGCAGGAAGGAATTTGATGAAGGACGAGGGCCGGGCAGCCGGCAGCCTCGACCCTGTCCATGATCGGGTGCCGTCGCAGCGGTCCCGGTGGGGTCGGCGGTCGCCTTACGGCCATCCGTGCCACGACGACGCGCAGGGCGGTGCCCACCGCTCCACTCCGACCTATGCCGCGCTCGACCTCGGCACCAACAATTGCCGGCTGCTGGTTGCTCGCCCGACCCACGACAGCTTCCGTGTCGTCGACGCGTTCTCGCGCATCATCCGGCTGGGCGAGGGCGTCTCGACGTCCGGCCGCATCAGCGATGCGGCGGTCGACCGTGCCATCGGAGCGCTCGCCATCTGCCGCGACAAGATGCGCAACCGCGGCGTCACGCGGGCGCGGCTGATTGCGACCGAGGCATGTCGTGCGGCGACCAATGGTGCTGAATTCCGCGCCCGCATCGCCGGAGAGGTCGGTCTCGAGCTCGAAATCGTCGACCGTGAAATCGAAGCGACCTTGGCGGCCACCGGCTGCACGCCGTTGATCGATCCTGGTGCGGATGCTGTTGTCCTGTTCGACATCGGCGGCGGCTCCTCGGAGCTCGTCTGGCTCGACCGCTCGTCCCCGGCCGGACG
>JBJMTU010000288.1:0-9654 GCA_045811545.1 Xanthobacteraceae bacterium | reverse complement strand
CGGCGCGGATGGGCGCGAACGGACCGTATTTGTGCTGCTCAACGCTGAAGCCATCGGCATAGGGGCCGTAGGGGGTATCGACCGGCTTTTCCAGGAGATCGGGAAAGTCCTTGTCGAGGTCGGCTTTGTGCGGCCGCGGCTGCGACACGACGTAAGCCGCGATGTCCCAGGCCTGTTCCGGCGAAAGCCGCGGGTCCAGGTAGTCGACGCCGTGCGGCATGTTGAAATGGAGAAAATTTGCCGCCGTGATCAGCCGCGCCATTCCGGCGCCGTCATTGAAGCTGTCGCTGCCCCACAGCGGCGGCACCATGTAGCCGAGATCGGTCGTCGGCAGGCTGCGGCGAATGCCGGCGCCATTGGGGCCGTGGCAGGTGACGCAAGCGTTGGCGTAGCCGCTCTCGCCGCGGACCGGATCGGCCGAGCGATCGAGCTCCGGCATCTTGCCCGTGCCCATACCGGGCAATAGCTGCCCCGGCGCCACGCCGGTGGACAAAAATTTGATGTAAGCCACCATGGCCTGCATTTCCGGCGCGCTGACGGGTATTGCCCGGCCGTTCATGCTGCGGGTCATGCAGGAATTAAAACGGTCCTCGATGGTGATCGGCGCCCCCGCGCGGGCGCTGTAGCGCGGAAACTCTCCGAGCAATCCGAACAGCGGGATGCCGAATTTCTTCGTCCCGGCCTGAAGGTGACAATTGCCACAAGCGAGATTGTTGCCGGCGAAGCGCTTCGCGCGATCCGCAACCTCCGGGCCGATATGGGCGTAGGTCGCGGTGATGAGATCGCGTCCGCGCCGCACCAGGCGGCCGTAAGCATTGTTCGGCAGGGTGCCAACCTCTGGCACGGTCCAAATCTGTTGCGCCGACGGCGTCCCTTGCGCGGAGGCTGCCCTCATCGCGGGCCACACCACAGGCCAAGCCATGGCGAGCACCCCAAGGGCCGCACGCAAGGTGGTCGACACGATCTGCATCCAAACCCCTTGAGCCCTGCTGCGGGACTTTTAGCACAGCAGCTCGTCGCCTGCCGTTCTTGTATTGTTCTCAGCGCCGTTTTGCGCTAGCCTGATCCCCCAGAGCAGGGGCTGGCTATGGTGCAGCGCGTCGCGACGGTGGCATTCGAGGGCATCGAGGCCCGCGCCGTCGATGTCCAGGTCCAGGTCGCGCCCGGGCTGCCAGCGTTCAATGTCGTTGGCTTGCCCGACAAGGCGGTGTCCGAAGCCCGCGAACGGGTGCGCGCGGCGCTGGTTGCCTCGGGCCTGGCGCTGCCGGCCCGGCGGATCACGGTCAACCTCGCCCCCGCCGACCTGCCCAAGGAAGGCAGTCACTACGATCTGCCGATTGCGCTCGGCCTGATGGCGGCAATCGGCGCCATCCCCGCGGACGCACTCTCCGGCTTCACGGTGCTGGGCGAACTCGGGCTCGACGGGTCGATCGCCGCGGTCGCGGGCGTTCTACCCGCCGCGATCGGCGCCAACGCGCGCGGCGAAGGCTTGATCTGCCCCGCCGCGTGCGGCGCCGAAGCGGCCTGGGCAAGCCCGGAAATGGAAATCATCGCGGCGGCATCGCTGATCCAGCTCGCCAATCATTTCCGCGGCACGCAAGTGCTCGCCCGTCCGCAGCCGAAGATCCGCGAAGCCTCCGACGCGCTCGTCGACCTCAAAGACATCAAGGGCCAGGAGAGCGCCAAACGCGCCCTCGAGGTGGCCGCCGCCGGCGGCCACAATCTGCTCATGGTCGGACCGCCGGGCGCCGGCAAGTCGATGTTGGCCGCGCGCCTGCCGACCATCCTGCCGCCGCTGACGCCGGCGGAACTGCTGGAAGTCTCGATGATCGCCTCGGTCGCGGGCGAGATCCAGGAGGGCGCCCTCACCAATCGCCGCCCGTTCCGCGCGCCGCATCATTCCGCCAGCATGCCGGCGCTGGTCGGGGGCGGATTGCGCGCGCGGCCGGGCGAAGTCTCGCTCGCGCATCACGGCGTGCTCTTCCTCGACGAGTTGCCCGAGTTCCAACCGCAGGTGCTCGATTCGCTGCGCCAGCCGCTCGAAATCGGCGAAGTCGCGATCGCGCGGGCAAACCATCGCGTGACCTATCCCGCGCGCTTCATGTTGATTGCCGCCATGAACCCCTGCCGTTGCGGCCGCGCCAGCGAGCCGGGATTTGCCTGCAAGCGCGGCGCGAACGCGCGCTGCGCGGCCGACTATCAGGCGCGGTTGTCGGGCCCGCTCATTGACCGCATCGACTTGCACATCGAGGTGCCGGCAGTGACCGCCGCCGATCTCATCCTGCCGCCGCCGGCGGAAGGAAGCCGCGAGGTGGCGGCACGCGTCGCGCGCGCTCGCACCAAGCAGTCCGAGCGCTACGCGGCGATCGGTCTGCCGCGGCTGCGCACCAATGCGGACGCACACGGCTCCCTGCTCGAAGACGTGGCGCGGCCGGACACTGCCGGACTTGCGCTGTTGCGCGACGCTGCCGATGCCATGCGGCTCTCGGCGCGCGGCTATCATCGCGTGTTGCGGGTGGCGCGCACGCTCGCCGATCTCGACGGGGCCGACAAGGTCGGCCGCGTGCATCTCGCCGAGGCGCTGTCCTACCGCGCGCTCGTCGACGAGGTCCGCCGCGCCGCGTGAGCGCGAACTCCCATCACAGCCGCCGTAGTGCCACCTCTTCGACCAAGTGGCTCTCGACTTTTTTCAAGATGAGGTCGGCGCGCTGGCGCGTCGGCACGATGTTCTCGCGCAAATTGGCGAGATTGATGCGCCTCCAGATCGAAGTCGCGGTCTCGACCGCCTCCGCATCCGACAAGGTCGCGTAGCGGTGGAAGTATGATTTCGGATCGCGGAACGCAGTACCGCGCAAGGTCAGGAATCGATCCACGTACCAGCCCTGCAATATGTCCTCGTCGGCGTCGAGGTAGATCGAAAAATCGAAGAAGTCCGATACGAAGGGGCTCGGCTTGCCACCCTTCGGGGGGATGCCGGCCTGCAGCACGTTGAGGCCTTCGACGATGAGGATATCGGGCCGATCGATCTCGATCCATTGATTGGGCATCACGTCATAAGTGAGATGGGAATAGACCGGCGCGCGCACAGGTCGGCCTCCGGCCTTGATGTCGGAGAGAAAGCGCAACAGCGCCGGCAGGTCGTAGCTCTCGGGAAAGCCCTTCTTCTCCATCAGATTCTCGCGCTCGAGAATCGCGTTCGGATAGAGAAAGCCGTCGGTGGTGACGAGATCGACCTTCGGAACATTGGGCCAGCGCGCCAGCAACGCCTGCAGCACGCGCGCCGTCGTCGACTTGCCGACCGCCACCGAGCCTCCGACGCCGATGATGAAAGGCACCTTGGCGTCTTCGGTCCCGAGGAAGTTCTGCTGCGCCAGGAACAGGCGCTGCGTCGCCGCGACGTAGAACGAGAGCAGCCGCGACAGCGGCAGGTAGATTTCCTCAACCTCGGTCATGTCGAGGCGGTCGTGCAGCGAGCGCAGGCGCGTGACCTCGTCCGGATTGAGCGTCATCGGCGTGTCGGCACGCTTGGCGGCCCATTCCGCCCGCGAGAAGACGCGGTAGGGCGACAGCCGCTCGTCGATGCGTTGCTCCATGTTCTGGCTCAGCCCCGCTTGCGCGCCGCCTTTTCGGTCAGTCCCGACTGGCGCGTGCGTTCGGCGAGCTCTGCCTCCACGTCGGCGAGCGTGATCCCCCGCGCCTCGAGCACGACCAGCAGATGGTAGATGAGGTCGGCGGCCTCAGCGATCAAGCGCGCGCGATCCTCCTCGACGGCCGCCAGCACGGTCTCGATCGCCTCCTCGCCGAGCTTCTTGGCGCAGTGCGCCACGCCCTGGTCGAGCAGCCTGCGCGTGTAGGAGGCGTGGGCGCTCGCCTTCGCGCGTTCCTGCACGCGCTTTTCGAGATCGCGGAGGGTAAAATTCGACATCGGCTTTGCTCCGCCTTGGCATATCATCTCCGCCCGCCATCGCAAATCGTGCTTCAGGCTAGGGATCGAGCCGCACCGGAAGGCCGGCACGGGCCATATATCGCTTGGCCTCGGAGATGGTGTGCTCGCCGAAATGGAAGATCGAGGCTGCGAGCACCGCGGAGGCATGGCCGTCGCGGATGCCCTCGACGAGGTGCTCCAACGTGCCGACGCCGCCCGAGGCGATCACGGGCACCGGTATCGCGTCGGCCACAGCACGGGTGAGGGCGATGTCGAACCCTTGCTTGGTGCCGTCGCGGTCCATGGACGTGAGCAAGATCTCCCCGGCGCCGAGCGCTGCCACCTCGCGCGCATAATCGACCGCATCGAGCCCGGTCGGATTGCGGCCGCCGTGAGTGAAGATTTCCCAGCGCGCGCTGTCGCCCGGCTTCGACACGCGCTTGGCATCGATCGCGACCACAATGCATTGGTCACCGAATTTTTCCGCCGCCTCCTTGACGAACGCGCGCCGGGCGACCGCTGCGGTATTGATTGAAACCTTGTCGGCGCCGGAGGCCAGCAGTTTGCGGACGTCCTCGATCGTACGCACGCCGCCGCCGACGGTGAGCGGCATGAAGCAGGCCTCGGCCGTGCGCCTCACCACGTCGAGAATGATATCTCGGTTCTCGTGACTGGCGGTGATGTCGAGGAACGTGAGCTCGTCGGCGCCGGCTGCATCATAAGCGATCGCCGCCGCCACTGGATCGCCGGCGTCACGCAAGTCGAGGAATTTCACGCCTTTGACGACGCGGCCGTCCTTGACGTCGAGACAGGGGATGACGCGAACCTTGAACATGTCGTCACGTGGTTGCTCGCGCCGCGCGGATGAGCCGCAGCGCCTCGGCCGGATCGAGCCGTCCATCGTAGAGCGCGCGGCCGGCAATAGCGCCAGCAAGCTTTCTGGCCCGCGGCTGCAACAGCGCGGCCACGTCCGCAATGGAGGCAAGCCCCCCGGACGCGATGACCGGGGTGCGAACCGCATCGGCGAGCGCGATGGTCGCGTCGAGGTTGAGCCCGGCGAGCATGCCGTCGCGTGAAATATCGGTATAGATCAAGGCCGCAATCCCCGCGTCGTCGAAGCGTCTCGCGATGTCGAGTGCGCTGAGCTCTGATGCCTCAGCCCATCCCGCGACGGCCACCATGCCGTCGCGGGCATCGAGCGCGACCGCGACGCGGCCTGGATAGAGTCTGGCCGCCTCGGTGACGAGCGCCGGCTCGCGCACCGCGGCGGTGCCGATGATGACGCGAGCGACGCCCTTGTCGAGCCAGGACTGGATTGTAGCGATGTTGCGGATGCCGCCGCCGAGCTGCAGGGGCATCTTAGTCGCCGCGATGATGCGCTCGACCGCCGCAACGTTGACGGGCTTGCCCGCGAACGCGCCGTCGAGATCGACCACATGCAGATATTCGAACCCCAGCGCCTCGAACGCTTGCGCCTGCGCTGCCGGATCGCGGTGAAACACCCTCGCGCGGGCCATGTCGCCCTGCTCAAGCCGCACGCATGCACCGTCCTTGAGGTCGATGGCGGGGAAAAGAATCACCACAGGGCTCGTTTGGCGTTGTTTGCTGCCGCCGCAATGCCGACAGGTTTGCAATCACTGGAGCGCGTGCGTCGCGCGCGCCCGCAACGAGCAAGCCAGCCGTCGCATCACGGCTTCCATTTCATGAAGTTGGCGAGCAGCCGCAAGCCCAGCCGCTGACTCTTTTCCGGGTGGAACTGCGTGCCGACCATGGTGTCGCGGCCGACGACGGCGGTCACCGGACCGCCGTACTCCGCCTCGGCGATGAGGTCGGAACGCGCGGTCGGCTTGAGGTGGAATGAATGCACGAAATACGCGTGCAGACCCTGCGGGCCGAGGGCAATTCCGTCGAGCACAGGATGCGACCGGCGCGCATCGAGCGTGTTCCATCCCATATGCGGGATCTTCAGATCAGCGTCCGTGGGCGCAATTCGCTCGACGTCGCCGGGGATCCAGCCGAATCCCTGCGTCACCTCGTATTCGCGACCACGCTCGGCCATGAGTTGCATGCCGACGCAAATGCCGAGGAAGGGACGACCGCGCTCGCGCACGCTCTCGTTGAGCGCCTCCACCATACCGTCGACGGCATCGAGCCCGCGCCGGCAATCGGCGAAAGCCCCGACACCCGGCAGCACCACGCGATCGGCGCGGACGACCTTCTTGGGGTCGCGCGTCACCAGGATCGACTCCCCCAGTCCTTCCTCACGCGCGGCGCGCTCGAGGGCTTTCGCCGCCGAATGCAAATTGCCGGACCCGTAGTCGATAATCGCGACGCTCACCGCGGCGCTCCCGGTTGCGGAAAGAGGCCAATGACTTCCGATGACGTCCGCCGCGCGACGGGCACGCCTGCGGCCGGCGACAACGCCCGAGGCTCGGCATGGCCGGACGATCTATCGACCCAGGCTTTACCGACCCATGCATCGAAGAATCGCCGTTCCGCCGATTCGAGATCATCGCCGACCACGATGCCGACGTTCCTCCAGCCGCGGCGCGACAGCGTGAAACGACGCAACGTCGCCGCCTCGAAACCGACGAGAAGCGACAGGAGCGCGATGGCGATGGTTGTGACCGTTGCCGATGCGCCAATCAAACGCAATCCGACAAGGAGCGCGATGGCGACGATGACGTAGCCGCTGAATGCCAGCCACAGCCGATATCGGAGCAGCCACAGCGGCGTCAGCAGGAACGCCCAGAACGAGAAGCCGTCCCGCACGAACACAAAGCGCTCGGGATCGGGCACAGATTCGTGCGCTTTCAGCGGCGGCTCATACACAGTGTAAACGGACATGATCTCATGCCTTTCAGCCGCCGAGCGTACCTTTGGTCGAGGGGACTTCGTTGGCCGCACGCGCATCGATGGCGACTGCGGCGCGCAATGCCCGCGCTAGACCTTTGAAGCAGGATTCGGCGATGTGATGATCGTTGGTGCCGTAGAGCGTCGCGACGTGCAGCGTCACTCCGCTGTTCATCGCGAATGCCTGAAACCACTCCTGCACCAACTCGGTATCGAAGCTGCCGACCTTGTCGCGCACGAACTCGGCCTTGAACACCAGGAGCGGCCGGCCGGAAATGTCGAGCGCCACGCGCGTGAGCGCCTCGTCCATGGGCACATGAACGTCGGCATAACGGGTGATGCCTTTCATGTCCCCGAGCGCCTGCTTCACCGCCTGCCCGAGCGCGATGCCGACGTCCTCGGTGGTGTGATGATGATCGATGTGCAGGTCACCCTTGGCTCTCACCGTCAGGTCGATGCGGGAGTGGCGCGCCAAGAGATCGAGCATGTGGTCGAGAAACCCGATGCCGGTGGAGATCGACGCCGCTCCCGTCCCGTCAAGGTCGACTGCGACCTCGACGTCGGTTTCCTTGGTGCTGCGCTTGACCGAGCCTTTGCGCATGAATGCGTCTCGTCGTCCTGAGCCGCGCGCCTTTTATCAGGGGTTGGCCGCCTTCGCCACTCCAGCGACGCCGGCATTTGCGCGCCCAGTGCAGAATGCTTAAATGCAGTTTCCGGATTTGCGCATGCAGCCTATCTCGCCCGATCTCTGGCACGGCACCACCATCCTTACCGTCCGCAAGGGCGGCAGCGTGGTGATCGGGGGCGATGGGCAGGTTTCGATCGGGCAGACGATCGTCAAGGCCAACGCCAAGAAGGTGCGCCGTCTGGGCAAGGGCGACGTGATCGGAGGGTTTGCCGGCGCCACGGCGGACGCCTTCACGTTGTTCGAGCGGCTCGAAGCGAAACTCGAGCAATATCCGAGGCAGCTCACCCGCGCCGCGGTCGAACTCGCCAAGGACTGGCGCACCGACCGGTACCTGCGGCGACTCGAGGCCATGATGATCGTCGCCGATGCGCAGGTGTCGTTAGTGCTCACCGGTACCGGTGATGTGCTCGAGCCCGAGGCCGGCGTGATGGGCATCGGCTCGGGCGGCAATTACGCGTTGGCGGCTGCCCGTGCGATGATTGACGGTTCGCTCGATGCCGAGGCGATCGTGCGCAAGGCGATGGACATCGCCGCCGACATCTGCGTCTACACCAACCGCAATGTCACGATCGAGAAGCTATGATGCGGTCAAAGACAATCTCGGCCTAACAGACATGATCGCCGGCTGCGAAACACGACAGCGGGACAATTTCACCTCTAACGTCATGGCGCTTGTGTTGCCGTTCGAGGCGATGAGAGGCGCGGCGACGCCATTGCACCGGCCCGTGACAAGGGCCAAATAAGGCCTTCAATGACCGACTTTTCCCCTCGCGAAATCGTTTCCGAGCTTGATCGCTTCATCATCGGCCAAGCCGATGCCAAACGGGCGGTGGCGATTGCGCTGCGCAATCGCTGGCGGCGCCTGCAGCTCGATGAGAAGCTGCGCGAAGAGGTCATGCCCAAGAACATCCTGATGATCGGCCCGACCGGCGTCGGCAAAACGGAGATTTCCCGGCGCCTCGCCAGGCTCGCCGGGGCGCCGTTCATCAAGGTCGAAGCAACAAAGTTCACCGAGGTCGGCTATGTCGGCCGCGACGTCGAGCAGATCGTGCGCGATCTCGTGGAAGTGGCGATCACGCAGACGCGGGAGAGAAAGCGCAAGGACGTGCGCGCACGCGCGCAGCTCGCCGCCGAGGATCGGGTGGTTAACGCACTCGTCGGCGAGCACGCCAGCGCCGCGACCAAGGACACCTTTCGCAAACGGCTGCGCGCCGGCGAGCTCAACGACAAGGAAATCGAGATCGAGGTGCAGTCGGCCGGTGGCGGCATACCGCTGTTCGAAATTCCCGGCATGCCGGGCGCGCAGATGGGCGCAATCTCGATCGGCGACATTTTTGGCAAGCTCGCAGGCGGGCGCAGCAAGACCCGCCGCGTCACCGTCGCAGAGTCGCACGACATCTTGATCAACGAGGAATCAGACAAGCTCCTCGACAACGACCAGTTGGTGATGGAATCGATCAAGACGGTCGAGCAAAACGGCATCGTGTTCCTCGACGAGATCGACAAGATCGCCGGCCGGGAGGGGCGTGTAGGCGCCGACGTGTCGCGCGAGGGCGTGCAACGCGACCTGCTGCCGCTGATCGAGGGGACCACGGTCTCGACCAAACACGGCACGGTGAAGACGGATCATATCTTGTTCATCGCGTCCGGGGCATTCCACCTCTCGAAACCGTCCGATCTGCTGCCCGAGCTGCAGGGGCGGCTACCTATTCGGGTCGAGCTCGCTCCGCTCACGCGCGACGACTTCCGGCGCATTCTCACGGAAACCGAAGTGTCGCTAATCAAGCAATACATCGCGCTGCTGGCGACCGAAGGGGTGACGCTCGAATTCACCCCCGACGCGATCGACGCCATCGCCGACGTGGCGGTCGCCGTCAATTCGAGCGTCGAGAATATCGGCGCGCGGCGGCTGCAGACGGTCATGGAGCGCGTGCTCGACGAGATTTCGTTCGCAGCTCCCGACCACTCCGGCGATACGGTGGCAATCGACGCCGCCTATGTGGATAAGCATATCGGCGATCTGGCCAAGAACGCAGATTTGAGTCGGTTCATTCTTTGATGAGCTAAGCGAGCGAGCGCCGGCGGATCGATGAACACGATGAAAGCGGTCCGCCTGTTCGAGTTCGGCGGGCCCGAAAAACTGGTCTACGGCGACTATCCGCTGCCCGACGTCGGGCCAACCGACGTT
>JBJMTU010000287.1:0-4392 GCA_045811545.1 Xanthobacteraceae bacterium | reverse complement strand
CGGATCGAACAGCCCTTGGTGCGTGACCTCTCGATCGGGCTGTGGCGTTTCTTTTCCGACCTGGATTTGAGCGAGGCGAAGAAAGCCCACTTTCGCAGCATGCACGATTGCTTCATCCGCGAGCTCAAGGACGGTGCACGCCCGATCGACCGTAATCCCGAGATCCTCGTCAGCCCCTGTGATGCGATCGTCGGTGCGTGCGGTACGATCGCCGGCACCACCGTCTATCAGATCAAGGGATTTCCCTACACATTGACGGATCTGTTCTGCGATCACGGTCTGGCCGATGCGCATCGCAACGGCCAATACGTAACGTTGCGGCTGACCTCGAGCATGTACCACCGTTTCCACGCGCCGCACGATTGCCGCGTCGATCAAGTGACCTACATCTCCGGTGACACCTGGAACGTCAACCCGGTCGCGCTGCGACGCGTCGAAAGGCTGTTCTGCAAGAACGAACGCGCCCTGTTGCGGACGAAGCTTGCCGCCACCGGCCATACCATCGCCCTGGTGCCGGTTGCAGCGGTGCTCGTCGCCGGCATACGCCTGCACTGTCTCGACGTTCCGCTAAGCCTCAAGCGCCGCGGACCCAACATCATCGCCTGCGATGCACCATTCAGGAAAGGCGAGGAGATGGGTTGGTTCGAGCACGGATCGACCATTCTTGTCTTTGCCCCCGAGGGTTTCTCGCTGCACGAGGATGTGCGAGAGGGCGCCAGAATCAGGGTTGGCGAGCCGCTCATGAAACTGCCATGAGTGGAGATCGGTGCCTCCCGACGCCCTAGGTCGCCGTTGGCAGCCCCATTGCTTCAAGGCCCGCCTCACGGGGTATTAGCTGGAGCTCGGTCCACCTCACGATCTCAAACCGTCCATTGAAATCCTCAACCACCGCGGTGCAGCTTTCGACCCAGTCGCCACAATTGATGTAGCGCAGTCCGAGATCGTCGCGGATCACGGCGTGATGGATGTGTCCGCAAATGACCCCATCGAGGGCGCCACGCCGCCGAGCTTCCGCGGCGAGCGTCCTCTCGTACTCTCCGATGAAGGTGATCGCATTCTTGACTTTCAGCTTGGCCCATTTCGAGAGCGACCAGTAGGGCAAACCAAAAATGCGTCTGATCTTATTGAAATACGTGTTGACCCAAATCGCGAGATCGTAGGCATTGCTGCCCAAGAGCGCGAGCCAACGCGCGTGGCGGATGATCACGTCGAAGAGGTCGCCGTGAACGACAAGGTAGCGCCTACCGTCGCCGGCGACGTGGATGGTGTCCTCGAGCACCTCGATGCCGCCGAAATGGGTACCGTAGTAGTCGCGCAGGAACTCGTCGTGATTGCCGGGGATGTAGAACAGGCGCACGCCCTTGCGCGCCTGACGCAGCAGCTTCTGCACGACATCGTTGTGAAGTTGCGGCCAATACCAGGAGGACTTTAGCTGTCAGCCGTCAACGATGTCGCCGACGAGATAAATGGTGTCGGCTTCGTAACAGCGTAGCAGATCAAGCAGCTTGTCGGCCTGGCAGCCGCGCGTTCCGAGATGGACGTCCGACAGAAATAAGGTTCGTACCCGCCGCGGGCTACTCGACACCCGGTCAAGCATTCGTCGTCCTGCGCATGGCGCGCTTATCAGTGATTTCTATTGCAAGCAAATGACAGCCGCGCGGGTTCACGGGCTGCGAAGACTTGCGGCAGCCGACGTATTGCAATTTGCTCCCGACTGCGGATTTTGACTGGGATCAATCTAGGTCACGCCGGCGCACGGTGCTGGCACGTCGGTCGTAAATCCGGGTCGTGGAGATTTGAGTCCACGACCCGGGAGGCGTAGATTGCGCCTCCACGACAGGGGTTTGCGGCATGCCGAGAAAAGAAATCCTCGACCGTATACGCAAGTACGTCCACCCGTTCCGCATCACCAAAGGCAAGGGCTTCCAGCTGAAGGACTTCGACCCGGGTGACACCTGCGGCCTGAAGTTGGACAAGGGCGAGGCCGCGGAGCTCCTCCAACGCGGCACCGCATGGCTCGCAGAAGAGCAGAACGTGCTCTACGCCCAGGACCGCTGGTCTTTGCTGCTCATCTTCCAAGCGCTGGACGCGGCCGGCAAAGACAGCACGATCAAGCACGTCATGTCGGGCGTCAATCCTCAGGGGTGTCAGGTGTTCTCGTTCAAGCAGCCGTCATCGGAGGAGCTCGACCACGACTTCATGTGGCGCTACGTCAGATACCTGCCCGAGCGCGGGCGCATCGGCATCTTCAACCGTTCATACTACGAGGAAGTCCTCGTCGTGCGCGTACACCCTGAGATCCTGCAGCGGCAGAGGCTGCCCCCGCACCTCGTCGGCAAGGGGATCTGGGACGAGCGGCTCGCCGACATCGCCCGCTTCGAGGACTACGCTACCCGACAGGGGACGAAAATTCTGAAGTTCTTCCTTCACGTGTCGCGCAAGGAGCAGAAGAAGCGCTTCATGGATCGCCTCGACGAGCCGGAGAAGAACTGGAAGTTCTCGGCGTCAGACGTGAAGGAACGCGAGTTCTGGAGCGATTACATGCACGCATTCGAGGGGGCGATCGGGGCGACGGCGTCAAAGCACGCGCCGTGGTTCGTCGTGCCTGCCGACAACAAATGGTTCACCCGGCTCGTCGTCGCCGCGGCGATCGTCGATGCGGTGGAAGACCTCGGCCTTGCTTATCCGAAGGTCGACGCCGCGAAGAAGAAAGAGCTCGCGGCCGCGCGTGCGGCGCTGTCCCGCGAGCGGTAGAGGGGAACCAGCTAAGATCCTATCCCGCGGCCTGCCCCGAGCGCGCCACCGCGCGCCGCAGCGATGGCTTCATGCAGCGTGGTGAAAATCCGCGCCTCGCCGATCGCGGCGGTAATGCCGTGCCGGTCCATGTCGGAGCGTAGGTACGGGCTCACACGCGCGAACATCATATCCACCTTTTGGCGCGCCAGATCGTCGAGTAGTTCGCGAATAGACCGCGCGGCGGAGTAGTCCAGATCGGTGATCGCATCCGCGTCGACGATGAACCAGCGGACCGGCGTGGGCGCGTGCTCCACGAGGCTGCGCACCCCGTCGGTGAAGCGATGGTCGTTCGCATAAAACAGATCCGCGCCAAAACGATAGATGATAAGGCCGGGTTCAGTCTCTGCACCAGGGGTCGCAGGCACCGGCATCCACCGGCCGGCGGCATCCGGCGCAAGCACCATGGTGTGCGGGCGATAGCTGTGGCGCACGTGTCTCAACAGCGACAGAACGATCGCCAGCAGGATGCCTTCCTCGACGCCGACCGTCACCACCACCGCGGCGGTGGTGAGGGCAAGGGCGAACTCGCCCGGGCTTTCGCGGCGGATGTCGCGCAGGCCGGTCAGGTCGATCATACCGACCGCGATCGTGAACACGATGGCAGCCAACACGCTGCGCGGCAGGTACTGTAGCGGGCCGGTCAGCGCCAGCAGCACCAGCAGCACGATGCCCGCGAAAACCAGTTGCGCGAGCTGGCTGCGCGCGCCCGCGCGGTCCGCCATGGCGGTTTGCGTCGGGCTGCCGTTGACCACGAACGCCCCGCTCACGGCGGCGGCGGCATTGGCGGCCGACAGCCCGAGGATGTCCGCGTCCTCGTCGACCCGCTCGCGATAGCGCAACGCGAAGACGCGCGCCGTCGCGGCGCTTTGCGCGATGATCACCACGAAGCATGAAAAGGCCACCGGCAGGAGCGCCAGAACTTCGCGCCAGGTCACGGCGGGCAATCCGATCGTCGGCAGCCCGCCGGGAACCGGACCGATGACTGCGATGCCCCGCTCCGTGAAGCCGAACGTGGCGCTGGCCACGATCGCTCCCACCACCGCGATGAGCGCGACGGGAACGCGCGGGACAAGGTGATTGCCGAGCAGGATGCTGCCCGCCACGAGCGCGGACAGACACAACGTGGGGACATGGAGCCGCGGCAAGCCCTGCACGATCTCCCATGCCTGATCGAGCGTGCGGTGCGACTGCACCGCGATACCGAGCATGTCGCCGAGCATCGCCATGCCGACCTGAATCCCGACACCGGTTAGAAATCCGACCAACACGGTGCGAGAGAGGAAATCGGCGAGGAATCCGAGCTTCAGGATCCATGCCAGCAGCAGAAGTCCGGCGGTCAGTAGCGCCACCATACCGACGAGCGCCATGTACTTCTCGCTCCCCGGCGCGGCCATCTGGGACAGCGAGCTGGAGAAGATGGCCGCTGTGGCGGAATCGGCAGCGACGACGAGATGGCGCGAGGAGCCAAACGCCGCGAACGCCACAAGCGGCAGCAGCACCGTGTAAAGCCCGGTGATGACCGGCGTGCCCGCGATCCGTGTATAGCCGAGCACCTGCGGGATGTTCATCGACGCGAGCGTGACCCCCGCCAGGGCG
>JBJMTU010000286.1:0-9151 GCA_045811545.1 Xanthobacteraceae bacterium | reverse complement strand
GAAGCGGCATGGCCCAGGGTCGAGCTCTTCCGCGCTGCCGACAATTGGGGCCACCGGACACAACATCAGCGCGTCGCAAATTCGACAACGGACTTAAAGGCAGGTTAAGGACTTGCCATCACTTTGCCACGCGGCGGAACTTGTGCCGCCGCGATCGTGTTCTACGTTGCGTCGCTCTAGGGGTGGGTTCGTCGGAGGGCGCAGGTGGAAAAGATTGTGCTCCTTTGTCTTTTGATCGCGGTCATCGGCGTCCTCGCCGAACTGTCGCGGGCGCCGCAAGCCGGGCAGTAGCGGGCGCACACCCGCATCATTCAGCATCCAAATGAGAACCGTGGATGAAGGCGCGGCGCGCCCTGAACCGCGCGCTTACTCCGCCGCGGTGCGTCCGGCGCTGTCCTGGCCGAAGCGGCGCTCGATATAGTCGATCACCATCTGCTTGAAGTCGTCGGCGACGGTGGCGCCTCGCAGCGTCGCCACTTTCTTGCCGTCGATGAACACCGGCGCCGCGGGTTGCTCGCCGGTGCCGGGGAGCGAAATGCCGATATCGGCGTGCTTGCTTTCGCCCGGCCCGTTGACGATGCAGCCCATGACGGCCACGTTGAGCCTCTCCACGCCGGGATAGCGCCGCTTCCAGTCCGGCATCGACGTGTGGATGAAGCCCTGGATATCGCGGGCGAGCTCCTGGAACGTCGTCGAGGTCGTGCGTCCGCAGCCCGGGCAGGCGGCGACGAGCGGCACGAAAACGCGAAAACCCATCGTTTGCAGCAGCTCCTGCGCGACCTTGACTTCGAGCGTGCGGTCGCCGCCGGGCTCCGGGGTCAGCGAAATACGGATGGTGTCGCCGATGCCCTGTTGTAGCAGCACGCTTAGCGCCGCCGCCGACGCCACGATCCCCTTCGAGCCCATGCCAGCCTCGGTCAGCCCGAGGTGGAGGGCGTAGTCCGAGCGCCGCGCGAGCTCGCCATAGACGGCGATGAGATCCTGCACCGCCGATACCTTAGCGGACAAGATGATGCGATCGCGGGAAAGCCCGATCTCCTCCGCGCGCGCGGCCGAGAGCAGCGCCGATTGCACCATCGCCTCCTGCGTGACCTCGCGCGCGTCGCGCGGGTTCGGCGAACGCGCGTTTTCATCCATCAGCCGGGTCAGAAGCTCCTGATCGAGCGAGCCCCAATTGGCCCCGATGCGCACCGGCTTGCCGTGCTTGATCGCAGTCTCGACGATCGCGCCGAACTGCCGGTCCTTCTTTTCCTTGAAGCCGACATTGCCGGGATTGATGCGATATTTGTCGAGCGCTTCGGCGCAGGCCGGATGATCAGCCAAGAGCTTGTGGCCGATATAGTGAAAATCGCCGACGATCGGCACGGCAACGCCCATCTTGAGCAACCGCTCCTTGATGTGCGGGACCGCGGCGGCTGCTTCGCTGCGGTCGACGGTGATGCGCACGATTTCGGAGCCTGCGCTCGCCAATACCGCGACCTGCCGCGCGGTCGCCTCCACGTCGGCAGTATCGGTATTGGTCATCGACTGCACGACGACGGGCGCGTCGCCGCCGACGATGACGCCGCCGACATCGACGGATACCGACCGGCGTCGTTGCTGCGGCCCGGCTTCGGTCATGTTTGGCCTCCTTTGCCGCAGGGAAGTGCCAGACTGCACCGCCGGCGTCAACGCGGCGGTCCTGGACCGCGTATCAGGTCTCGCGGCAGTGCGTGCAGATGCCGCTGAGCTCGAGCACCGGCGATTTCGGCGCAAAACCGGCAGCACGGGCCGCTGATGTCAGCGTCGCGGTGACCTCGTCGGAGGATGCCTCTCCCACGGCGCCGCAGCGCTCGCAAATCAGGAACACGACGAAGGAACTGGCGGCGTGATTGTGCACGCACGCGACGAAGGCATTGCGGCTCTCGATGCGATGCACGAGGCCGTTCTCCCGCAGGAACTCAAGCGCGCGATAGGCGGTAATCGGCGCCGGCCGCGGTCCCTTGAGCGCGAGCCGCTCGATGATCTCGTAGGCACCCAGCGGCTTATGCGTGTCCAATAGCGCGGCCAGCACCTTGCGGCGGATTGGCGTCAGACGCTGGCCACGTTGCGCGCACACCATCTCGGCCACGGCCATCGCATCACTGGAGCAGCGATCATGGTCATGGTCGGGTGCCGGGAAGACGGGCCGCCGCCGAATCGATGACTGGCGCGAAGTTTTCGCTTTCGACATGCCCGCACCTTAGCCCTTTTGATCGTATTTCGCTCTTGCTGCGCTGCCATAATTGTTATTGCAATGCAACATTCCATCCCCATATGCCGGATTCCGCCTCGCTGAGGCCCCCTTCGAACAACCCGAGAATGTTTCCCATTCTGCTCGCAAATCTCGTTTCAAGCGCGCTCACGCCGCGCAGCCCGCGGCGGCGCAGGCGCCCGCCTGGGCGCGCGGGCAAGGGCAGCGCCAAGCCGGTCAATCTCGCGCTGCAGGGCGGCGGCGCCCATGGCGCTTTCACATGGGGCGTACTCGACCAGCTGCTCGACGACGGCCGTCTGGAAATCGAAGGCATTTCCGGCGCGTCCGCAGGAGCCGTGAACGCGGTCATGCTGGCCGACGGGCTCACCCGCGGCGGGCCGGACGAGGCTCGCCAACGCCTCGCCGATTTTTGGCGCGCGGTGAGCGTCGACGGCCACCTCGGGGACCTGCAGCGCGGGGTCGTGGAGCGGCTGTTTCCTTTCGTTCCGCGCGAAGACCTGTGGTTCGGCGCCGTGTCGCGCATGCTTTCCCCCTCTGATCTCAACCCGCTCAACATCAATCCGCTCAAGGAATTGGTCGAGCGTTTCGTCGATTTCGAGGCTCTCCGAGGAGATCCGAGCCTCGAGCTGTTCATTTCCGCCACCAATGTCCAGACCGGGGAGTTGCGCGTGTTCACGCGCGCGGAAATGAGCGCCGAAGTGGTGATGGCCTCGGCCGCGCTTCCGTTGCTGTTCCGCGCGGTAGAGATCGACGGCGTCCCCTACTGGGACGGTGGCTACAGCGGCAATCCGGTCATCGTTCCGTTTCTAGGCGCGACCGCAACAGAGGACATGCTGATCGTCCAGATCAATCCGCGGGCGCGGCGCGAGGTGCCGACGCGCACCCGCGAAATCGTGAGCCGCGTCAACGAAATCGGCTTCAACGCCTCGCTTCTTTCGGATCTGCGTGGAGTGGCCTTCGTCAACCGGCTCATCGACGAAGGGCGATTGCCGCGAGGGACTCGGCCTGGCGAATTCCGGCGACTGAGGCTTCACCGCATCGTGATGGAGGACCTGGGCGAGCCCTTCAGCGCCCGCGGTACGTTCAAAAACGACTACGAATACTTCGAGACGCTGCGCAAGCTAGGGCAGCGCGCGACGCGGCGCTTCCTCGACGCCCACTTCAGCGACATCGGGCGGCGGAGCACCATCGATTTTGCCGCTCGAGCCGAGCCGGAATTGGTCGAGCCGAGCTAATGTCGCGGCGGCGGCGCTGCGCTGCGCTCCCGATTGCGCTACCATCGGCTCCATGAGCGCTCCCCTCCTCACCGCAGAGGTCGGAACCGCGCGGCTCGAGATCTGCGTTGCCGACATTACGGCCCTCGATGTCGAGGCCATCGTCAATGCGGCCAACCAAGCGCTGCTCGGCGGTGGTGGCGTCGACGGCGCCATTCACCGCGCCGCCGGGCCGGAGCTTCTCGTCGAGTGCCGCACGCTCGGCGGCTGTGACACAGGCTCGGCCAAGATCACCCGCGGCTATCGTCTGAAAGCGAAGCACGTCATCCACGCGGTCGGGCCAGTCTGGGGCGGCGGCAAAAAGGGTGAAGATGATTTGCTTGCGTCCTGTTATCGCACGGCCTTGGCGCTTGCGGCCGAACAGGGCTTGAGCTCCATTGCCTTTCCGGCGATCTCGACCGGTGTCTATCGCTTTCCGCCGGAGCGCGCGGCACGGATCGCGGTGGGAACGGTGGCGGGAGAGGTCGCCCATGCGCCGCGTGGCATCACGCGTGTCGTTTTCTGCTGCTTCTCACCCGACAGCGCCGAGCATCATAAGCACGCCTTCACCGAGCTTGGGTTGGCGTGATGGTGGGAGGTGCGGGTAGCAGACGTCGGTGCTAAACGGTTACCGCGTGCTCACTCGCCAGCGCCGCACAGCCGATCAGGCCAGGCTGCGGGCAAGTGATGAGCAGCGTGGGTATCGTTTTGAGCAAGCTCTCGTGGGGAGGATGCGCCTCGAAGGCGGCACGAAACTGCGGCTCGTCGAGGAGCGGTCCGAGGCCGCACGCGACGCCGCCAGTGATGTACACGCCGCCCAGCGCCTTGAAGGTGAGCGCCAGTCCGCCGGCAAAGCGCCCGAGCAGGCGCACAAACATTCGCGCCGCGGCGTGCGCTGAAGGCTCGCGCGCCAGAGCGCTGGCGACGATGGTTTCGGGCTGGTGGCGGCCTGCCCGCGGGTCAAGGGCACGCGCGAGCCGCACGAGGCCGGGGCCGGACACCACCGTCTCGGCGCTGATCGCGCCGCATTCCTCACCAAGCTTGGCGAACATCGCGGTTTCGTCCCGAGCCTGCGGACCAAACGAGACATGTCCGCCTTCGCTCGCTATCACGTGCCAACGGCCATCCGCGGGCAGAAGCGCTGCCACGCCCAGACCGGTACCCGGACCGAGCACGACCTTCACACCGTCACGCGGCTCCACCGGCGTGCCCAGCGGGCGCGTGTGTGCCGCGCCGAGGTGTGGCAGGGCCCACGCGACGGCTTCGAAATCATTCAACACGCGCAACTGCGAAAATCCGAAGCGCTCGGCGAATTCGCCGCGCCGGAGCCGCCAGCCTGTGCGATTGGTCAGCACGACTTCCTCGCCGTCGACCGAACCGGCAACGGCCAGCGTTGCCGCGCCCGGGCGCGCGCCTGTCTCCTCAAGGTAGCGCGCGACCGCCGCATCAAGGTCCGCGACCGTATCGTTCTCGATGACCAGTACGTGCTCGAGATCGCCGGAGGAATTGGCCAGCGCAAACCGGCTCTTGCTGCCGCCGATATCGGCGACAAGGGTGGTGATCATTCGGGCTACCCGACTAATAATCATCTCCTAGCCAACCAGTCGCCGCATGCGCAAGCTGGAACTCGCTATTTCCAGGCTTGAGCTGTTCAATACGATCGCGGCAGACCGAGAACGTGCTCGGCGAGGTACGACAGGATCAAATTGGTCGAGATCGGGGCGGTTTGATAGAGCCGCGTCTCGCGAAACTTGCGCTCGATGTCGAACTCCTCGGCAAAGCCGAAGCCGCCGTGGGTCTGCAGGCACATGTCGGCAGCCGCCCAGGAGGCATCGGCGGCGAGCAGCTTGGCCATGTTCGATTCCGCACCGCACTCGCGGCCGGCCTCATAGAGGGAGGCGGCCGCGTAAACCATCAGTTCGGCCCCGCGCATCTGCGCATAGGCCCGCGCGATCGGGAACTGCACGCCCTGGTTCTGGCCGATCGGGCGCCCAAACACGATCCGCTCTTTGGCATAGGCGGTGGCCTTGGTGATGAACCACTTGGCATCGCCGATGCATTCCGCCGCAATCAAGATGCGCTCGGCATTCATGCCGCTGAGGATATAGCGGAAACCCTGGCCTTCCTCGCCGATGAGGTTTTCCGCCGGAACGCGCAGATCGTCGAAGAACAGCTCCGTCGTCGCGTGATTCATCATGGTGCGGATCGGATTGATGCTGATGCCGGTGCCTTGCGCAAGGCGCATGTCGACAAGGAAGACTGAAAGGCCCTCGGTGCGCGTCTTCGCCGTTTCACGCGGCGTGGTGCGGGCGATGAGCAGAAGAAGATCGGAATGCTCGGCGCGCGACGTCCAGATCTTCTGGCCGTTGATGATGTAGTGATCGCCCTCGCGCACCGCGGTGGTGCGCAGATTGAGCGTGTCGGAGCCCGATGTCGGCTCGGTGACGCCAAAGGCTTGCAGCCGCAGTTCACCCGATGCGATCGCGGGCAACCAACGCGACTTTTGCGCCGCGCTGCCGTGCCGCAACAGCGTGCCCATCGTGTACATCTGGGCGTGACAGGCTGCGCCATTGCAGCCCGAGGCCTGGATCTCCTCCATGATCACTGCCGCGGCGGTCATGCTGAGCCCGCTGCCGCCATACTGTTCCGGAATCAATGCGGCGAGGAAGCCGGCCCTGGTGAGTGCCGCGACGAACTCGGTCGGATAGCCGCGCTCGCGGTCGAGCGAGCGCCAATATTCCCCCGGAAACTTAGCGCAGAGGGCGCGGACGGACTCGCGGATTTGTGCGAGATCGTCGGTCGCGGGACTCACTTCAGCCTGGGCCATGTGATTTCAAACCGCTTGGCGTACTCGGTTTCACCTCGCCGCAAACTCACCTGCTGGAGCAGGCGAGTGACTCGCGTTTGGCATCGCAACGGGCTCGCTTCCGGGTTTCCCGGGCGGCCGGCGGCCGCGTTCGTCGAGTTATATCGGATCCCACGAAAACACATCGCCGGAACGCTCGAGCGGCGTGAAGGAGGGCCCGAGCGCGCCCTTGAGCTGCTGGGAAATCTTGTCCGGCGTCCAGCCGTCGGAGCGATGGATGGTACGAACCGCGCGCGGCTGATTGAACAGGAAAATCTCGTTGTTGCGCACGCCGAAAATCTGGCCGGAAATCCCCTCCGCGCGGTCGGAGGCAAGATAGACCGCAAGCGGCGCGATCTTTTCCGGCGTCATCTGCTGCATGCGTTCGACGCGCGCCTTTTCCTCCGGAGTCTCGGTCGGTATCGAATCGATCATGCGCGTCCAAGCGAACGGCGCGATGCAGTTCGAACGCACCTTGAAGCGCTGCATGTCGAGCGCGATGCCGCGGGAGAGTCCGACGATGCCGAACTTGGCCGCCATGTAATTGGCTTGGCCGAAATTGCCGACCAGCGCCGAAGTCGAGGTCATATGCACGAAGGCGCCGCCATTCTGCTCGCGGAAATGCACCGCACAGGCCCGGCTCATGTTGAAAGAGCCATTAAGATGGACCGCCAGCACATCCGACCAATCAGACCAACTCATGCGATGAAAGATGCGGTCGCGCAAGATGCCGGCATTGTTGACCAGGATGTCGACGCGCCCGAAGGCGGCGAGCGCGGCTTTCACGATCTCCTCGGCATTCTTCGGCTCGGCGATCGACAGCGTGGAGGCGATCGCTTCGCCGCCACTGCGCTTGATCTCGTCCACCACCTCGTGCGCGGGAGAGGGATCGGTACCCGTGCCTTCGAGGCTGGCGCCGATGTCGCACGCGACGACGCGGGCGCCCTCGCTGGCCAGCAAAACGGCGATGGCGCGACCGATCCCGCGCCCGGCGCCGGTGACGATAGCGACCTTGCCGGCGACGATCACCCCCACACCTCGTCCGCGACCTCGACGATGCGGCGCAGCTTCGCCCATTGCTCATCCTCGGTCAGCAAATTGCCCTCCTCGGTCGAGGCGAAGCCGCATTGGCCGGAGATGCAGAGCTGCTCGAGCGGAGCATATTTCGCCGCCTGGTCGATGCGGCGCTTGAGCTCATCCTTGCTTTCGAGCTTGCCGGTCTTGGTGGTCACGATGCCGAGCACGACGAGCTTGCCTTTGGGCAGCATGCGCAGCGGCTCGAAGCCGCCGGAACGCTGATCGTCGTATTCCATGAAATATCCGTGCACCTTGATCTTGTCGAACAGGATTTCCTGCACGGCTTCGTAGCCGCCGGCTCCCATGAAAGTCGATTTGTAGTTGCCTCGGCACAGGTGCATGGTGATGGTCATGTCGGCGGGAATGTCCGACATCGCGGTATTGATGAGATCGCCGTAAATCTCGCCCAGCCGTTCGGGATCATCCCCGCGGTCGATCATTTGCTGGCGGTATTTCGGATCGCACAGCATGGCAATGAAGACTTCGTCGAGCTGCAGATAGCGGCAGCCGGCGTCGGCAAACGCGCTCACCGCCTTGCGGTAGGCCTGGCCCAGATCGGTGAAGAATTCATCGAGGTCGGGATAGAAGGTCTTGTTGATCGGCGTCATGACGGGACGGCCGTAGATCGCCGAGGGCGCGGGTATGGTGATTTTCGCCATGCGTGCGGTGTGCGCCTGCACGAACTTAAAGTGCTCAATCATCGGATGGCTGGAGAATCCCAGCTTGCCGGTGACCCGCACGCCCTCGTTGCGGGTGGTGACGCCGGCAAAGGCAATACCGGTATCCATGACATGGCGTTCGACCCCGTCGAGGCCCCAGAGAAAATCGAGGTGCCACCAGGAGCGGCGGAACTCGCCGTCGGTGGCGGCCTGAAGCCCCACCTCCTCCTGCTTCTTGATGACGCGCTCGATCTCGCGGTTCTCGATCGCCTTGAGATCCGCCGCGCTGATCTCGCCCTTCGCGCGTTTCTCACGCGCGGTTTTCAGCGGCGCCGGACGCAGCAGGCTGCCGACGTGATCCGCGCGGAACGGCGGCTTGGATCGCTTCATGTTTCACCCCTCAGCAGCACCGCGGTAGCGTCAATGGTGAATAGACCGACGCCATTTTCGTTCGCGATGTCATAAGCCCCATACCTCGTCCGCCACTTCCACGATGCGCCGTAGCTTTGCCCACTGCTCCTGCTCGGCCAGGATATTGCCTTCTTCGGTCGAGGCGAAGCCGCATTGCGGGGAAAGGCAGAGTTGATCGAGGTCGAGGAATTGGGCGGCCTGATCGATGCGGCGCTTGAGCGCGTCCTTGGATTCGATCGCCCCGCTCTTCGAAGTGACCAGGCCGAGCACCACCATTTTGCCCTTGGGAACGAAGCGCAGCGGCTCGAACCCGCCGGCACGCTCGCTGTCGTATTCCATGAAATAGGCGTCGATATCGATGGCGTTGAACAGGATTTCAGCGACCGGCTCGTAGCCGCCGGACGCGACGAAGGTCGATTGGAAATTGCCGCGGCAAAGATGCATCGCCGTGGTCATCTCCGCAGGGGCGCCGGACACCGCTGCATTGATCATGGCGGCGTAGATGTGCGGCAGCATCTGCGGGTCGTCGCCGCGGTCGGCGACGAACGCGCGCAGCTTGGGATCGCAGAGATAGGTGAAATTGACCTCGTCGAGCTGGAGATAACGGCAGCCGGTATCGGCGAAGGCGCGCACGATCGCGCGGTAGCTCTCGCCGAGGTCGCGGCAGAAATCG
>JBJMTU010000285.1:0-12902 GCA_045811545.1 Xanthobacteraceae bacterium | reverse complement strand
CGCAGCCAGAGCTCGCCGGCATCCGGCGACGGACAGAGAAGGTTGAAGAACTGACCGGGCTTGACCGCGAGCGCCTTCGGCGAGGCATCCACGATCAGATGCTTGTATTCGGAATTCACCCAGTTGTGCGAGACGACTGGGCATAGCGATTCCTCGGCCGGTATATGCTGTTCGACGGGTGCGGGGGCGCCTTTGCCCACGACGTAAGGTGCCGATGCGAACGGCCGATGTGCCATGTCGAAATCCTGCCTCACAGAGGCCCGCTAGCTACTCCGCACGCTCCGCCAAATCAAGATTAGGTCGGACTGCGGGGGATTTCACCGCGATTGCGCCGGCTGCGCCCGCAGCCGTTTCGCTGCATCGAGCGTGGCTGTGACGATGTTCTGATAGCCGGTGCAGCGGCATAGATTGCCGGAAATGGCTATCCGCACCTCTTGTTCGGTTGGATCCGGATTGTCGCGCAGGAACTCGATCAACGTCGTCAAAATGCCCGGGGTGCAGAAGCCGCACTGAAGGCCATGGTGTTCATGGAAGGCTTGCTGCAAGGGGTGCAGCTTGTCGGGCGAGGGCGCGATGCCCTCGACGGTGAGAATGTCATGCCCGTCTGCTTGCACCGCGAGCATGAGGCAGGAGCGCGCCGAGCGATCATCGAGCAGAATGGTACAGGCGCCGCAGACGCCGTGCTCGCAGCCGAGATGGGTTCCGGTCAGACCGAGCTGATGGCGGATGAAATCGGCCAGCGTGACGCGGACCTCGACCTCTTCCTCGTACCGCTTGCCGTTGACGGTCAGGGCAATTTTCCGGGTTTCTCCCATTGTCGCTCCTAGTGCGGACGGCCGGTGTGGGCCTCGAGCAAGCGCGCGTGCGCCTTCTCCAGCGCCCGGCGCGACAGCACCGCCGCCAGATGTTGGCGATAAGACGCCGGCGCGTGCACGTCGTCGATTGCCTCGAGCTTGCGGCAGCTCTCGCAGGCCTCGCGGAACAGCGTGCCGGCCGGCACCTGACCGACGATCGCCTGCTCGACCTCGCGGGCGCGCTCGGGCGCCGTGCCCATGCCGCCGATGGTCACCGAGGCGCGGGTAATTTTGCCCGAGGCATCGCCCTCGAGCAGAACGGCGGCGGAGGTGATGGCGAAGTCGCCATGCCGGCGGGAGAATTCGACGAAGGCGTAGCCGTGCTTGGCCGCCCATTGCGGGAAGCGTACGCCGACGACGAGCTCATTCGCTTCGATGGCCGGTGTCATATAGGCGACGGGAAACCCGGCGAACGGCACCTCGCGTTGGCCCTTCGGACCGGCAACCATCACGGTCGCGTCATAGCCCATTGCGAGCGAGACCAGTTCCGCCGCCGGATCGAGATGGCACAACGAGCCGCCGATCGTGCCCCGGTTGCGCGTCTGACGATGGCCTACCTGCAACAGGGCCTCGTGCATGATCGGCCAGCGCGCGCGCACCGCCTCGGAAAATTCGAGATCGCGTTGGCGCGTCATCGCGCCGATTTCGAGCGCACCCTGCGCGCCGCGAATGTAGGCCAGCCCGTCGACGCGGTTGAGATCGATGATGTGATCGGGGAGCACGAATCGGAAGTTGAGCATGGGCATCAGCGATTGGCCGCCCGCAAGCAGCTTGGCGTTCTCCAGGCTGTCGAGCAGTCCGACGGCCTCGCTGACCGTTTTCGGGTCGTGATAGCGGAAGGGCGGCGGCTTCATGGCTGGGCAGGGACCCGGTTGGACGCGACTTCTTTACATACACCACCAACTATGCCTCAATCCAAAAAATCAAATTTCCCGATGTGGGACAATGCGGTGATCGTTCCGTGACGGCCACCGTACCCCGCGGTGAGCAACGATGAAGCCCGCGCGGTTCCGCTATCACGCACCCAAGACGATCGAAGAAGCACTCGATACGCTCGCCGAGGTTGCCCCGGAAGACGGACGGGTCCTTGCCGGCGGCCAAAGCTTGGTGCCGATCATGGCCTTTCGTCTGGCGCGGCCAGCGCATCTGGTGGACATCAACGGGATCGAGGCGCTGCGGCGACTGGCCGTTGATGGGGAGCGGCTTTGCATCGGCGCCTGCGTGCGCCATGCGGCCTTCCACAAGCCGGTGGTGGACGGGCCGCTCGGGCGCCTCCTTTCCACCGTAGTGCGTCACATCGCCCACTATCCCATTCGCACGCGCGGCACCTTCTGCGGCAGCATCGCCCATGCCGACCCGGCCGCCGAATGGTGCATGGTCGCGACAGCGCTCGGCGCCGAAATGGTGGCGAGAAGCGCAGACGGCACGCGCACTATTCCGGCACAGGACTTTTTCCGCGGGATCATGACGACCGCCCTCGACGATGACGAGATTTTGACCGAAGTGCGCCTGCCCGTCCTTCCCGCCGACACGCGTTTCGGCTTTTACGAGTTCAATCGCCGCGCCGGCGATTTTGCGCTTGGCATGGCGCTCGTCACCTTTCGCCTGCAAGACGGGGTCATCCGCGAGCCGCGGGTGGCGGTCGGCGGGATCGAAGCGCAGCCGCGGCGGATGGGCGACGCCGAGCAGCTTCTTGCCGGCCGTGCGATCGACCGTGCGGTCTTCGAGGCGGCGGCCGCGGCGGTCGCCTCCGCCGTCGATCCGCTCGACGACGCCGCGACCAGCGCAACATACCGGCGCGACCTTGCGCGCACTGTCACGCGCCGTGCGCTCGAGCAGGCGGCCGCATGACCCAGGCGGTCAACGCAACACCGCGGCGGGAGGAATGGCAAGGCAGCGGCGAAGATGAACGCGCGGCGGCGACACGTGACAACAAGTGGATCGGGCAATCGGTCACTCGGCTGGAGGATCCGCCGCTGGTCAGGGGGCGCGGCCGCTTCGCCGCCGACATTTCCTTCCCGCACCAGCTGCACATGCGGATCGTCCGGGCAAACCATGCCCACGGCAAGATTGTTGCAATCGATACCGAGGCTGCGCGCGCGCTGCCCGGCGTGATCGCGGTGTGGACCGCGGCCGACATTGCCGACGTGCCGCCAATCGATTTCCGCGAGGGACGAATTCCCGCGCTCGAGCCCTATCGCCAGCCTGTGCTGGCGAGCGACAAGGTGCGGTACGTCGGCGAGCCGGTCGCCGCCGTCTTCGCCGATGATCCCTATGTGGCAGAGGACGCAGCGGATCTCGTTTCTGTCGAGATCGAGGAACTGCCTGTCTTGCTCGCGGCCGACGCCGAGCCCGGGGACTTCTCGCCCGGCCGCAATACCGAGGTCTCCATCATTCGGCAGGGTTATGGCGATGTGGACGCGGTCTTGGGTTCCGCGCCGATCATCGTCGAGCTCGAATTGGCGATGGGACGCCATTCCGGCGTGCCGCTCGAGGGGCGCGGCGCGATCGGCCGCTATGACGCGGCACGCGCAATTCTCGAACTGCACGGCGCTGCCAAGGTGCCGCACCGCAACCGCGAACTGCTCGCGCGCATGCTGAAGCTTCCCCCCGCATCGATCCATGTGCACGAAGCGCACGTGGGCGGCGGCTTCGGCATCCGCGGGGAGCTTTATCCGGAAGACGTGCTGGTTTGCGTCGCGGCCGTGCGCCTCCGGCGGCCGGTGAAATGGATCGAGGACCGGCGCGAGCATTTGATCGCCGCCAATCATTCGCGTCAGCAGCTTCACCGATTGCGCGCGGCGGTCGACGGCGAAGGGCGAATCCTCGCCATCGACGATTGTTATTTCCACGATCAGGGCGCCTATGTGCGCACCCATGCCGCGCGTGTCGTGCATATGACGGCCGGCATTCTCCCCGGTCCCTACCGGGTGCCGGCCTATCGCGCGGTCGGCCACTTTCGGCTCACCAACAAGACTCCGGCGGCAACGTACCGCGCGCCCGGTCGCTATGAGACGACCTTCGTTCGCGAGCGTCTCGTCGATGCCATTGCGACGAGGCTCGGCATGGAGCCCAACGAGGTGCGACGGCGAAACGCGATTGCGACCGATGAGATGCCGTATCACCGGCCACTCGAGGCCTTGGGCGAGGAGATCGAGTACGATTCGGGAGACTATACCGGACTGCTCGACAAGCTGTTGGCCGCACTCGACTGGGACAAGCGCAAAGCCGATCTGGTGCGCCGCCGGGCCGCCGGCGAAACGGTCGGTGCCGGATTCGCAATGTTCGTGGAGAAGAGCGGCTTGGGTCCTGCGGACGGCGTGAGGATCGAGGTGGATAGTTCAAGCATGGTCGAGCTCATCACCGGCGGTGCCTCGCTCGGCCAAGGCTTCGAGACCGTGATGGCGCAGGTATGCGCCGAGGCTCTGGGCGTCGACTACCGGCGCGTGCGCGTCACCCACGGCCAGACCGATCGCATCGCTTACGGAATCGGTGCGCACGCCTCGCGCGCGACCGTCATGACGGCGTCCGCCACCCATGACGGCGCCCTCAAGCTACGCGCGAAAGCCCTTGAGGCGGCCGCCGAGCTGATGCAAGTGCGGCCCGACGCACTCGAAGTCATTGATGGAAGCGTGCGGCGCAAGGATGAGCCTGCGGGGCCCTCGATTAGCTTCGGCGAAATTGCCGAGCATCTCGCGCCGACCTCGAAGACGCTCGGCGGCCGCGAACCAGGATTATCGGCCGAAGGCTGGTTCCGAGTGAAACACCAAGTCTATCCCTACGGCGTCCATTTCGCGGTGGTAAGAGTCGATCGGGACACCGGGGGCGTCGATGTCGAGGACTACGTCATCGCCTACGACATCGGCCGCGCGATCAATCCGGCGCTGGTCAAGGGACAGATCGTCGGCGGCTTCGCCCAGGGGCTTGGTGGGGCGCTGTTGGAAGAATTCACCTATAATGAACGCGGCGATCCGCTGGCGACCACTTTTGCCGATTACCTGATCCCGACGGCACGCGAAATTCCCGAGGTCGATGTCATCTTGCGCGAGGACTACACCAGCCCGCTCAATCCCCTCGGCATCAAAGGGGCCGGCGAGAGCGGCATCACCGGCGTCGGTGCGGCGATTGCCTCCGCCATCGAGGATGCCATCGGAATGCCGGGTGCGGTGACGCAGCTGCCGGTGACGCCGCAGCGCCTGAAACAGATCTTGAGCTGCCTCACTGCGAGCCCCGCCAGGGGTTAACCGTAGCCTGGATTGAGCGCAGCGAAATCCGGGGATATCGCGCATGAATATGCGGCCGGCGAGGACAAGCCGTGGGGCACCTCGCTCTCGCGGAGCGCTCATTGTTTGTAAGGCGGAGATGGCGACAGAGGGCCTATCCGGGGCGCAGAGCCCGGACGTCGCTTCGCTCCATCCGGGCTACAAGGTAGACTGCATCGACTAGCAAGGAGTTGCCCATGAGCGTTGCCGACATCAAAGGCGCCAAGCGCGCGACGAAGAAGGCACCAACTCCATCGAAGCAGGATTTGCGCACGTGGATCGATGCGCTGCGCGCGGCAGGCGAGCTGCAGGACGTCAGCGGCGCCGAGCGGGAAGCGGAAATCGGCGGCATCGTCGATCTCTACATGCGCAAGATGGGCAACCCCGCGGTGCTGTTCGACGACATTCCCGGCTATCCCCGCGGCCACCGCATCCTTGCCAACATTCTCACCTCGGTGCGGCGAATCAATCTCACGCTTGGCTTGCCGATCAACGGTTCCGCGATCGAACTAGTCTCCTACTGGCGCAAATACATGAAAGAGGCGCCGAGCATCGCGCCGATCAGGGTCAAGTCCGGACCGCTGATGGAGAACGCCAGCAGCGGTAAGGATATCGACATCGAGAGCATTCCGACGCCGCGCTGGCACGAGCACGATGGCGGCTACTACATCGGCACGGGCTGTATGGTGATCATGAAGGATCCGGACACCGGCTGGATCAATTACGGCGCCTATCGCGTGCAGTCCCATGGGCCGAACGTCGCGACGGTCATGTGCTCCAAGGGCAAGCACGGCGACTTGATCAAACGGCGCTATCACGAGCGCGGCGAGCCGTGCCCCATCGCAGTGGTGGCCGGCATGCATCCCGCGTTATTCATGGTCGGCGGACTCGAGATTCCATATGGCAAAAACGAATACGACGTGGCCGGCGGGTTGATCGGCGAGCCGGTTGAGGTGATCAACGGCCCGCGCACCGGCCTACCCGTACCGGCGCATGCGGAGATCGCGTTCGAGGGGTTCATCCATCCCAACGATCTCCTCGAAGAGGGACCGCTCGGCGAGTGGACCGGCTATTACGCGGGTGGGCAGAAAAAAGAGCCGGCGATCCGCATCGAGACGTTCATGCATCGCGACGATCCGATCCTGTTGGGCGCTGTTCCTGCCGTACCGCCCGACGACGATTCCTTCTACCGCGGCACCTACCGCTCCGGTGCCGTGTGGAACCAGCTCGAAGCGGCCGGCGTGCCGGAAGTGAAAGGCGTGTGGGCGCATGCGGCAGGCGGCAGCCGGCTCTGGCTCACGGTCGCGATCAAGCAGCAATATGCCGGTCACGCCAAGCAGGCGGGACTCATCGCCTCGCAATGCCATGCCGGCGCTTACGCCAACCGTTTCGTGGTGGTGGTCGACGACGACGTCGATCCTGCCGACATGGATCAAGTGGTGTGGGCGATGTGCACGCGCTTCGATCCGCGCGAAGGCATCGAGATCCTGCGCGGCTGCTGGAGCACCGCGCTCGACCCCATGGCCTATGGCAGCGACGATCCACGCAATGCCCGCGTGGTCATTGATGCCTGTAGACCCTGGTCGCGACGCGACAGCTTTCCGCGCGTGGCGCGCGCGAGCAAGGAGCTAGACGCGGGCATCCGCGCCAAATGGGCACATATACTGCCGCGATGATGAGCGCCGCAGCCTCGGTCCGTTATCCGCAGCTTTCCCCAAATATGGTTACTTTTGCCGTCGCCACCGGGTGTTCTGATTGTGGCGGGTTGCAAAAGTCGGTATAAGCCGGGAGGTCTTGCCAGGTTGTGGGGCTGTCATGCGTACGATCTCTGATCTTCTTGGCCGCAAGAGCGTTGCATCCACGTCTACGGTGTATGCCGTGCCGATCGCCAAGCCCAGCCCACGCGCCGAGGAGCCCGTCGAGCCGACCTTGGCCGACATCGGGGCGCGCGTCGGCGAGGACAATGAGACGCTACGCAATCTGCTGATCGATACCGATCGTCGCATTGGCGCGCTCGACGATCTCAAGGAGGCCTTCCGCAACCTCGTGGAGCCCATCGGCGCGGCGCTGTATGCGCTCGAGCAGGAAAAAACCGACAATGTCGGCTTGCGCAACGCGCTCGCCGAGCTTCGCACCGGCTACGAGACCGTGCGCGGCGACTACGGCGCGCTCGAAAAGCGCGCGGCGGAATTGGCGAACGCGGGCGAGGAGCTTCGCCGGCAATTGAGCTTGACGCAACAGACCGCGCGCGGCCTCGAGGCGGAGAAAGCGGAACTTGCCAGCGAAATCGTCGCCGCGCGGTCCGAAATCGCCAATCTCGAGAGCCAATTGGCGCAGGAGGGAGCCAATGCCCGCGCGTTGAGCGAGGCCAACCAGATTTTGGTCGATCACGCCAACAGCGCCGACAAGCGGATTGTCGAATTGCAGTCCGACGCCGCACAGGCGCGGGAGAAACTCCTGCTGGTGGAGAACGACAAGCGCTCGCTGCAAACGGGGCTCGACCAGACGCTCGCGGAGAACTCGCGCTTGTCTCGCCGCCTCACGGAGAGCGAGAATGCGTTGACTGCAGCGCGAGCGCGTCTGGAACAGCTGGACATCAGCCTGTCCGCCACCGAGAACGAGCGCGTCACGCTCGCCACCGCGCGCGATGAGGCGAACGAGCGGCATCAGTCCGAAAGTTACGCGTTGAACCTGCGGTTGGAGGCGCTGCGTTCGCGTGCCGCCACCGCCGAGCAGCTGCTTGCCGAGGTGCGCCAGACTCTCGTCGCCCGTAGCGAGGACATCAGGCTCCTGGAGCGCAAGGTGATGGAGGCGAGCATCGTTCGCACCAATACCGAGAAGACGGTCGAGCGGCTCACTACCGCGCGCGAGGCGCTCGACGGCAAGACCCGCGAGCTCGAACAGGGGCGTGCTTCGCTGATGGATCGGTCGAGCAATTTGGCGGACACGCTGAAGGCGCGTGAGACCTCGCTTGCGCACGCGGAGGAGAAGATCAAGTCGCTGGCCGACCGCATGGCGGAGATCGAGGCCGATGCCGCGGCGTATCGGAGCAAAGCCGAGCGGCGCATCGATGAGCTCAGTGCGAGCCTGCAGCGCGAACGCGTCGAGCTCGCCGTTGCGCAGGGTGCGCTGGAAACCACGCGGCGCGACTACGCGCGCCTGCAACGCGATATCCTGTCCGGGCGGTCGGCGCAGCAAGGCGGCCCCACCCTCGAAGTGGTGTCGGACACCACCAAAGAGCCGCAGAGAACGAAAAACGGCAGAGGGGCTCGCAAGCCGGCCGAGGCCGGGCCCGAAGGCGGCGCAGCCGAGCCCGAGTCCACGCGCTAGTCTCGTCGGCAAGACCCATCGCACGGCAACGTTCGCCGCGGGCTGTTGACGGCATGCCGGCGCAGGCCGCGTTTTGCCCGCGCGTCGGGAGGGCTGTATAGATGCGGTCCGGGCAATGGAGAGCAGCATGGTCCGCACCGATGAGGCCGCGTCGAAGCCGCGCATGCAATACCGCGGGCTGCGCGGCTGGCTGGAACAAGTCGAGAAGATGGGAGAGCTGCGCAGGGTCGACGGCGCCCACTGGGACGTGGAGATGGGCGCCATCACGCACATGCTCACGGAAAAGAGTCGCGGCAGCGCGCCGGCCATCTTGTTCGACAACGTGCCGGGCTATCCCAAAGGTTTCCGCACGCTTTATGGGCAGCTCTCCTCGGTGCGCCGCATCGCTTTGACGCTGGGACTGCCGCTCGAGTACGAGCGCAAGGTCGACGTGGTGCGGACCTATCACGCCCGCATGCAGAACCTCAAACCGCTGCCGCCGCGCTTCGTCAACGACGGTCCCGTACTCGAGAACGTGGTCGAAGGCGACGACGTCGAGGTGCTGAAATTTCCGGTGCCGCGGCACCATGAGCTGGACAAGGCGCGTTTCATCGGCACCGCCGACTGCGTGATGACGCAGGACCCCGATACGGGCTGGTTCAACCTCGGCGCTTATCGCAGCCAGGTTTACGACGGCAAGACCGTCGGCTGCCAAATCACCGAGGGCAAGCACGGCCGAATTCATCGCGATAAATATTTCGAACGCGGGCAGCCGATGAAGGTCGTGATCCTGTGCGGACAGGATCCGCTACTCTTTATGCTGTCCTCCAGCCCGCTGCCCGAGATCGGTGAGATGGACATCGCCGGCGGACTGCGCGGCGAGCCGATCGATGTCGTGCGCGGACCGTATACGGGTTTTCCGATTCCCGCCGACTGCGAGATCGCAATCGAGGGCGAAACCGTGCCCGGCCAGCTACGGCCGGAAGGGCCGTTCGGCGAATGGATGGGCTACTACTCCGACGACACACAGGAGCGGCCTTTCGTCAACGTGAAGACGATCCTCTACCGCAACGATCCGATCCTCACCTGCGCGCCGCAGCACAAACCCGTCGACGAGACCGGGCTGCTCAAGGGCATTGCCGGAGCGGCGCAGATCTGGCGTGCGCTCGAGGCCTGCGGCGTGCCCGAGGTGCTGGGCGTGTGGAATCACGAAGCAGGCCCCGCGACCCGATTCACCGCGATTCAGATCCGGCAGCGCTATCCGGGCCACGCGCGTCAGGCGCTGCACATCGCGTCGTCATGCCAGGGCGGCGCTTATGCCGGCAAATGGACCGTGGTGGTCGATGAGGATATCGATGCCGGCGACCTCGATCAGGTCCTGTGGGCGATGTGCACGCGGTTCGATCCGCTCACCGATATCGACCTCATTCAAAAAGCCTGGGCCTCCAAGCGCGATCCGCTATTCCTTCCCGGCAACTTCAATAACCGCATCCTGATCGATGCTTGCATTCCCTACGACAAGAAGCTCAAGGGCACATTCCCCGTTACCGTCGACGTCAGCGCCGACCTGCGCAAGCGCTTGCGGTCGAAGTTTCCACAACTCTTCTCCAGCTCGTAGGGTGGGTTGAGCAAAGCCAAACCCACCCCAACCTCGGATCGAAATGGTTGCTTGCAGATGATGGGTCCAAATCTTCTGGTCGAAGAACGGCGCGGACGCGATGGGTATCGCTGCGTTCAACCCATCCTACGGGATGAGTTCTCGCGAAGCCTCTACCGTTTGATTCGTTGCGGCATTGCGGCCGCGCTCGCCGCCGCTGTCACGACGCAGCCTGCCCGCTCCGCCGGCGTCGAGGATTTTTACAAGGGCAAGACCGTTTCGCTCCTCATCGGCTACAGCGTGGGCGGCGGCTACGATGCCTATGGGCGGCTTCTGGCGCGGCATCTCGGCAAGTATATTCCTGGCAGTCCCACCGTCGTGCCGCAAAACATGACAGGCGCGGGAAGCCTCAAGGCGGCGAATTATGTTTATTCCGTCGCTCCCAAAGACGGCTCCGTCATCGGCACGTTCTCGCGCAGCATGGGCATTGCACCGCTGCTCGACAAAGCTGAATTCGACAGTACCAAATTCACCTGGCTCGGCAGCGTCACCGACGAGGTGAGCCTGTGCGTCACCCGTCACGATGCGCCGGTGAAGACCTTCAGCGAGCTCTTGGCGACACCCGCGGCGTTCGGTGCCGAGGGCGCGGGTTCCGATCCCAACATTTTCGCGTCGTTTTATCGCAATGTGCTCGGCGCCAAAATCAAGGTCGTGACCGGCTACCCCGGCACCAACGAGATCCAGCTCGCGGTCGAGCGCGGCGAGGTGGATGGCCTGTGCGGTTTGTCGTGGAGCACGCTCAAGGGCCGCTACCCGCATTGGCTTAAGGAGAGGAAGGCCCACATCCTGGTCCAAGCCGGCATCAAGAAGCAGCCGGAGCTGCCGGATATTCCATCGGCAAGCGACCTCGCGAAGGCAACGGATCAGACCCAAATTCTGAAATTGTTGCTGATCGGGCAAGCCATGGCGCGTCCGTTCGCAGCCCCGCCGGGCATTCCCGCGGACCGCAGAGCTGCGCTGATCGCGGCCTTCGAGCGCACGACTGGAGATCCAGATTTTCTCGCCGAGGCCGAGCGGCTCAATTTCGAGGTCAATCCCGTCAGTGCGAACCAGCTCGACGCGCTTCTGGCAGAAGCCTACGCGACGCCCAAGGACGTCATCGCCAAAGCCGCCAAGGCGATGTCCGAGTGAGTGACGTCGACTCGCCGCATCGTTGCAAAGGCCCGCGCTGCGAAATCAGAGCGCGGTCGAGGACATGGGTGGATTGATCGGAGCGCGCATTCCTCGCCTCGAGGACGGCGCGCTGCTCGTCGGCAAAGGACGCTTCGTCGACGATATTGCAGTTGCCGGCATGTGGCACGCGGCGTTCGTGCGCAGCCCCCATCCGCACGCCGCGATCCGCCGCATCGACGCCCATGCCGCAATGGCGCTGCCGGGCGTACACGCGGTGTTCACCCTCGACGATCTCGCCGCGGTCCTCGCCAACCGCCGCATGCTGCGCCACTCCAATTCCGGGGCGCCGCTCGATCGTTACTGGTCCTTCGCCCTCGCCGACGGCGAAGTGTCTTATGTCGGCGAGGCGGTCGCGATCGTCCTCGCCGACAGCCGCTATGTCGCCGAGGATGCCGCGGCAATGGTCGCAGTCGACTATGAGGTGCTTGCGTCCGTGTCGGACGCTCGCAGCGCGATCGAGCCGAGCGCGCCCGCGGTGCGGCGCGAGCTGAATACGAATATCGCTGCCGCCTACAAGGTGGCCTATGGCGATCTCGAAGCAGCGTTTGCCAAGGCTGCGCACGTTTTTCACCAGGAGCTACGGCAGCATCGCGGTGGCGCGCATCCGATCGAGGGCCGCGGCATTTTGGCCGAATGGCGCGACGGCACCATGGCGGTGTGGGCATCGACGCAGAAAGCGCATGACCTGTTCCAGTCGTTGACCGCGCTGCTTGATTTCGACGAAAGCCGGTTGCGTGTGGCGACCCCCGACGTCGGCGGCGGCTTCGGTCCCAAGCTCTGCGTCTATCCCGAGGACATCGCGGTCGTCGCGGCCGCCAAGCTCATCGAGCGGCCGGTCAAATGGATCGAAGATCGGCGCGAGCATTTCACCAACGCCGCCCAGGAGCGCGACCAATACTGGTCGCTCGATGTGGCGGTTGACGCGGACGGAAAGCTTCTCGGCATCCGCGGCCGGTTGATCCACGACCTCGGCGCCTATGCCCTGCAGGACGTCAACATTCCCTACAACTCGGCATCCATGCTGAGCGGGCCGTACATGCTTCCGGCATTGACCATGGACGTCGTGGTTGCCGCCACCAATAAGACGCCGGTGTCGTCGGTGCGCGGGGCCGGTTACCCGCAGGCGGCCTTCGCCATGGAGCGCCTCATGGACCGCGTCGCGCGCGAACTGCGCCTCGACCGCGCGGAGGTGCGGGCACGCAATCTCATCCCGCCGGAGAAGATGCCTTACACCAAGCCGCTCAAGGCGCGCTCCGGCGCCAGCATGTGCTACGACAGCGGCGATTATCCCGCCTGCCAGGCGCAGGTGCTGCAGGCGGCGGGCTGGGAGGAGTTCCGCAAGCGACAAGCCGCCGCGCGAGGAGAGCGCCGCTATATCGGCATCGGCCTTGCGCACGGGATCAAGGGCACCGGGCGCGGTCCGTTCGAATCCGGCCTGGTGCGGGTGTCGAACACGGGACGCGTCTCGGTGTTTACCGGTGCCGCCGCGATCGGACAGGGGCTGCGCACCGCGCTCGCGCAGATTTGCGCGAACGAGCTTGGGCTAAAGGCGCAGGACATCACCGTCGTGCCGGGCGACACCGGCACCGTCTCGCTGGGGCTCGGCGCTTTCGCCAGCCGTCAAACCGTGACCGCGGGTTCATCCGT
>JBJMTU010000284.1:0-9348 GCA_045811545.1 Xanthobacteraceae bacterium | reverse complement strand
GGGCGGCCTCAATCCGCATGCGGGTGAAGGCGGCTTGTTCGGGCGCGAGGACATCGAGATCATCAAGCCGGCGATCGACGCTGCGGCCGCGCAAGGTCTTGCGGTCACCGGCCCGTTCGGCGCCGATACCCTTTTCCGCAGGCGAGATGTCGATGCCTTCGTCGTCATGCTGCACGACCAAGGCCACATCGCGGCGAAGCTCTTGGCGCAGAACGCGGTTGCGGCGCTCACCATCGGCAGCCCGATCCTGTTCTCCTCGGTCGCACACGGCAGTGCGCACGATATCGCAGGCACGGGCGTGGCCGATCCCAGAGCCATGGTCGACGCGGTGCTGCGGCTGTCGAAAGTGAGACAGAGCCGCGGATTGCAGCCGGCGTGAGCGGTGGCGCTGTTCAACGGGACCAGTGGATGTCGACCAAAATCGAATTATGCAATGCTTCCGACGTCGAGCCCGGAGCCGTGTTGAAGGTCGAGCGCGATGATCTGACGCTCGCTGTCTTCAACCTCGACGGCGAGTTCTTCGTGACCGACGATCACTGTACGCACGGTCCCGGCTCGCTGTCGGAAGGCTTCGTCGAAGGCGACGTCGTCGAGTGCAACTTTCACGGCGGACAGTTCAACATCAAGACCGGCGCGGTTGTCGGGCCGCCGTGCATGGTTCCGATCAAGACTTATCCCACCGTCCTCGAAGACGGAAAGGTCTTCATCGAAGTGTGAGTTTTCTCTCCGCCCTCATCCTGAGGAGGCCCGTGGTTCGAGGCCTGCCCTCGTCCTGAGGAAAAAGCGAAGCGAGCGTCTCGAACGGCGAGGGCAGGCACCTCACCATGAGAGCGCCGTCTCGAAGGATGAGGCGGCCTCACAAGGGCCGTGGATTAGGGCTCCTCACCTCACCGGAAAATCGAAATACGTATCCGGGAACGGCTCATCGACGAGCGTGAAGTGCCACCATTCCTTGTCGTAGGGCCGAAAGCCGCCGCGCGTCATCCCCGCGGCGAGCAGTGCACGGTTCGCTTGCGCCTGCGCGCCCACGGTCATGTCCGAGGGCCAGGATTTCGGGCTGAAGAAGTCGAACGGGGAGCCCATGTCGAGCTCGCGTCCGTCTGCGCGCCGCACCAGCGTGAGGTCGACGGTCGAGCCGCGCGAATGGCCGGAGCGTTCCGCGATATAGCCTTCCTTGAACAGGTCGCGCTTGTCGACGTCCGGATAGAATTCGCGCTTGCGCTTCACGTCGTCGATCCGCTGCGCCCAGCGCACGAAATGCGCCACCGCGCGCTGCGGGCGGTAGCAGTCCAACACCTTCAGACCCAGTCCGCGCGCCGCCAGGTCACGCTGCACCGTGACAAGCGCACTTGCCGCCGGCGCCGATAACACGCAGCGCGCACGCTCGTAGCCATCGATGCGTTCACCCACGAAATTTTTGTCGCCGAAATAGCGCATGTCGACAACGAGCCCGTTCACCACTGCGCCGGCATCGACGAAGCCCGGGGGAACCTGCGCTTGCGCCGCATGCGTCGCCAACAGGAGCAGCGTGAGCACGGCTTTGACCAACGGATGCATCGCTTGCCCTCATCCATTCGCAGGTCCGCTGCGAGACGGCACGCGCGGTTGCCCAGGGAATCCGATCGCCACCCTATCAGCGCGCCGCATTTGCGAATATTGCACGGGAATCAGGGTCTTGCGGCAGGGAACTTTGCCAAAACTCGGCCGTTGAATCGGAAGCGGCAATGGGCCGGAGAACGGTCATGCGCCCCTCGACGCTGCCCATCCTTGGCGCGGTCGCCTTATCGCTCGCTGTACCGTCGAATGCGGACGCCGGGCCGAGATTTGGTCCGGGAACGGTGCTGGGCGCCGTCGCAGGGGTCATGTTCGGCGGTTTCCGACACTCGGTCAGATACCAGCGACGCCACGCAACACATGCATCGGCTGGCCCCCGCCGTCTTTCGCGCGCGGAGCAGCAGCGCGCGGCCAACGCGTTGCGAGGCCTGGGGGGCGCGATGACGAACGCGACTCCCGAGCACAGCGCGTCCCCCGAACGCATAGCCGCGATATTTTGGCCCTATGCTGGCGCTGATCTCGCTGATTACGTGTTGTTCGCGAACGGCAACGGCCGCTTCTGGACGCACGGTTATGACACCATCGTGAGCGCCGCGTTTGCGCCTGTGGGTGCCGAGGACGAGCGAGCTTTGCGCGGCCGGCCGCGCGCCACCCGATTGAGCGACGCCGCGCCGACAGGGATGCCGCTCGCGTCCGGCGATCTCTGCGACGCGACGTTGGCAAGCGCCGACGCCAACGCCCTGATCGAGCGAATTGAACGCGCCGTTGAGCCGACTGCGTCGCAGCGGGACGCGCTTGAACGACTGCAACGGGCGCTTGCGGAGGCGATCGAGCGGATCAAGGCCAGTTGTCCGGCCGCCATGTCCACGACCCTCGCGGACCGGCTCAAAACAATACAAGATCGAATCTGGGCGATGCACGACGCGCTCCTCACCATTCGCCTGCCGTTCGAGGCTTTCTACAACTCGCTGAGCGGCGAACAGCGGCAGCGCTTGCAGCATGAGGAGCCGGAACCGGCGGAGCTTGCAGCGAGTACGGAGGGACGCGGGCGGACTGTCGCCGACGGGCACGCCTCAATGTGCGCTGAGCCGGCGGCGGGAACAGCCGATTGGATCATGCGCGCGATCGCGCGCGCAACGCCGCCGCGCGAGCAGCGCGCGGGTCTGGAAGCGCTGCGGATGAGATCGGTCGCGATGGCGCAGCTCGTTGCCGGTTCCTGCCCGAGCGATGCAAATCTGGATCCCATGGGCCGGTTCGCGGCTGCAACGGATCGCCTCCACGTCATGCTGTTTGCAGTGATGAGCATGAGCCCGATGCTGCAGCAGCTTCACGACTCGCTTGACGACAAGCAGAAGGCGGGGCTGAGCCGGGCGCTGCGCCAAGTCAGGCGTTGAGGCGGCGCCGACGCCCGCTCTTGATGCCGGTCGCGGCAATCGACCAAACATCCGGGTGACCTCCGCACCGAGATGTGCGACATCTGCCGGCGGGCGCTGCCAATGGTTAGGGCGCACAGCTTGAGCCGGCCGGGGCATTGACCGCATGGACGCAGACGCCGCGCGCAGCAGGGAGCTTGCCGCCGCACTCGTGCGCGTTGCCGGCGGGGACCGCGCCGCGCTGCGTCTCGTGTATCAAGACACATCTGCGAAGCTTTTCGGCGTCTGCCTGCGTATCTTGAAGGATAGGAGCGAGTCCGAGGACGTGCTGCAGGACGTCTATGTCACGGTGTGGCGCAAGGCCGCCAGCTTCGATCCCGGCCGGGCGAGTGCGATCACCTGGATGGTGGCGATTGCCCGCAATCGCTCGATCGACCGGCTGCGCTCGCGCGCGGCGGGCGGCCGCCTCGAGCCGATCGAGGCAGCCGACGTCGTCAGCGATCCGGCCCCGGCCGCGCTCGAACGCGTCGAACTGGCGCAGGAGCAGCAACGGCTCGCCCGCTGTCTCGAGGAGCTGGACGCGCGGCACGCGACTGCCATTCGCGCTGCGTTTCTCGACGGCGCCACGTACGAGCAATTGGCCGCGCGGACCGCTCGGCACGATGAAGAGCTGGATTCGGCGCGCCCTGTTGAAACTGAGAGCCTGTCTCGAACGATGAACGACGACGACACCATCGACCCGGCAGACCGCGGCAGGCTCGTCGCCGCCGAATACGTGCTCGGCGTACTCGGGGCCGAGGAGCGGCGCGAGGTGGAGCGCCGCCTGATGCACGAGCCGGCGCTCGCCGCCGAGGTGGCGTTCTGGGAGGAGCGGCTCGGCGCACTTGCCGATGCGGTCGCGCCGGTTGCGCCGCCGCAGCACACCTGGTCGCGGATCGAGGCTGCGGTCGCGTCGCCGCAAGCGGCGCGGCCCGCATCGCTGTGGGAAAACCTCGCCTTCTGGCGGGGCTTCGGCGTCGCCTCGGCGACGCTCGCGGCCGCCAGCATCGCGGCGCTTGTCTATATCGGGCTCATCCCCGCGACGCGGGCGCCGCTGATGGCAACGCTTGCCGGAAGCAGCGGGCAACCGAACGTGGTCGCCGCCGTGACGGGCAACGATCTCCTCGTCGTGCCGGCCGCGCTCTTGACCAACGATCCGCGCGCGGTCGAGCTGTGGCTCATTCTGCCCAACCAACGCCCGCACTCACTCGGGCTCATCCACCCGGGGCAAGCGATGCGACTTACGATCCCGCCCGATCTCGCCGGTCGTCTCACCCCCGACGCGGCGCTCGCGATCTCGCTCGAGCCTCCCGGCGGATCGCCCACCGGGCAACCGACCGGACCGGTGATCGCCAGCGGCAGACTCACGGGTCTGTAGGCCGGCGGCCATTTAGACCCTGACCCATCCGCCGTCATTGCCGGGCATAGCGCGTCGAAGACGCGCGTAAACGCGCTTATGACCCGGCAATCGATCCATCTTCGGAAAAGCTCCTTGCGAAGACGATGGATGCGCGGGTCAAGCCCGCGCATGACGGGCGAGCAGGCTGCATCCAGACGTCATGTGCGTCGTATCTCCATGCGCAGCCGCTCGTGCGGCGCGAACAGCACATGGAGAAAGCGACATGAAACCCTCGATCCTGCCGACGGCGATTGCCGTCGCGGCGCTCACCTTCGCCGCCGGCGCGGCGATCCCGGCGCACGCGCAAATGAAGGAGCAAACCGTCACCGTCGGCGGCGCGCCGATGTATCCCTCGAAGAACATCATCCAGAACGCGATGAATTCAAAGGATCACACCACGCTCGTGGCCGCCGTGAAGGCCGCAGGCTTGGTCGACACGCTGCAAGGGTCCGGCCCCTTCACCGTCTTCGCGCCGACCAATGCCGCCTTCCAAAAGCTGCCGGCGGGCACGGTCGATAGCTTGCTCAAGCCGCAGATGAAGGAGAAGCTAACCGCGGTGCTGACCTACCACGTGCTGCCCGGCCGGCTCTCGGTCCGGGACTTGTGGGAGGCCTCCAACAAGGGCGGCGGCAAGGCCAAGTTCAAGACCGTCGAAGGCGAAGAGCTCACGGTCGAGTTCAAGGGCCAAGCGCTGACCATCCGCGATGCCAAGGGCAATGCGTCGCGCGTGACCATCCAGAACGTGTTCCAGTCGAACGGCGTCATCCACGTCATCGACAGCGTGCTGATGCCGAGCTGACGAGCCTCGCGCTGGGCCAGCCGGCGCGGCCATCAGCCCACCGCCGCGTCGAATGGCTCGGGCCCGTCGCAGCCTCGCGGCGGGCTTCTCGTTATGGGATCGTTGGCGAGCCTGCTCGTCCTAGCAATCGGCGGAAGAGTCGGGGACGTTCGGCGGCAAGTTCAGCACCGGGTCGCCTTCCGCCATACCCGGCAATGCGGCCGGGTGGACGGACGCATCTGCTCCGGCTTGCTTGGCGAGCGCGTCGCCCTTCGCCGTGTACTCCTTTGCCATCATGATCAGCCGATTGGACACCTCCTCGTCGGAGGCGATCAGCGCGAGGCGAAAGCAGATGTCGGCTTGTCGGCGGAAATACGCAACGCTCGGCATGGCGAGGACCCCCAGCTTCTCCTGCAACGCGGATGCATCGGTACGGTTCCCGACCAAAATGAACTAAAAATGGCGTTCGGGGCGGAGGCGCCTCTAAGCCCGCCGCGGGGCGCTCACCCCGGCGCGGTGCCGCAATACCGCCGAGGCTCAGTTGGCGATGCCCATGGCCTGCTCGAACGCGCGCCGCACGTCGGGAGGCTGGCCGTAGCAGTGCCGAAACGCTTTGAGCCGCGCCTTCAACAGGGGGTATTTGTCGTAGTCCGCGAGCGGGATGCCGTCGACGCTTTCCTTCCTCTGGAAATAGGGCAGTTCGACGCATTTGGCGATATTCGGGTTGCGGATGACCGCCTTGGGGTCGCGGCCCCGCGCGACGGCCTCGAGGTCCTCGAACAGCCGCTTGCGGATCATCACGATGCCGAGATCGCTAGGGCCGAGGTGCTCCTTGGTGCGGTCGGCGATCCGTCCCTGCCCGACCCAGGCGATGATGTCCTGGTTGATGACGTGGCTGGTGATCCAGCGGCCGTGCTCGTCCTTGATCGGGCTCACCCAGGTCGGCACGCTTTCCTGCACGTAGGGCTCGCGTCCCTTCGGCACGCGCATGAAGAACCAGGCGACGCTCAGCGTGTTTTCGTCATCCACCGGCACGCGCCATTCGAAATGGTTGCCCAGGTAGAATCCGTTCGGCCAGAGCGCGACGCGGCCCACCGTCCAATACGGATTGTGCTCGTCGGAATCCTCGCGCACCCGCTTGTAGATGAAGCCGTAGTCGAATTCCTCGAACTTGAGCTTGAGGTGCTTGCTGGCGTATGGCCCCGCCTTGCCGGCAAGCTGCAGGCTCCAATTGTCGTGCATCCACTCGAAATGGACGGGATCGCAGGAGTTCTCCTGGCACTGTAACCAATTGCAGGGAACGTCGGAGAGCACGATCTCGCGAAAGCCGTTCTCCCAGGTGAACGGCTCCCACACCGGGAGCTCGGGCATCGGCTGCGCCCCCATATAGGTCCATAACAGCCCCGCGCATTCTTTGACCGGATAGGCTGTGGTGGTGCAGCGCTCCTTGGCGCGCGAGCCCGGATTGACGATGTCGTCGTAGGGCTGCTCGATGCAGCGCCCGCTCTCGTCCATCAGCCAGCCGTGGTAATTGCAGCGGATGCCTCGCTCCTCGACGAATCCATAGGAGAGGTCCGCGCGCCGATGCGGACAGTGGCGGTCGAGGAGCCCGAAGCGTCCGCCCTGGTCCTTGTAGAGCACGAGATCCTCGCCCAGGAGACGAATCGGCTTGATCCGGTTGCTGTCGAGGTCGCTCGCGCCGCCGATCGGCATCCAATAGCGGCGCAACAGCTCACCCATCGGCGTTCCCGGGCCGACCTGGGTGAGAATGCGGTTTTTCTCGGCGCTGAGCACGCTTTGCCTTGCCGCGGTTTTTGTAGACTCGTCAATTGTTATTGGAATTTCGAGGCACGGCAACGGCGAATGGTGTCTCACTGGAAACGAGGAGTGGCCCGGCTGAACGCAGCGAAATCCGGGATATCACCCCGCTTCAGAGCGAAACCTGCCTCGGCGCAACGCAAGTCGAGGGCTTGCGGGCACACCCCGGATATCGCTTCGCTCATCCGGGCTACAGCCGAAGCTACAGCGGCAGGCGCCGGATCACATCACGTGTTCCCGGCCCACGCAGCGGCAATCCATCTCGTATTCGAGCCCTTGCACCGGCGGCCGCGCATAATGCCAGGCGAGCCCGGCGCGCGCCGCCCCGCGCCGCACGATCTCCTCGGCCAGGAACGGATAAAGGTCGTGCACGGTGTAGACCTGCGTCGCCGTGGTATCGGCCCAGCCGAAGCCGAACTCGGCGAGGCGGCGCTCCAGTTCGCCCAGCACGTAGCGCGCCTTCTCGCGCATCGCGTCGGGACTGGTCTCGCCGTAGCGGACGGTGCGCTCCTTGTAGCTCGCGCCGCCCTCCCTCGCCTCGGCGCTTCCTGCGATCACAAAGCCCGGCGCGGGATCCGTCGCTGCGACGGTGAAGGAGAAGGCGTGGAACGACGGCTCCGCCGGCGGATCGATCTCGGGACACACGTTGCTGCGCGCAACCGGGTTCACCTTGCCGTCGAACAGACCCCACTTTTGCAGCGTGACGACATAGATTGCGTTGAAGGCGCGAAAGCCCTGTTCGGTGAACGGAGCAGGCGAACGCAATTCGCAGGCGCAGAACGACGTCAGCGGCCGGCCGGCCTGCCTGATCAGGTGCTCGATGCGCTCGAACCCCTGCTTGAGCGGCACGGGGTTGCGGAATAGCACGCGCTCAATCGCATGACCCGATAGCGCCGCAACGCCGGCCGAAAACTGGAACACGCTCGGCAGGAAGCGGTAGCCGCCGGCGGAAAAATCAATTGCACCGGCCATGTCGCTCTCCCTCGTCTGCCACCGTCGGTATCGAGTTTGCCTGCAGGCACAGCCGCGGATCAAGCAACGAAATCCACTTGCCAATTCGTGCGATTGAGCCTTGCCTTAAGGGCTGTATCACCCTGGGCGCAGCGACGGTGGCAAGGGCGACGCGAATCCAAGTAGCAATCATCGGCGGCGGCCCGGCCGGGCTGCTTTTGTCCCATATTCTCCATGTCAACGGCATCGACAGCATCGTGCTGGAACGGCAAAGCCGGTCGTATGTCCTGGAGCGGATCCGCGCCGGCGTTTTGGAGGCGGGCACGGTCGACCTCCTGCGCGCCGTCGGCCTCGGCGAGCGCATGGATCGCGAGGGCCATCCCCACAACGGATCGGCCATCGCATGGGAGGAGCGCCCGCGATTCTTCATCGACACGAAAAAACACACGGGCAAGTCGATGATGGCTTACGGCCAAACCGCGATCACCGAAGACCTCTATGCCGCGCGCGATGCGGCCGGCGGCGAGATCATCGACGAAGCGCGCGACGTCGCATTACACGAGCTTACGTCGAACCGCCCATACGTGATCTACGAGAAGGATGGTCAAACCCACCGGATCGACTGCGATTACGTCGCTGGCTGCGACGGCTTCCATGGCGTGAGCCGGCAATCGATCCCCGCCTCCGTGCTGCGGACCTACGAAAAGGGCTATCCGTTCGGATGGCTCGGCATCATGTCGGAGACGCCGCCATTCCCCGACCTTTGCTATTGCTACCATAGTCGCGGCTTTGCGCTTGCCTCCATGCGCAGCCCGATGCTGAGCCGCTATTACATCCAGTGCGACCTCGACGCCCGGTTGGAGGATTGGCCGGACGAGCGCTTCTGGCAGGAATTCAAGGCGCGATGCCCCAAGGATATGGCGGACAAGATCGTCACTGGCCCGTCGATCGAAAAATCCATTGCGCCGCTGCGCAGCTTCGTGGCCGAGCCGATGCGCTACGGGCGCCTATTCCTTGCAGGCGATGCGGCGCACATCGTCCCGCCCACCGGGGCGAAAGGCCTCAACCTCGCTGTGTCTGACGTGTTCTATCTGTCACGTGGCCTGCAGCAGACGTACAAAACCGGCAAGACGCATTACCTCGATTGCTATTCCGATATGGCGCTGCGCCGCGTGTGGGGTGCCGCGCGCATGTCCTGGTGGTTGACCATGCTGCTGCACCGCTTTCCGGATGAGACGCCGTTCGACCAGCGGGCGCGAGAAAACCAGTTCGATTATCTCCACGCCTCCGAGCACGCCCAGGCCTCGCTGGCTGAACAGTATGTCGGGCTGCCGTTCGAGGCGTGATGCCGTATCCGCCTCGTCAAATGGAACGTCGTCCCCGCGAAAGCGGGGACCCATGACCACCGCCTCTGGAATATGGGTCCCCGCTTTCGC
>JBJMTU010000283.1:0-21065 GCA_045811545.1 Xanthobacteraceae bacterium | reverse complement strand
GACCGCAGCGATGGATGTGGGCATCGCGATGTCCTTCTGTTTGACGCGCGGGAAACGGCGCAAAGCTGTTTGCGCCGGAAGGATTCGCAAGCGGCGTGCCAAGCGGAAACGGCGGGTTAAATGCTTGCGCCGACTTGCTGATCGGGCGCGCACGGCCTCGATCCAACGCGCCAGGCTGGCGCGCTTGCCGCCGAAATAGACATCCGCCTAATTGTTAGGCACAACGGTTTGTCATCGCGAGCTGCCCGAGAGGTACGCAGGCGAGCGGTGGAAACAACCAATCGCTTGAAATCACGCAGGAAAAGCTACGATACCCGCAGCCGGCGGCAAGCCGGCAATGGGCGCGACCGCAACGCCGAGCGCTAGGCGCCTTGGGGGGATCGCCGCGGTGCCATGCGCTCCCCGCGTGTCGCCCAATCCTCCTCCCCACGCGCCGCCTCCCCACGCGCCGCCCAATCGCCTCCCTCACGTGCCGGCCCAACCGTAGACGGAAATGTGACCCCCGGACACGTCGCACGTGACAAGCTTGCGTGATACAAGAGGCCCATCGGAGGCGACATCCGTCTCGCCCGCCACCCCATAACAAACGTTCCGAGGAGATGCCCATGGATAACCCCACCGCAGTTGATCGGCGCAAGTTTCTCGGCGCCCTCGGCGTCACGGTCGGCGGGACCGGTCTTGCCGGCGCCGGCCTGGTCGCCGGACCGCAACTGGTCAAAGCCGCCGTCGAGCCCCCCAAAGGCAAGATTCCGGACACGCCCTACCGCACCGGGCATATGACATTCTTCACCAGCCCGGCGGCCGTGCTCGGCGAGCCGTCCCACAAGGGCCACATCATGGCGGCGGAAGAGATCAACGCCCAGGGCGGATTGCTGGGCAAGCGCAAGATCGAGACCATCACCGCCGACGAGGCCGCCGGCACCGACGCCAATGTCAAAGAGCTTCGGCGCATGAAGCTCGAGGGCAAGATCGACCTCTTCACCGGCATCATCTCGAGCGGCAATACGCCTGCCCTTGGCCCGGTGGCTGAAGAGCTAAGCTTGCTGACGATCTTCGTCGACGGTTGCACCGACTTCCTGTTCGACAAGGCCGTTCCGCAACCGAAATACACCTTCCGCATCACCAACATCCAATCGGCCGATGGCATCACGTCGGCGATCGGCACCGCGCAGACTTGGCCGCAGGTGCGTAGAATCGCGCACATCCATCCGGACTACAGCTACGGCCGCAACGCCGCCGAGCACTTCACGCTGGCGCTGGAGCGGCTGCTGCCTGGCACCGAGGTCGTGTCGGAAAGCTGGCCCAAACTCGGCACCACCGATTTCACCTCGCACATCACGAAGGCGATGTCGGCGAATCCGGATCTGCTCTACACCTCGGTGTGGGGTGGCGACTACGTCGCCTTCTACAAGCAGGCGCTGCGCTACGGCCTGTTCGACAAGATGAAGGTCGCCACCACGCTCGCGCTCGGCGTTGCGCCGCATGCCATCGGCAAGGATCACCCCGAGGGCGTGCTCGCCGGCGTCCACTCCAACTACTACTTCACCTATCCCGGCGGTGATCGGTGGCCGCTCAACAAGGAATTCGTGCAACGCTACTACAAGCGCTGGAACGAATATCCGAACTTCCAGTCCGAAGGGTCTTACGTGACGCTCCACATGCTGAAAAAGGCGATCGAGCGCGCCAATCAGCTAGTCGGCGGCTGGCCCGACGACGAGGTGATCATCAGTCAGCTCGAAGGAATGGGATACGACGCACCGTCCGGCTATGTCTACATCCGGCCGGACAACCACCAGGGATACAAGGACGCGGTGATCGGGTTCAGCAAGAACCTGCCCGCCTATCCATTCTCGACCTGGGATCCCGACCGGGTGATTACGATCCCGATTCGCAACATCACGGCGCCGCCGAACTGGCCGAAGCCCGGGCAAGGCCACAACGAATCGACGGCTGCCGCCGACTGGATCAAGAAGACCTGGCCCAAGGCAACGGGCTAACGCGTCGCTCGCTCGTGCGCATCGCGACAATGACCGCGCCCGCCCTCGGCGGGCGCGGCCGGTATTGAACGCTACCGCGGCAGGAGCGCGTGTGCCGAGGTGGTTCGGGCAAGGACGCGTTCGAGAAAATCCAGCCGATCCTGCCCCCAAAAAATTTCGCCATCGCAAAGATAGAATGGCGAGCCAAAGACTCCGCGCTCCTGCGCCTCGCTCGTGTAGCGCTCGAATGCCCCACGGACGGCGTCGGCGTCCGCAGCCGCCACCAGTTCCCCTCCATCGAAGCCGATGCCTGCCGCGATCCGCGTCAAGGTCTCGCGGTCCGAGATGTCGCGGTTCTCAGCCCAGATCGCTCGGAGGATCGAGTTTGCGAGGAGGCCGACCTCCAAGCCTTTCATTTTCGCGGCGATGATGAGACAGGAGGCCGGCTCGTCGTCGGTCGGATAATATTTGGGAGAGATATTGATGGGCATGCCAAGCAGATCGCGCCAGCGAAGCAACTCTAGGACGCGGTAGTCCTGCCGTTGCTTCGATCGCTTCTGCAGCAGGATGCCGCCGGTGCCGGCGTAGACCGCCGCAAGGCGGATGGGCATGTGGTTGATCTTCGCGCCGTAACGCCGGGCCAGCCGTTCGAGCCGGTCGCCGCCGAAATACGCCCAGTCCGACAGGACAGAGAAATAGTAGTCGATGACCTTTCCTGAAAACTGTTGATCCATGTCGCGGCAAGACGAGCGTTAGAGACCGGCTGCGGGATCGGCGAGTACCGCGCCTTCGCCGAAGTGAGTCAGGTCAAGTCTGCAATCCCGAGCTGCCGCAACTGGCTGGCATAATCGAGATAGATCGACTCGCTCGCGATCCGGCTGCCGTCGAAACGGAAGATTACAACTATCTTGAGCCGAAACGACTTCCCGGTCGCGGGATAGCCGTTGAAAACACCGCGATGAGTGCCGGTATAGATTGCCTCCATGGCCACATTGTTCTCGTCCTCCACGAACAATTGCGGCGTCACGGTGAAATCGGGGAAGGCTTCCCATAGGGCGGCATAGCGCCCGGCAACGGCATCGCGCCCACGAAAAGTCTTGCCGGCAATCTCCTCCCGCACCGGATCCTCATCAACTAGAGTCGCCAGCATCGCCTCCATATCGTGCTGGTTTTCCACTTCGATATGGGTCTTGACCACGTCCACCTTGGACATGATGCCGATTCTGGACACTGCTCGGACTTGGGCCATGGCGCGCTATCTCCGCATTCGCTCATATCAATCCGTCATCAGTTAATGTCAAGTAACATTTCACAGACATGTTAGATATGACCCGTTGAAGATATGTCACCTGCGGAGAAGAAGAAGCGACGTCCGCCGCTACAGGTCGAACGACAGCCGCCGGCGGAAGATCGCGCGCAAAACGAGGTCGCGGCTGTGCTCGATGTGATCCGCCGCCGCGCGTTCGGCAGCCGATGGATCACAAGCCGCAAACGCTTCGATGAGCGCGTCGTGCTGCTTGTGCTGCAGATCGTGATCGATGCGGATGGCGTCGGGCTCGCGGCCGGACGAGAATAAGCCGAGATTCAGCAGGCGGATCATTTCGTCGTGCAGCGTCGCGATCGACTGCGTTAGGCGGTCGTTGCTGGTCGCTTCGGCAATGGCAAGATGAAACGCACGATTGCTCGTCAGAAAGCGGAGATTCTGTCTGGCGCTGTCGGAGGCGGTGGGACCGCTGTTGTTGGCCCGTAGTCGCGCCAGATCGACGTGTCCCGTCGCGATTCGCGCGGCTGCCGGCTCGAGAATCAGGCGCAATTCGAAGATTTCTTGCACGCCCTTCAATGTGATCGGTGCAATGACATAACCGCGGCGCGGGACCACATTGACGAGGCCGTCCTGACACAGGCGCGATAATGCCGAGCGAATAGGCGCCCGACCGAGGCGGTAATGCTCGGCGAGCCCGGCTTCGGTAACCTCCGCGCCGGGAGCGAGCTTGCACAGCACGATATCGCTCTTGATGAGGTCGTAGGCCTGTTCTCCGAGGCTTTGCGGCTGAGTTGTCATCGTGGCATTCCGGAAGCGGTGATCAGGGCGTCAATTGCATATCCACGTCGCGGTGGAGGGTCAGGCCAGACGCTTGTTAACGGCATCGCACCTAGCTTGACAGTCTGATATGTCACGCGTCATACTACAAATATATCACATGCTAGGCGGCGCGCCAGCAATTTTGCTTGGTCCGCGCACAAGAAACGCATGCGCCTGCAGGGAGGATCGCCATGGAAAATCAACCGCAATCGAAGCCGCAAGTGAACCGCCGCGATTTTCTCAACCGCATGGGGATGACGCTTGGAGTGGCTACAGGGGCTGCGGTCGGCGGCAACATGGCGCCCCCTCTCGTCAATGCCGCGGCGCCGCCGGCGCGCGTGTCGGGCAAGATACCCGACCAGCCCTATGTCACAGCCCATATGACGTTTCTGACCGGCCCGCTTACCGTGATGGCCGAGCCCTCGGTCAAGGGTCACATCCTCGCGGCTGAGGAAATCAACGCTCACGGCGGGTTGCTGGGCAAACGCAAGATTGTGACTTTGAAGGCGGATGAAGCCGCGGGTGTCGATGGCAATGTCAAAGAGATGCGGCGCCTGAAGCTGCAAGAAAACATCGACCTTTTCACCGGCATCATTTCGAGCGGCAACACACCCTCGCTCGGACCCTTGGCCGAAGAGCTGCAACTCCTCACGATCTTTGCCGACGGCTGCACCGATTTTCTGTTCGACAAGATCGTGCCGAACCCCAAATACATTTTCCGCATCTCGGCCATCCAATCGGCTGATGGCATCACCTGTGCAGTCGGGGTCGCCACTGCGTGGCCGGAGGTCCGGAAGTTTGCGCACATCCATCCGGACTACAGTTACGGCCGCAACGTCTTCGACCATTTCACCGTCGCCATTGAGAAGCTATTGGGCGGTATCCAGGTGATCTCGCAGGCGTGGCCGAAGCTTGGCACGACCGATTTTACGCCGCACATTACCAAGGCGATGGCCTCGGGCGCCGACTGCTTGGTCACCTCCTGCTGGGGCGGCGACTACATCGCACTTTACAAGCAGGGCCTTCGCTATGGCTTGTTCGAGAAGATGAAGGTTGCCACCCTGCAGGGGTTCTCCCAGGTTCCTCATGTCATGGGCAAAGATCACCCTGAAGGGGTACTGATGGGTGTGCATGCCAACTACTACTTCACCAATCCGGTGGGCGATCTGTGGCCGGCAAACCGCAGGTTCGTCGAAGCTTATTACAAGCGGTGGAACGAGTATCCGCCGATGGAGGCCGAGGTTGGATACACGTGCTTGTATTTGTTGAAGTTGGCCATCGAGAAGGCCAACAAACTCACGGGCGGCTGGCCCGACGACGAGGCGATCATCAGCCAGCTTGAAGGTCTCGGCTGGGATTCGCCCGCGGGCTACATCCAAATCCGGCCTGACAATCATCAGGGCTATAAGGATGCGGTAACCGGCTTCAGCAAGAACGTGCCGGAATATCCGTTCCCGGTCTGGGACCCGGCACGGATCATCACTATCCCGATACGGCAAATAACGGCGCCATCACATTGGCCGAAGCCCGGGACCACGCACAATGACGTCACCTCTGCTTATAACTGGATCAAGACCACCTGGCCTCAGATGAAAGGCTGACCGCGGCGGTGCCGCTCACCGCCGCGGCACAGCGCCACTAGCGATCCTCCGTCGTGCGCTTTTTCGGGTGCGCACACGCACATCGTCGGTTATTGTCCATCGTCAATGTTTGGGACGTCGTGACCAGCGACCATGGGCATTGTTGTTCTGCAGACCCTCAATTCACTGTTCTACGCCTCGGTTCTTTTCCTGATCGCTACCGGCCTCAGCCTCATCTTCGGGGTCATGCGCATCGTCAACATGGCGCATGGCACCTTTTACGCCGTCGGCGCCTTCGTCACGGCCTGGCTAATCGGGCGCGCCATCGCGCTCGGCGTGCCCGCCGGGTGGACGTTTCTGCTCATCCCGGTCGGCGCCGGCGCGGTCGCGCTACTCGGCGTCGCGATCGAGCCGCTGCTGCGGCCGTTTTATCGGCGCGCCGAGGAATATCAGCTGCTCGTCACGTTCGGCCTGCTGCTGATCCTGGAGGACGTCATCCGCCTTCTTTGGGGCGGCCTGCCGCTGTCCGCCGATCCCGTCATGGACGTGCTGCCCAGTATCCGGTTCGGCGGCCTGATCTATCCCGGCTACAACCTCGTGGTGATTGCGATCGGGGTTGCCGCCGCGATCGGTCTATGGGCGGTGATCTATCGCACCAAATTCGGCGTCATGTTGCGCGCCACCTCGCAGGACCGGCGCATGGCCTCGGCGCTGGGCCTCAATGTCGGGCTGGTCTACGTGTCGGCCTTCGCTATCGGCTGCTTCATGGCCGGCCTCGGCGGTGCCATCGTCGTGCCGACGCAGGCGGCGGTGCTCGGCATGGGCATCGACGCGCTCATTCTTGCTTTCGTGGTCGTGGTCATCGGCGGCCTCGGCAGCCTGCAGGGCGCGCTGGTCGGCGCGCTCATTGTCAGTTTCGTGCGCACCGCCGGCATCCAGTTCTTTCCTGAAATCGAGCTCGCCGTGCTCTATCTCATCGCGGCGGTGGTGCTGCTGGTCAAACCGACCGGCTTGTTCGGGACCGCGTGATGACAGCCGACGTCAGCAGCGTGCAGCCCAAACTGCTGCTGTTCGCCGCCACGGCCGTCGTCCTTATACTGCTCGCGTTGCTGCCGCCTTTTATCGGCCTCTACCAGACGCAGTTGCTGACCTATGGCCTGATCGCCGCCATTGCCGCGCTCGGGTTCAATCTATTGCTCGGCTATACCGGGCTGCTTTCGTTTGGTCATTCCGCCTTCTTCGGCATCGGCGCCTATTCGGTCGCGTTCCTGCTGCGCGACGCCGGCATCCGCTCGATGGAGCTCTACATCTTGATCGGGTTGCCGGTCGCGGCGCTCACGTCGGCGCTGTTCGGCTACATCTGCGTCCGGCACACGCGCATCTTCTTCGGCATCTTGACGCTTGCATTGTCGCAGGTGCTATGGACCCTCACCTACAAGTTTTTCTGGGTCACCGGCGGCTCGGACGGCCTGCGCGTGGGGCGGCCGACATTGCTCGCCGGCATGGTCACCTTCACTGGGCGTGATGCATTCCAGCGGTTCATCGACGGATATTACTATTACGTCCTCGCCGTGTTCGCGATTTGCGTGGTGATCATGTGGGTGATCGTGCACTCGCCCTTCGGGAAGGCGCTGCAGGCCATTCGCGACAACGAAACGCGCGCCGCCTTCCTCGGCTTGCGCATCAGGCGGTTCCGCTGGGTTGCGTTCCTGATTTCCGGAACGTTCACGGGGCTCGCGGGGATTCTCTGGGTACCGCTCAACGGCCTGACCACGCCCGAGGTGCTGTATTGGCCGTTCTCAGGCGAGATCGTGTTCATGACGCTGCTCGGGGGCTTCCGCAACTTCACCGGTCCGATCGTCGGCGGCATACTCTTCACTTACCTCAAGACCTACGCGGTCGCGGCCACCGAATATTGGCAGCTTTTGCTCGGCGTCGTCCTCGTGCTCCTGGTCATGCTGTTGCCGACCGGGATCGTGGGTGCGATCTCGGCGGCGGCCGCCAAGCTGCGACCGAAGGAGAAACCGGCGTGATCCTTCTCGAGACGGTCGATCTCAGCAAGCAGTTCGGCGACGTCCACGCCTGCGATCGCGTGAATTTCACCGTGAACAAGGGCGAATTTCTCTCGCTCGTGGGCTCGAACGGCGCCGGCAAGACCTCGCTCGTCAATCTGATCAGCGGGCATCTTACGCCGGACAGCGGCCGCATCCTGTTCGAGGGCCAAGACCTCACCTTTGTCCCCGTCTACGAGCGTATCAGGGCGGGCATTGCCCGCAGCTTCCAGATCGTCAACCTGTTCGATGCATTAAGCGTTTTCGACAACGTCGCATTGTCGATTTTCTCGCGCGAGCGCAAGATCGCAAAAATCGCCGCGCTTGCCGATCGCGATCGGGACGTCCGCCGCGAGACCTTCGACGTCCTGAGCCAGTTCGGACTTGCGGAAAAGAGCGCCGTCTTGGCCGGCGGCCTGGCGCAAGGCGAGCGCAAGCTGCTCGACGTTGCCGTCGCTTATGCGTTGCGCCCGAAACTGCTCTTTCTCGACGAGCCGACGAGCGGGGTGAGCACGCGCGACAAGACGCAAATCATGGATACCGTGTCGTCGGTCGTGCGTGCCGGCGCGGTGACTGCTGTCGTCATCGAGCATGACATGGACGTGGTGTTCCGCTACTCGGACCGCATCGTGATGATGCATGAAGGCAGATTCCTCGCCGACGGAACGCCGGAAGCGATCAGGGCGAACAGGGACGTCGCCAACATCCTTCTCGGCGTGCCGCTCTCGGCTTGAGACGACGAAGGACAAGCAAGTGCTGCTGGAGGTCGAATCCATAAATACCTTCCGCGGGCCCGCGCACATCCTGCGCGGCGTGACGCTCAACGTCGATGACGGCGAGGTTGTCTCGCTGGTCGGGCGCAACGGCGCCGGGCGCACGACCATCATCGAAAGCATCATGGGCCTGCTGCCGGTGCGCTCGGGTCGGATTCGCTTCCGCGGCGAGGACATCGCCAAGATGCCGCCGCACAAGCGCGCCAAGCGCGGCATCGGCTATGCACCGGAGAATGCCGGCATCTTTCCCGAGTTGACCGTGGCCGAGAACCTCATGATCAGCCGCTGGATGTCCGACAAGACCGCGCGCGGCGCCAGCGGCGGAATCGATGCCGAGGCGCAGGCGCTCACCGTTTTTCCCGAAGTCGCCAAGTTCATGAACCGGCCGGGGCTCAACCTCAGCGGCGGGCAGAAGAAGATGGTGTCGATTGCCCGCGCCATGGCGCTCGCGCCGTCGCTGATGATTCTCGACGAGGCGTTCGAAGGCCTGGCGCCGGTGGTGGTGAAGCGTTTTCGCGACGCCGTCATGATGATCAAGGGCCTGGGCATTTCGCTTTTGCTCGCGGAATCAAATCTCACGAGCGCGGCCGCTATCGCCGACCGGCTCTACGTCATCGATCGCGGCGAGATCATCTTCCACGGCACGCCACCGGAAGCGCTTGCGAACGACACCGTGATGCGGACGCTGCGCGGGTGAGATTGCGTTGGCCTGCAAGCTGTCCTGCCGGCGGATAAGGATTCGAACCGGACATGAACCGGCTTGCTGCAGTGCTCCTCGTGCTCGGCGCGGCTGCCATCATCACCGCGGCCCGGGGCGGACACGAGCTGCCCATCTATCCGTCGTTTTATCCGCACGAGATCGAAATCAGATCTGTCGCTGCCGAGGACGCGGTGCAACCGCTGCGCGATGGCGGGATCCAGGCCTATATCGGCCGCAGCTTGGGCCTTTCAGCGACGCCGTCGGCCGACATCCGTCCTGTTGAATCGCTCGGCTCATTCATCGTCGTGCGCACCAACCCGAGCTCGGCGCGCGTGCAGGACGATGCCTGCGGCGTTGTCGGGACGCTGATGCGCATCCTTGCCGCGCAAAACGATTTCGTTTCGCATCCCTACCCGGTCACGCCGTTCCACGGCGACTACCTGCATCATGCCGACCTCGCGGCGGCCGCCGCGGCGCGCGTCTCGGAGCCGACAGCGCCCCGCGGCGACCTCAAGATCGCGGCGCGAGGCGGTCTGGCGCAAAGCCATCCGGATTGGTCCGCCCGCGAGGCGGATTGGGATGCCGAAGTCACCGAGATCGATGCGGCCGAGCTCGTGGCCTCCGCAATGTTTACGGTCAACGGTTGGCTCGCGCCCCCGTGGGTACGAACTGGTTGGTTCCACGCCGAGCGTCTCCTCGCCGATGCCGCGAGCGAACCTGCGCAGAAAGAACGAATCGAGTCCGACCTGCGACGCATCAAGACAGGCGATTTCACCTCCCTCGTCGAGCGCATCAATCTCGAGCGCGACCTCGTCACGCTGTTGACCGGCGGCTGCCGGAAACTCGTCGCCGGCTACACGGTCAAGCGCGAATACGTCAACGTCGAGTTCTCGGCCGGGATCGAGAACATCGGCTACGATTCGCTCACCGGCCTGCATTCCCCGATGTTCATCCGCACGGTGAAGCTCAAGGATTTCCCCTGGAACGGCTGGCTCGCGCTCGGCATCGACGGCAAACCGGCCGCCGCCTGGAACCCGATCGGCGGCATGACTGATCCGTTCGGGCGCCTCATGGGCTTTGCCGTCGGCGACCCGGCCCTGCTGCCGTCACCCTATGAGGCCGGCTGGATGCTCAACCGCATTTCCGATCTGCCTTCGGGGCGATGAATACCGCGAGTACGCACGTGTGCTCCTTTCGAATACTGCGAGCATTGATGCTGGCGTTGTCTTTGAGCAGCGCGCTAATCCTGGCCGTCGACGCTGCGGAGGTCACCTATGCGCTGACCATTGCGAACGGCCGCGTTCCCCCCAACATGCGGCTCATTCGCGTCAAGCAGAACGACCTCGTCAAGCTTGAATGGCGCACGGACAAGCCGATAAGCGTGCATCTGCACGGCTACGACATCGAGCAAGAGCTCAAGCCGGGCGCGACCACGGAGATGACCTTCACAGCGCGCGCGACCGGACGATTCACGGTTGAGCCCCACATCGGAAAAACGCCGTCCGGCGGGCATGCGCACGGAGACGTCCTTGTCACCATCGAGGTCTATCCTTAAGCAGGCCGGCAGGCGCCGGGCTGCGCTGCGCGCGTTCGCGGTTACCGTCGCGCTCGCGTGTCTGGCAACGCCGGCGAGCGCGCACGGCTTCGGCCAACGCTACGATCTCCCGATCCCGCTCTCTTTCTATCTCGCCGGAGTAGCGGCGGCGGTCGTGGTGTCGTTCCTCGTCATCGGATTGTTCGTGCGGGAGGTGCCGCGCGTTCGCGCTGATCCGCGCATCGACCTCATCGCCACACCGCTGGGTCGATGGATCGCAAACCCGTACCTTGCGCTTGCGCTCAAACTGCTCGCGTTCGCCGCTTTCATCGTCACCATCGTGGCGGGATTGCGCGGCGACCAGAATCCCTACCGGAATATCGCGCCGACTCTGGTGTGGATCATCGGTTGGGTTGGTCTTGCCTACGTTTCAGCGTTCGTCGGAAATATTTGGGCGGTGATCAATCCCTGGCGCACGATTTTTGAGACGATCGAGACGCTCTATCAGGGGCTCACCGGGCGACGCGAATTCGGCCTGCGCTTACCCTATCCGCAGGCGCTCGGCGTCTGGCCGGCGTTCCTTCTGCTGCTGGCGTTCGCGTGGATCGAGCTCGTCTACCCGAACCCGGCGGTGCCGCTAACCATCGCGTGGCTCGCGCTCGCCTATTCCGTTCTCACCTTCACCGGCATGTCGCTTTTCGGCTGCGAGCGCTGGCTCGAACGTGGCGAGGTTTTCACGGCCGTGTTCGGCACGTTCGCGCGCTTTGCGCCGATCGAGATCCGAACTGGGCCTCAGCGTGAAATGTGGCTGCGGCCGTTCGGCGCCGGGCTTCTCGACAGCGGCTCGGTTTCCAGCTCGATGATGGCCTTCGTGCTGTTGCTGCTCGCGACCGTGCTGTACGACGGCGCATTGGCCACGCCGGAATGGGGCAAGCTCGAAGGGGCGATTGCTCCTTATCTTTCTGCCTTGGGCGACTTCAGGCTCGTGGCGATCAGAACAGTCGGGCTCATCGCCTTCTGGCTCATCTTCTGCGGTGCCTATGTCGGGGCCTGCGCAGTTATGAGCGCGGCTACCGAGCAGCGCTTGGCGCCGCTCGTCATCGCCCGCAGTTTTGCCTTCACGCTGGTGCCGATCGCGATCGGCTATCACGTCGCGCATTATTTCACGTTCCTGCTGATCCAGGGGCAATACATCATTCCGCTCGTCTCGGACCCCTTCGGCTTCGGCTGGAATCTTTTCGGGACCGCAGGCTACCGCGTCGATATCGCAATCGTCGACGCGCGGTTTGCCTGGTGGACCGCGGTGACGGCGATCCTCATCGGTCACATCGCGGCGGTCTATCTCGCGCATGTCAAGGCCATGCAGGTCCTCGACACGCGGCGTCTCGCGTTGCGCTCCCAGGTTCCGCTGACGGCGCTCATGGTGGTCTACACGTTCGTGAGCCTCTCCATTCTCGCCGAGCCGATCGTGGAGCGCCGCGCGCCCGCGCAGCCCGTTGCAGCCGAGATCGCCGTCCCGGAGGATGCGGTGCTGCCGGAGCCCGGAAGCGGTCGATTGCAGGCGGTCGGCGCGGGCAAGATTGCCGAGCAGAAATTGACCTATCGCGTGCTCGGCTCCGCCTTTCACGACGGCACGCGGATGAGCGCCGCCGACGTGCTTTATGCCTATGCCTTCGCCTATCGCTGGGGCGGGCGCACCGACGGCGAAGATGCTCGCTCCGATCCGCTGGTCGCGGCGGCCACCGCGGTCATGCGCTCCCACCTCCTGGGCGTCCGCGTCGTCGGCACCGACACGACCTCCAAATCCTTCCGCTTTGGCGATTTCGAATACGTCCGCGAGCTGCTCGTGATCGACGTCTACACCTCGGTCGCGCCGATTGATCCGGAGCAAGACGCGGTGGTCGCACCGCCCTGGAGCATGCTGCCCTGGCATCTCCTGGTGCTGATGGAGGAGGCGGTCGAGCGCGGTTGGGCTGGCTTCTCGCAATCCGAGGCCCGGCGCCGCGGCGTCGATTGGCTCGATCTCGTGCGCTCGGAGGCAATGAAGGCGCGGCTTCTTGGGCTGGTCGAGAAATTCGAGCGCGAAAGCTATCGCCCCGATACTCTAACATCGCTGGTCAGCGCGGAGGACGCCCGCAAGCGTTGGGCCGCGCTCAAAACCTTCTACAGAGAGCGCGGGCACTTCCTGGTGACCAATGGCCCGTATCAGCTCAAGCGCTGGTCGGCCGACAGCGTCACCCTCGAGGCGTTCCGTGATCTCAGCTATCCGCTCGGTGTGGGTTCATATGACGCTTACGCCACCCCGCGCCGGGGTTTCATCACCAAGGTCGAGCGCGACGGAGAACGGATTAGACTGTTCGGCGACATCGAGCTCGTGCAAAAGCATCAGCGCAGCTACGACATCGTGCGCCGCCCCCTGCCATCGATTGCGGCCGACGCGCTCAAGCGGTCGGCTCCGGAATGCCGCTATCTCGTGACCGACGGCGAAGGCCGTGCGGTACTCGCGGGCCAAGTGGCACCCTCTGCGGATGCAAGCTTCTCCCTCGATTTCACCGGCAAGCTGCCGCCGGGTCAGTTCACGCTGATCGCGCAGCTCATCGTCGACGGCAATGCGATGAACGCCGAGATGCAACGCATTCCATTCGACGTTGCATCGAAGCCATGACGAGGCATCTAGCCCGCATGAGCGGAGCGCTAAATGCTGCCGCCTGCATTCACCGCCTTGGCGGCTTGGCCACGAACTCGGAGCCGCGCACGCACATGCGCCCGTGCGGGTCCTGCCACAGCTTCTCGCTCGCGTGCAGATGGCCGAGAGCGCGCGCAACGGTGCGGAAGTCATAGTCGCAGAAGCGCTCGGCAATGTCGGTATAGTAGAGCGGCTCCTTGCCGATCGCGTCCAAGATCTTGCCCGCCAGAGCGGCCACTTCGGCATCGCCGCCCGCAACGCCGGCCGCGTCCGACTTGCCGTTGATATAGTCGCCGATCTTTGCCCGATCGGCGTAGGCGTAGGTAATGCGCTCGTAATATTCGCGCGGAATCCCCTCCGGGATGGTGGCATCGATGCCGACCTTGGCGCCGGTCGGCACCACGCCGTAACCCTGCGGCAGGCTCGGATCGAGCGGCTTGGCGCGGGCATTGCTCACCACCATCACGTCCTTGTCGCCCTGCACGCGGGTGGCGATCGCCCACTCGACCTCGGTCGGATCGAACACGTCGATGTCGTCGTCGACCACCACCACGTGCTTGAGGTCCATGACCGAGAGCGCGGCGAGCAGCGCGTTCTTGGCCTCCCCCGGCTGCTTCTTGATCGATATCACCGCGTGCCAGAACGCGCAGCCGCCGAGCGTGACGTTGATGTCCTTGACCTGCACGCCGGCGGTGCGCAGCGCCTGACGGATCGCGGCATAGCGCGTAGGCGCCGCAAGCCAAGTGTTTTCCCATGGCATATGCAGATTGTAATAGATCGCGTCCTTGCGCATCGCGATCGCCTTGATGCGCACGAGCGGGTTCCAGTGCAGGCCGCCCATCAGCCGCGTGAACTCGCCGAAGCGTCCCTCCGGCCAGGTCCACCCGGTCGGCAAAATCTCCGCCTCCAGCACGATCTCGGCATCGGCGACATAGGGCAGGTCGATGGTCTCGCACGGCGCCAGCTCGACCGGCGCGCCGCGCAATCCGCCCGCGATCGCCATCTCGTCGACGCCGAGCGGCGCGCGATAGCCCGAGCCCGTGACCTCGATGGGATGGGTACCGATCGAAATCGAGATCGGCAAGGGACGGCCGTTCTCATAGGCGCGCTGGGCGAACAGGCGCATGTTGTTGGGCGTGACGATGTCGATGCCGGTGAGATTCTTTTCCTTCACGATGAAGCGGTAGATGCCGCTGTTGATCCCTAGCTCGGGGTCGCGCGCGATCACCACGCCGGCGGTGATCATCGGGCCACCGTCGAAAATCGACGACATGGGAATCGGCAGCTTGTAGAGGTCGACCTCCTCGCCGGCGACGACCACGTCGCGCGCCGGCGAGGTCTTGACGTATTTCGGCGGGATCGGGTGGTTGAGCGCCTGCGTGAGCTTGTCCTCGATTTCGCGATAGGTCTCGCAGCCGAGCGCCATCATCGAGCGCTCGCGCGTGCGGATGAGACCGGAGACCACCGGCATGTCGTAGCCGATCACATCGTGAAAATAGAGCGCGGTCTCCGCCTGATCGACCAGGGTCGCGATGTGGCGGATATCCACGGGCTGATGCAGGTCGACGAGCTCGCCGCTCTGCCGCAGGCGGTCGAGGAATTGGCGGAAATTTTCCTGCATCGAGGGCGCTCCGAACGCGAGAGGTTGTTGGCGAGGGCGGCCTAAGCTACTTAGACCACCGTCTGACCACAATCCAGGCGGCAAAGGGCGAAACGGTGAGCGGCAACAAGACCATGAAGGCGCTCGTTTTGCGCAAACACGGCGGGCTCGACGAGCTGGCCGTCGTGAACGACCATCCAGTCCCCGCAGTCGTTGCGGGCCACGTGGTGATCCGAGTGCGGGCATCCTCGTTCAACTATCACGACGTGTTCACGGTGCGCGGCATGCCCGGAATCAAAGTGCCGCTGCCGGTCGTGCTCGGCCTCGACATGGCGGGCGAGATCGTCGAGATCGGTGCCGGCGTGACCGGCTGCACGGTGGGCGAGCGCGTGCTGGTCAATCCACTCAACAAGGCGAAAGGTCTGATGGGCGAAATGCTCGACGGTGGCATGGCGGAATACTGTCTGGTTGCTGCCGACCAGCTCATCGTCATGCCGGCGGGCGTCAGCTTCGAAGAGGCGGCCGCCCTGCCGGTCGCCTACGGCACGGCGCACCGCATGCTGATCACCCACGACACGGTCAAGAAAGGCGATCGCGTGCTCGTTCTCGGCGCCAGTGGCGGCGTCGGTACCGGTTGCATCATCCTCGCCAAGCATCTCGGGGCCGACGTGATCGCGTGCACCTCGAGCGAAGAAAAGATGCAAAAGCTCAAGGCGCTCGGCGCCGACGACGTGATCAATGTCCGAGAAGTCGATTTCTCCAAATGGGCGATCGAGCGCTACGGCAAACCGCAGCGGCGCAGCTACGAAGGAGGTGTCGACGTGGTGATCAACTTCACCGGTGGCGATACCTGGCACCCTTCGCTGCGCTGCCTCAAGCGCGGCGGCAAGCTTCTGGTCTGTGGCGCGACCGCCGGCTACGATCCGAAGGAGGATTTGCGTTACGTTTGGAGCTTCGAGCTCAAGATCATCGGTTCGAACAGTTTCTATGATGACGATTTGCGCGCCCTGATGAAGCTCATCGCGGAAGGCAAGATGCGTCCCGTGGTCGACAAGGTGCTGCCGCTCGATGAGGCACGCGAGGGACTGCGCCTGATCCAGGACCGCGAGGTCATCGGCAAGGTCGTGGTTACGCCATGAGTGAAGAGCTCACGCTGGAGCGCGTGCAGGCGCTCGTCACCCGCGCCCCCTATCACCAATGGCTGGGTCTCAAAGTCATCGCACTCCACGACGACGGCATCGAACTGCAGGCGACGTGGCGAGAAGAATGGGTGGTCAATCCCGACCGGCGCTACACCCACGGCGGTATTCTCGCCACGCTGGTCGATCTCGGCGCCGACTGGGCCATGGTCAAGAAGAACGGCCGCGGCGTGCCGACCATCAATCTGCACGTCGACTATCATGCCGTGGCCATGCCCGGGGACCTCACCATCCGCGGCAAGGTGGTGCGCATGGGCGGCCAGTTCTCGACTTCGGAGGCGCAGGTGTTCGACGCGCAGGGCAAGCTCCTCGCCAGCGGCCGCGGCACCTATCTCACCACCCCGCCCAAAGGGTGAAGAATTGCACCGCGATCGTGCCGCAGGCTCCAACCTCTCCCCGCTTGCGGGGAGAGGTCGCGAGCGCAGCGAGCTGGTGAGGGGGAACTCTCACCGACTCAGTGCTTGGAGAATCCCCCTCACCCCGACCCTGTCCCCGCAAGCGGGAGGGAGTGCACCGAGTCCGCGGAGTGCGGCTGCGCTCGCGTGGAGGATCACCCGCTGCTTCGCGACGCCTCGCTGATGGCGTAGAAATACGCAATGCCTCGCTTCATAAACCTGGGTGATCTCACCCGGCGCGATCGCGATCTCAGCAAGATTGCAATCGTCGATCTCGGCGGCGAGGTCGCACGCGAGGTCAGCTATGCCCACCTCGACGCCATGGCCAATGGCGTCGCCCGCGCGCTTTGTAGGCGCGGCCTCGCGCGCGGCGATCGCGTGGCCATCCTCTCCGCCAATCGCGCCGAATATCTCGCCGCCTATTACGGCATCATGCGGGCCGGTCTCGTCGCAGTGCCGGTGAGCTTCAAGTTTCCCCGGTCGACCATTCATTTCATCCTGCGCGACGCCGACGCCAAGCTCGTCTTCTGTGATAGGTCGCGCGCGGAAGACTGTCCGCCGGATATTGCGTCAGTGCATTTCGGCATTGACGGGAACCGCGGTTTCAATCGCTTCCTCGACGGCGGCGCCTTCGATGCCGTCGTGCCGCGTGCGCGCGAACCCGCAATGTTTCTCTACACGTCGGGCTCGACGGGAATGCCAAAGGGCGTCGTCCTCTCACATCAGAGCCACATCTGGGTGGCGCAGGCGCGCCTGACGGATGACCTCGCCCGCCACCGCTATCTCATCGCCGCGCCGCTTTATCATATGAACGCGCTGGCGCTCGCCAAGCTCGCCTGCGCCGCCCACGCGACCATCGTGCTGCTGCCGCAGTTCGCTGCTCCAGCCTATATCGACGCCATCGGACGCTACCGCTGCACTTGGCTCACCGCGGTACCGCCGATGATCGCCATGATGCTGCGCGAGAAGGGCCTGATCGCGCGCACCGACCTGTCGAGCGTCGAGTTCATCCGCATGGGCTCGGCACCCGTCAGTCAAAGCCTCATGGAAGCGATCCGCCGGGCCTTGCCACACGTGTCGGTTACCAACGCCTACGGTACGACCGAGGCCGGTCCTGTCGTGTTCGGCCCCCATCCCCGCGGCCTGCCGCAGCCGGACATGTCGGTCGGCTATCCGCATCCTCAGGTCGAGCTGCGGCTGGTCGACGGCGACAACCGCAACGCGCCGCAGGGCGTGCTGGAAATGAAATGCCCGGCACTCATGAACGGCTATCACAATCGGCCGGACGTCAAGCCGCCGTTCACCGCCGACGGATTCTACGTCACCGGTGACGTCTTCCGCCGCGACGCCGACGGGTTTCATTATTTCGTCGGCCGCAGCGACGACATGTTCGTCTCGGGCGGCGAGAACATTTATCCAAGCGACGTCGAGCGCATGCTGGAGCGTCATCCCGACGTCGCGCAGGCCGCTGTCGTGCCCATCGACGACGACATCAAGGGGCAAAAACCCGTCGCCTTCGTAGTCTCGAAGCCTGGGCGCAGCCCAAGCGCGGACGAGATCAAGCGCTTCGCGCTCGCCAATGCGCCCGCTTATGCGCATCCGCGCTTCGTCTGGTTCGTGGACGAATTGCCGCTCGCAGCCACCAACAAGATCGACCGGGCGCTGCTACACGGACTTGCGCATGAGCGCCTCGGCGGGACGACAGTCAAATGACTGTCGGCCCCGCTCACTCCACCTTGAATCCTGCTGCCTTCACCACCGGGCCCCAGCGCGCGATTTCCTCGTCTATGAATTGCTTGGCCTTATCGGGGTTCGAGTCGGGGATGGCCTCGAGGCCGGAGGCGATCAGCACCTTTTGAAATTCCACGTCCGCCATTGCGGCACGGGTAGCCTCGGCGATGCGATCGACGATCGCTCTCGGCGTGGCGGCGGGCGCGAACAAGCCCAGAAACAAGAGTCCGATCATGCCCGGCACCCCTTGCTCGATGGCCGTCCGAATCTCGGGTGCCACCGCCAACCGGTGCGCCGCGTTCACCGCCAGGATGCGGATCTTGCCGGTGCGGTGGAATTCGAGCAGCTGCCCGGTCACGTTCGGCGTCATCATCGGAATGTGCCCGCTGAGGAGATCGCTGATTCCCGGCCCCGCGCCCTTGTACGGAATGTGCACGAGATCGTTGAGGCCGGTGAGCTGCTTGAACAGTTCGCCGGAGAGATTGCTCATGGTGCCGCTACCGGCCGAGCCATAGGAGAGCTTGCCCGGATTGGCCTTCGCGTACGTGGTGAGCTCGGTCAATGTCGTCGCAGGCACGGATGGGTGCACCACGATGGACGTGGTGGACACGGCGATGATGGCGATCGGCACGAAATCACTGGCGGGATCGTACGGCACCTTGGCCATGGTCATGGGGTTGAGCACCATGGTGCTCGTGCTGCCGAGCAGGATCGTGTAGCCGTCGCCGGGCGCTCGCGCGACCTCGCCGGTTGCGATGGTCCCGGTGCCGCCGCCCTGGTTCTCGACGTAAACGGTGCCGAGCAGTGTCTTCACTCGCTCGGCCCACTGGCGTGCGACGACGTCGTTCACCCCGCCCGCTGAGAATGCCACCATCAACTTGATCGGCCGCTCCGGATATTTCCCCTGAGCGAGCGCAGAACGCGGCGTCAGCGCTCTTGCCGAGAGGAACGCCAATCCAAGCGCCAGAAGGTCGCGCCGGTTCATCGTCGTCCTCGCGTTTGCCGAAAGTGCGATGTTGCGCCAAGCTTGGGGCAGGCGCGGCGGCACCAGCCAGCCCGTTTATACTTCCGCCTGCGGCGGGCCGACACCCACGGCAGGTGCGACGAATAGCGCTGGTCTCACCTCAGCCAGGAGCGAGATCAACGGTGGACCGCCAACTTCCCATCCTCGACGAGATCTTCCTCGACCATGTCGGCCATTTCGTGCGCGATCCGCACGCCGCGGGCCGCGCGCTCGCGCGCGCCGGATTTGCCCCGACGCCGGTCTCCATTCAGGTGGCCCCCGATCCCGAGGGCACACCGCGCCCCACCGGCACCGGCAACGTGACGGCCATGTTCTCGCGCGGCTATATCGAAGTCCTCTTCAAGACCGCCGACACGCCGCTCGGCCGCGAGCTGGAGGCGGCACTGGCGCGCCATGGGGGCGTCCATCTTGCGGCGTTTTCCGTGGCAGATGCCGCGGCCGCGCATCGCCGGCTTGTCTCGGGGCGATTTCGCATGCAGCCTTTGGTGCACATGCAGCGCCCGGTCGACACCGGCGGGGCGCCCGGGATCGCCGCCTTCACGTTGGCGCGGCTCGAGCCGGGCCAAATGCCGGAAGGACGCATCCAAATCCTTACCCACCGCACCGAGGCCATGGTGTGGCAGCCGCGCTGGCTGTCGCATCCCAATGGCGCGGTGGCGCTCACGAGTGTCATCATCGTGGTCGCCGACGTGGAAGAGGCGGCCGGGCGCTTCGCGCGCTTCACCGGCCGCGAAACAATGCCCTCGCCGCTCGGGCAGACGATCGAGCTCGACCGCGGCCGCGTGCAGCTCATGACCGCAGAGGCGTTCACCAGAACGTTGCCGGACGTCCCCATCCCGTCGCTGCCGTTCATCGGCGCCTACGCGATCCGCGTGGCGTCGTTGGCGGTGACGAGGGACATGTTGAAGCGCGCGGGACTCAGAACGTGGCGCAGCGAGCAAGACCTGGTCGCCATCTTTCCCGAGGAGCTCGGGCAAGGCGCCTGGTTGTTCGCGGAATGAGCCTCGAGGGCTGCAATGAACCAGTTTCCGCTCGTCCCCGCGAAAGCGGGGACTTAGAGGGACTGGAGTTCCGCTTCGCCGGAATGATCGGATATTGATTAGGGGTTCATACCGGCCGCCATCGCGGCCGAATGAGCACTGTCTCCCGATATTGTTCCGGGACGAACATGGCCCCCGCGTTATAGTTCTGCTCAAACTAAGCCACATTCGTATGTGCTTGCTGCACCCATGTTCGCGTCCATCCTCGCCGCATGACGCCATCTTTTGAACCGTTCTTGCAACGCCGGCCTTACAACGCCGTCACCGATTTCGTTGATGCCAATGTCGCGCGCGGCCTCGGCAACAAGGTCGCATTCACGGATTCCGAGCGGTCGCTGACCTATGCGCAGTTGCAGGAAGGTACAAATCGCTTCGCGGCGGCGTTGAGGGCGCTGGGCTTGCGCGAGGAAAATCGCCTCGTCCTCGTGGCTCACGATACCGTCGACCATCCGATCGCGTTCTGGGGGGCGATCCGCGCGGGCATCGTGCCCGTCCCCGTCAACACGCTACTGACTCCCGAGCAATACGCCTATCTGTTCGCCGACAGTCGCGCCGCGGCAATCGTCGTGGCGGCTGCACTCGCGCCGACCGTGCTGTCGCTGCGCGATCGGCTGCCGCATTTGCGCACCGTAATCGTGGTCGGCGCGAGCGCGCGGGAGCGTGCGGATTTGCCGGACGTGCATTCTTTCGAAG
>JBJMTU010000282.1:0-3490 GCA_045811545.1 Xanthobacteraceae bacterium | reverse complement strand
CGTGATCGACGGGAGGCGCCCGCCGCTGCGCCATCATCCCGACGCGCCGTTCGCGGCAGCACCCCTCGCTGCGCCGGCTGCCGCGCTCGCTGAGCCGATCGAGGTGACGGCTGCGCCGCCTGCACCCGCAGCCCAGCGTCCTTGCACGACGGGAACGCGCCCTGGAGGGAAGCGATGACCGCGGTCGCACAGGCGCTCTCCGGACTCAAGGTGCTCGAGTTCGGCGGCTATGCCGCGGGCCCCCACATCGGCAAGGTGCTGGCGAATTTTGGCGCCTACACGATTCACATGGAATCGAGAGAACGTCCCGACGGCTTCCGCATCCAATATCCACCGTTCAAGGACAATCGTCCCGGCTACAACCGCAGCGGCTGCTTCGCCTTCTTCAACGACTCGAAGTACAGCGTCGCCGTCGATCTCAAAAAGCCCGCAGGCGTGGCGCTCGCCCGCCGCATGGCGCAATGGTGCGACCTCATCATCGAGAACATGCGGCCGGGCGTGATGGAGCGCCTCGGCCTCGGCTTCGCCGCGCTCGCCGAGCTCAACCCGCGGCTGGTGATGCTCTCGACCTGCAATATGGGACAGACCGGCCCGCGCGCGGATCAGCCCGGCTTCGGCTCGCAGCTCTCCGCGCTCGCCGGCATGTGCGAGCTGACCGGCGTTCCGGAAGGTCCGCCGATGCTGCTCTATGGGCCGTATATCGATTACATCGCCTCGCTGCTCGGCACTTCGGCTGCGCTCGCGGGCGTGATCCGCAGCCGGCGGACCGGCAAGGGCGCGCTGATCGATCTGTCGCAATACGAATGCGGCCTCGTGTTCATGGGCGCGACGCTGCGCGAATTCTTCGCCAGCGGCCGCGTCCCCGCACGCTGCGGGAATGATGATCCCGTCGCTGTGCCGCACGGCGCGTTCCCGTGTCTTGATCGCGAATGGGTCGCGCTCTCGTGCTGGTCGGATGCGGATTTTGCGGTGCTGGCGCACGCGATCGGCGAGGGGAAGCTTGCGAGTGAGGCGCGCTTTGCGACCGCGCCGGCACGGCGTGCGAACAGCAAGGCGCTCGATGCCATCATCTCGGCGTGGACCGCGCAGCGCAGCGCCGACGCCGCGGCCACAGCCTTGCAGGCGGCAGGCATCGCTGCCTACCCGGTCGTGACCATGACCGGCCTTTTCGCGGATCCGCAACTTTGCGCGCGCCGGCAATTCCGGGTGCGGCGCCATCCGGAGATGGGCGATCACGCCTACTGCTATCCCGGCTTCGATCTCGCGGAAGCGCCCGGCGACATCGTGGGGCCGGCGCCCTGCGTCGGCGCCGATAACGATTTCGTGTTCCGCGACCTCATCGGGTTGAGCGAAGCGGAATACGAGTCGTACCGGCAGCAAGGCGTATTCGACTGAGGCACTTAAACGTGCAGTTTCCATTCCGCTCTCGGGGAAGACTGGAAGATTATTGACTCCCCGAGCCCCCCAATCGGCCCCCGCTCAGATCAATTCAGAACAATTCAGGTCTTTCTCAACGACCTGGCATTCGCCCGGTGGTAAGCTGAGAATGCGGTAAATCGACCCGACTGCTTCGTCGTTGCTGGCGGTCACTCCTGGGCGGGGCGGAAGATCATGGCCTACGTGAAACGACGCGATGTCATAACACTGCTCGGGGTCGCAGCGGCCGCATGCCCGTTCGCCTGGCCGTTGTCGCTGAGGGCCCAGCAACCGAAAAGAATGTTCCGGATCGGCATCCTGAGCGGCCGCCGGCCCGAAACCATCCTGCGCGAGGCATTGACGCGGCTCGGCTACATCGAGGGACAGAACACGACCTACGAGGTGCGCAATGCGCAGGCGCAGATGGAGCGCATCGGACCCTATGCGGTCGAGTTGGTGGACCTCAAGGTTGATGTGATCGTCGCGCTCGGCGGGCCCGCGGCCGAGGCCGCGAAACGTGCTACTTCCACGATCCCGATCGTGCTGTGGGGCGTTGGCGATCCGGTCGGGCTCGGCCTCATCACCAACGTCGCGCGGCCGGGCGGCAATATTACCGGCGTCACCGAGCTCTCGACCGAATTGACGCCCAAGCGGCTTCAGCTGCTCAAGGAGCTCGTGCCGGACGCCGCGCGCATTGCCATCGTGTGGAATTCGAGCGACCGCGCCATGGACCTGCGCGCCAAGGAGTTTGCCACCACCGCGGCTCAGCTCGGCGTCACCATGGTCCCGGTGCCGATCCGGGAGATCGGCGATATCGATGGAGCGCTCGTCGGGCTCGCCGGCAATCGTCCCGACGCCATCATGATCGTAACCGATCCAGTGATGGGTAGCCGGGAGGCGGCGACGCTCGAATTTCTGGCGACGCACGGCCTACCGGCGATGTACGAGTTCGGGGACTCGGCGCGGAAAGGCGCGCTCCTTTCCTATGGGCCGAGCCTCACCGACTTGGCGCCGCGCGCCGCCGAGTACGTCGATCGCATCCTCAAGGGCGCCAAGCCAGGCGACCTGCCGCTGGAAGGACCGACCCGCTACTACCTGACGGTCAATCTCAAGACCGCGAAGGCGCTCGGGATAGAGGTGCCGACGTCGATCTTGCTGCGCGCCGACGAGGTGATCGAATAACCCGGCAGACGCCGGTCGCACGAATCAATGGAGATCATGATGAGTGTGCTTCCCCAGGCCCTGTCGCGAGCGCTCGCAACGGTGCTGCTGCTGTCGGCGGCGGAGACGGCGGTCGCGCAGGCGCCGGCGCCGCCGCCGCTCACCTATCCGCCGCCGCTGCTGACGCTGGCCGAAGCGCGCGCCGTCATCGAGGGCGCCATCGCCTATGCTCGCGACAACAACATGCGCATGGCCGTCGTCGTGGTTGATAGCGCTGGAAACGTGGTGTCCTCGGATCGGATGGACGGCGCGGCTTTGCAGAACATCCGCTTTGCCGAGGGCAAGGCGTTTGCTTCGGCTCTTTACCGGCAAACCACGCAAGCGCTGGGGGAGCTGTACAAGACTCGACCCGATCGATACTTCGGCATCATGAACATGTATCCAGGGAAGATTTATCTCGTCGGCGGCGGAGTGCCGCTTGCCCTCGAGGGTGCAGTCATCGGCGGGGTTGGTGTCGCAGGCTTGCCTGAAGGCGTGGACGAGAAATCGGCGCGGGCGGGGATCGAGGCCTGGATGAAATTCCGCGAAACAATGAAGAAGAAGTAGGTCCGAACTAAAGCCAAATCGAGGACGGAGGAAATGGCTATCGGCGCCGGATTGAATTCATGAGCGCCACACCGGAGCAGCCCGGTCCAACCAGCGTCGGGACGCCGCGACCGGCCATCCCGATGGCCCTGCGCATTATGGCCATCATTCTTCGAACGCTGTTCATCGGCGCGCTCGTGGCCATTACCGTACGCGTCAGCGGCCCGCAGAGCGAAAGCCTTGCGTCTATCTATGAGACCCCCGAAGATCTGATTAGGCTTGCTCTGGGATTCGCGGTGTGCCTATGGATCGTGTTCCATCTGTTCAT
>JBJMTU010000281.1:0-7983 GCA_045811545.1 Xanthobacteraceae bacterium | reverse complement strand
TCATTCCGAGCAGTTCATCATTTCCAGCCAGATCACCGGGCCGTCGAGCTCGCAATCGCCTTATCTCGTCAGCGTCAATTCGCATATCACCGTCGAGTCGTTGATCACGACGGGGGATCAGGCGCCCAACGGCTACACCATGGTCGGCATTCCCGACGGCCTCGGCGCGTTCGACAACGGCAACGGCACGTTCACGGTTTTGATGAATCATGAGATTCCGGGCGGGGCCGGCGCGGTGCGCGCCCACGGCGCCAACGGAGCCTTCGTCTCAGAATGGGTGATCGACAAGACGACGCTGCAGGTGCTCTCGGGGCACGATCTGATCCAGCACGTGTTCGTCGCGGCCGACAACTTTGCCGTCGATCACAGCGCTGCCAACGGCAACGGCATCACGTTCAGCCGGTTCTGCTCGGCCGACCTTGCCGATGTGAGCGCGTTCTACAATGCGGCGAGCGGGCTCGGCTTCAACGGAGGCCGGCTGTTCCTCGACGGTGAGGAATCGGGCGTCGAAGGCCGGCCCTTTGCGCACATCGCGTCGGGGCCGGACGCTACGAGCTCGCCGCCCTCGGCAACATGGCCTACGAGAACCTGCTCGCCAACCCCCATACCGGCAACAAGACCGTAGTCGCCATGACGGACGACGGCCAGAACGGCCAAGTCTATTTCTACTCCGGCGACAAACAGTCGACCGGCAGCGCCATCGACAAGGCCGGGCTCACCGGCGGCCATCTTTTCGGCATCAAGGTCGCCGACTTCGCCGCCACGAGCGACAATGCGCCGAACTCGACGACCCCGCTGGGTGCCGACGAGCAATCCGCATTCAGCTTGGTCGACCTCGGCGACGTGAGCGGCAAAACCGGCCAGCAGATCGACGACGCCAGCGAGGCGGCAGGGGTTGCCACCTTCCTGCGTCCCGAAGACGGCGCATGGGACACGATCAACCCTAACCGCTTCTACTTCGTCACCACCAACGCCTTCAATTCGCCCACCCAGCTTTGGGCGGCGGATTTCGTCGACGCCGCCAATCCGGCGCTGGGCGGGACCCTCAAGCTGCTGCTCAACGGTAGCGAGCAAGGCCAGCAGATGTTCGACAACATCACCGTCGATGGCAGCGGGAAGGTGACCCTGTGCGAGGACGTCGGCAATAACGCTCACCTCGGCAAGGTCTGGCAGTACGATCCGGCGACCGACTCGTTGACGCAGCTTGCCGTCCATGACTCCAGCCGGTTCCTGACGGGGGGCGCCAATTTCCTCACCCAGGACGAGGAAACCTCGGGCGTGGTCGACATCTCCAACATCCTCGGCAACGCCGGCGAGCACGCGTTCCTGATTGACACCCAGGCGCACTTCCCCAACGGCCCCAATCTGGTCGAGGGCGGGCAGCTGATGGTCATGCACCAGTATCTGGTGTAGCCGCGGCGCTCAGGGGACAGGGGCTGTCCGCAGCCGCAATCTTGAAGGCATCGGGGGGACATCCCCCCGGTGCCTCGTTCCGTTAGCGACGTGTCTTATCGGCGCAAGTGATGAAAGCGACGGCGCACACCAGTCCGAAATCCGAGCTGCGTGATGCGCTCGGTTCGTGTGTCGCCGCATTTATCGGAATTGGCATATTCAGCGGGTTGATCAACCTGCTGATGCTGACCGGTTCGTTGTACATGCTGGAGGTCTACGACCGCGTCCTGCCGAGTCGCAGCGTGCCGACGTTGGTCGGCTTGTCGGTCCTGACCGCCGTCCTGTTCACTTTTCAGGCCTTGCTGGAGATCACGCGCGGCCGACTGCTGGTTCGCATCGGCAATCAGCTCGATTGCAAACTGGGGGCCCGCGTCTACGACCTCGTCGTGGGACTGCCGCTGCGGGCGCGGCCCGGCAGCGACGGGCTGCAGCCGGTGCGCGACCTCGACACGGTCCGCTCGTTTCTCTCCGGGCTTGGTCCGACCGCGTTGTTCGACCTGCCCTGGATTCCGCTCTACGTCGCCATTTGCTTCGCCTTTCACGTCATGATCGGTGTCACCGTGCTGTGCGGAGCGATCATCCTGGTCGCGCTGACGCTCACGACCGAGTTCTTGTCGCGCCGCCCCGTCAAAGCCGCCACCACGCAGGCAGCCTTGCGCAGCCGGGTCGCGGAAATCAGCCGCCGCAACGCCGACGTGCTCGCCGCAATGGGCATGTCCGAATCGCTGCGCGGCCGCTGGCTCGATCTCGCCCGCGAACATCTCGCGCAGCAAAAGCGCGTGAACGACGTGGCCGGTGGCCTGGGCGCGGTCGGACGCGTGCTGCGCATGGCGCTACAGTCGGCGGTGCTCGGCATCGGCGCCTATCTCGTCATCCAACAGGAGGCGACAGCCGGCATCATTATCGCGGGCTCGATCCTGGCGGGTCGCGCCTTGGCGCCGATCGACCTTGCCATCGCCAACTGGAAGGGGTTTGTAGCCGCGCGCCAGAGTTGGCAGCGGCTCGGCCAGCTGTTCGCGGCGATGCCGGCAGCGGCCCCGCGGCTCGAGCTGCCCGCCCCAGCGCATGGCTTGACCGTCGAGACGTTAGGCGTCGCGCCGCCCGGCGCGCAGAGGCTTGTCGTGCAGGGCGTCAATTTCACGCTGAAAGCGGGCAGCGCGGTGGGCGTGGTCGGGCCCAGCGCCTCCGGCAAGTCGTCGTTGGTTCGCGCCGTCGTTGGGGTGTGGCCGCCGGCACGCGGCTGCGTGCGGCTCGACGGCGCTGCGATCGAGCAATGGACGTCTCTCGGCCGCCACATTGGTTATCTGCCGCAGGATGTGGAGCTGATCGAGGGCACCATTGCCGAGAACATCGCGCGCTTTTCGCCCGATGCGCCGGCCGCCGCCGTGATCGCGGCGGCGAAGGCCGCCGGCGTGCACGATCTTATCGTCAATTTGCCCGACGGCTACGAGACCGAGATTGGCGAGCAGGGTGCGGCACTGTCCGCCGGCCAGCAGCAGCGCATCGCGCTCGCCCGCGCGCTCTACGGCGACCCGTTCCTGGTCGTGCTCGACGAGCCTAACTCCAATCTCGACGCCGAAGGCGAGGAGGCGCTCACCCGCGCCATTCTTGGCGTGCGTGCCCGCGGCGGGATCATCATCGTCGTCGCGCACCGGTCCAGCGCGTTGGCGGCGGTCGATCACCTCTTGGCAATGGTGCGCGGGACCCAGCAGGCGTTCGGGCCGAAGGACGAGATTCTGCCCCGGCTGGTTCGACGCGAAAGCCCCGCGCCCGGGCCGCTCAAGATCGTTCCCCAAGCCGGCGGGTGATGTCATGGCAGCGGGCAAGCCGCCGGACGAAGGACCGTCGCTGCGCCGTCATCTCCTCGGCGGTGCGATCATCGCGCTGGTGCTGACCGCGGGCCTGGGCGGCTGGGCGGCAACCACCGAGCTTGCGGGTGCGGTGATCGCCTCCGGCTCTGTCGTGGTCGATTCCAACGTAAAGAAGGTGCAGCACCTCACCGGCGGCATCGTCGGCGAGCTCATGGTGCGCGACGGCAGCAGAGTGCGTGCCGGCGATGTCGTGGTGCGGCTCGATGAAACCATCATGCGCGCCAACCTGGCCATCGTGATGAAGGGATTGGCCGAAATGAACGCGCGACAGGCTCGTCTCGCGAGCGAACGCGACCGGGCGGACGAAATCGCGTTTCCGGCGGCGCTACTGGCGCGCCAGAGCGACCCCGACGTCGCGCGCGCCATCGACAGTGAGCGCAAGCTGTTCAATCTGCGGCGCAGCGCGCGCGCCGGGCAGAAGGCACAGCTCAGGGAGCGCATCAACCAATTGGAGGAGGAGGTCCGCGCTCATGTCGCACTGCAGCAGGTCAAGGCTGAAGAGATCGAACTCATCCAGCGCGAGCTCGACGGCGCACGCGTACTTTGGCACAAGAATTTGATCCAGCTCACGCGACTGACCGCACTGGAACGGGAGGCGGTACGGCTCAAGGGAGAACGGGCGCAGTCGTCCTCGGCGGCGACGCAGGCGCGCGGCAAGATCACTGAAACCGAGCTGCAGATCATCCAGATCGACCAGGATCTCAGCAGCGAGGTGGCGAAGGAGTTGCGCGAAGTCGACATGAAAATCGGGGAATTCATCGAGCGCCAGGTGACCGCGGAGGATCAGCTCAAGCACGTGGACATCCGCGCGCCGCAGGACGGCGTCGTGCATCAGCTCGCGGTGCATACCGTCGGCGGCGTCGTTTCTCCCGCCGACCCGATCATGCTGATCGTGCCGGAGGCGGATTTGCTCGCGGTCGAAGCGAAGGTCTCGCCCCAGGACATCGATCAATTGCACGTCGGCCAGACGGCTGGAATGCGCTTCTCCGCTTTCAACCAGCGCACGACGCCGGAGATCACCGGCACGCTCAGCCGCATCTCGGCCGACGTCTCGCAGGATCAGCGCTCGGGCCAGAGCTACTACGTCGTGCGCATCGGCATCAGCCCCGAGCAGCTCGCGCGGCTCGGCAATAACGCGAAACTCGTGCCGGGGATGCCGGTCGAGGTGTTCATCAAGACTTACGACCGCACTGTCATGTCATACTTCACCAAGCCGCTGCACGACCAGATCCTGCGCGCCTTCCGCGAGCGGTGAGCCGGCGCCGTTTCCGAGGCTGAGCGCTCGCCGCCGGCTATTCGCTTGCCTTGTCGGCAGCGAGGAAAATAGGCATTGTCGAATTCGGGCAGTCGGAGGACTAATCGTCGGGAGTTGCTCAAATGCTGGGTACCATTCTTCTCATCATCCTCATCCTGATCCTTCTAGGCGCGCTTCCGCGCTGGCGCCACAGCGCCAGCTGGGGCTACGGTCCGTCCGGCGGGGTCGGGGTGATTTTGATCATCGTCCTTATCCTCGTGCTGTTGGGCCACATCTAGCGCCGTACGCCGACACAAGTGCCTGCACCGGACCAAATCCCCAAGGAGACGAGAAATGGGCATGGGTCACGACGTCCCCGGTCGCGCCTTACCCGGCGTCAGACCATCCACTATCTGGAACGGGCATCGCCACAATCCGAAGCTTCATTCGGGCTCGATCGGCATGCGCCTCGGTAGAGCCTGCGCCGCCGCGCTGGTTTGCGTGGCCGCGACACTGATGCTTTCGGATGGGGCGCTCGCTGCGAAGCGCTCAAAGTCGCGCGCTGCTGCGCCACCACCGACCCTCGACGCACAGGCCGTCAGTAATGCCCAGCTGGCGGCGCCGTCCGGGAAAGGGCGCGCCCGCGATCCGGGCGCTGCCGCCATCATCAAAGCGGAGATTCTCCTCGATCGTACCGGCTTCTCCCCCGGCCAGATCGACGGCAAAATCGGCAGCAACCAACAGAAGGCGCTCGCCGCGTTTCAGGACGCAAACGGGATCAAGCCGAGCGGCAGTCTCGACGCGGAAACCTGGGCTCGCTTGACCGCGGCCTCTCCCGAGCCGGCGCTGGTCGAGTATGAAATTCAACCGGCGGACGTGAAAGGCCCCTTCAACAACACGATTCCGTCATCCTTGGAGAAGAAGGCCGAGCTGAAGAATCTCAACTTTACGGGGGCGCGTGAGCTGCTTGCGGAAAAATTCCACATCGACCCCGGCCTCTTGACGCGGCTCAATCCCAAGGCGTCATTCGACACGGCCGGCACCAAAATCATGGTGCCGAACGTGACGAAGCCGTCAGAAGCGAAGGTCGAAAGAGTCGTGGTGGACAAATCGGCACGCACCGTGCGCGCTTTCGACGGAAGCGGAAAGCTGATCAGCTTTTATCCGGCGTCGGTCGGTAGCGAGGAGCGGCCGGCTCCCAGCGGAACGCGACAAATTCGTTCGATCGCGGACAATCCCACGTACCACTACAGCCCGAAGCTCAACTTCAAGGGCGTTAAGACGCAAAAGCCGTTCACGATCGCGCCTGGGCCCAACAATCCGGTCGGCAGCACCTGGATCGATCTCGGCGACGGCTACGGCATCCACGGCACCCCGGAGCCGCAGCGCATCAGCAAGAGCGAGTCGCACGGCTGCGTGCGCCTCACAAATTGGGACGCGCACGCGCTCGGCAAGATGGTCCACAAAGGGACCAAGGTCGAGTTCATCAACTGAGGGCAGGGGCCTTAGCCGCTCCGCTGGATCCCGGCTGGGAAACTGCTCAGTAAGAGGATGGACCGGCCCTGCGGTCGACAGGCGTCGAACTCAATGTGTAGGCGCTCGGAAGCGGGCTCGGCGTCGAGGCCTTGGCGGTCACCCGCGGCGTGCGGGCCGCTTTGGTGCTCGCGACCAGCGCTGGCGGGTTGGCTGCAGGTTTTGCCGCTAACTCCCGCGGCCGTGGAATGGGCACCGCATCGACTTTTGCCGCAGCCGCCGCGGCCGCCTCGTTGTCGCCCATCGGCGTCACCGCCGCCTTCGGAGGAGCTGCCGGAGCAACGGCGAGGACACGCGGGCTCTCCTGCTGCGCGGGATCATGGACTTCCGCGGCGATCGGCGCCGTGCGCACCGTCGAGCCGCGAATGATGTGCTCCTCGATCAACTGCCGCATGCGCGCGTCGCGCGCGCCATTCGAGGTGCCGCCGAGGACGACCGCAACGATGTGCTTCTCGTCGCGGCGCACCGACGAGGTCAGGTTGTATCCGGAGGCCACGGTGTAGCCAGTCTTGATGCCGTCGACGCCCTTCACGCGACCGAGCAGGTTGTTGTGGTTGCGCATCTCGGCGCCCTTGTAGCGGAAGCTCGGTGTCGCGAAGTATTGGTAGTAGACCGGGAAGCGATGTTGGATGGCGCGTCCCAGCAAGGCCTGGTCGCGCGCGGTCGTGATCTGCGCCTCGGCCGGCAGTCCCGAGGCATTGACATAGGTGGTGCCGCTCATGCCAAGCGCTCGTGCCTTGAGCGTCATGAGCGCGGCGAATTCTTCTTCACTGCCGGCGATCGATTCGGCGACGACGACTGCCGCGTCGTTCGCAGATTTGGTGACGAGGCCCAGGATCGCGTCCTCGACCTTGATGGTCTGGTCGGCCTTGAGCCCAAGCTTGGTGGGGTTCTGCAGCGACGCCTTCCGCGTGACCGGCAGCGGCGTATCGAGTTTGAGCTTGCCGGCTTCAAGCTGCTCGAACAGCAGGTAGAGCGTCATGATCTTGGTCAGCGATGCGGGACGGCGAGGCTCATCCGCGCTGGCCTCGTGCAGCGCGAGGCCGGATTTGTCGTCCATGACGATCGCGGCATAGGGGGGATGGTAATTGGGCCCGTGGATCGCGCGCGGACGGGCATGATCGCGCTTAGACTTGGCCCGGGCTTGCGCCTCATCGGAGCCGGCAACGGCAATCGTCAGCGCTGCCACGACACTGGCAAACGCGAGCCAACGCGAGCGCGAGATCCGAGCCCCCATTTGCAGCCCCCCGTGATCCGATCGCGAATCGTGTCCGGCCGAGTAAACCCTGAATCGGGCACGCTGGCTGTAATCGGAATGCCACACTGCGGGGAAAATCGCTTAGGATCGACGCGGTCGAGCGGGGGAGGGCACGTTGCGGCACTGGTCATCGTGCAAATCAGCCGGAGGAATGAGCCATGCGAATGATCGACTTGAGCCGGGAGCTCTATCACCGCACCCCGACCTATCCAGGACAGCCGCCGATCATCCACGGCATCTGGAAGACCCACGAGGAGTCTTTCGTCGAATCCGGAAACGTGCACGGCAATTGCGTGATGTTCTTCTCCATGCCGGACCACGGCGGCACCCACATCGATGCTCCGCGTCACTTTGGCATGAGCGGCATTCCGATCGACGAATATCCGCTCGAGTACTGCTACGTGAAGGGAATTTGCCTCGATCTGCGCCACATCCCGCCCAAGGCCGAGATTACGCCGTCGGATCTCGAGCAGGCGGTGAAGAAATCAGGCGCCGCCATTCCCAAGCGCGGCACGGTGCTGCTGTGCACCGGACATCATGCGCGCACCTTTCCCACCGCGGCCTATTCGACCGACAACGCCGGCGTCAACGTCGCGGCGACCGAATGGCTGGCGCGCCAAGGGATAGTGCATTTC
>JBJMTU010000280.1:0-4641 GCA_045811545.1 Xanthobacteraceae bacterium | reverse complement strand
TCTTTTGGGCGGGGCGGGTGCGGTAATATTTGAAATCGTGGCCAGTCTCGTCGCCGTCTGGTCGGATTATCCTGGTTCCTTCTTTTCTGCCGGCGTACCCGCTCGTGACGAGAGCGTGAGCCTTGCTGTTTATGTCTTCGGCTCCTTGCTTTCAGTGTGGATTGCAGAAAATCATCGACCTGGTGTTCACGGCAAGCTCGCGCAACAGTCACGCACGCTGGAAGCGCTCGCGTCAGTTTTAGTCGCTTTCTCCGCCATCCTTCTAACCTCCGTCGTGCTGCTCGCGGTCGGCTCGTTTCTGGACGCAAAGCCGCTGATATTTGTGTATCTCCTGCCGACGGTCGTGATCGCGATGCACTACGGCAGCACTCTTGCCGTGCTAACGTCGTTTGCCAGCGGGCTGGCGGCCGCGTATTTCTTCTTTCCTCCTAAATTCAGCTTTTACGTTGCCGATCCTCTCAACGTTGCGGAATTGGGATTTTTTCTGCTGCTCGCGGCTATCGCGAGCAAGGCCGTCGCGGCCGTGACGCATGACGCTCGAGCGAGCAAGGCCTTCCCGAGCCGGTCAGAACGGGCCCAGCGGATCGGCTGAGCGGACCTCGCATTTACACATAATCAAACCGGCACAATGGCCGGACTTACCGCCGCAGCAGGGTGAAAACCGCGATTGCCGTCGCCGCTCCGAAAATCAGCATGAGCAGCAGCATCGGCAGGGCATCCGCTGCATGCGCGATGACGTGGCCGCCGAGTTGGGCGGCGACGGCGGCGATTCCCATTTGGACAAACCCGGTGACCCCTGATGCGGTACCTGCAACCTGCGGCCGGATGCTCACGGCGCCAGCGATCGAGGTCGGCAGCAGCAGACCGTTGCCGAACCCGATGACGATTTGGGGCAGGAAGATGGTGGCCATCTCCCAGCCCGGCAAGGCGACGTATACCGACACATTCAGCAAGCAGCCGGCGATGGTGAGCGCGATTCCCCACCAGATCAGCGCGTCAATGCCGAAGCGCGCCGTCAGGCGCGAGACCGCGAAGTTGCCGGCCATGAACCCGATCGACGGAACGAAAAACCATAGCCCGTACTCGGCCGAGGTGCGTCCCAGCATGCTCACCACGACGTGGGGCGCGGCGCCGAGGAAACTGAAGAATGGCGCGGATCCGAGCCCGGCGCAGAGCGCGTAGCCGAAGAAGCGCGGGCTTGCCGCCAACGCCGCGAGGTCGGCGCGGAAATGACGTTCCGAGCTCGGCCCGAGCGAGAGATTGCGAGTCTCCGGCAAATCCAGCATCGCCCAGGCGCATACCGCGAAACTCACAGCCGCCGTGAAAGCAAAGATGGCCTCCCATCCGAAGAGTGTGTCGAGGATGCCTCCGATGAGTGGCGCGACCATCGGCATGAGCACCACGACCGAGCTGACAAGCCCGATCATGGAGGCCGCGTGTTGACGGTCGTAGAGATCGCGGATGATCGCGCGGCCGATGGTCTGTCCCGTCGAGGCGCCGAGCGATTGCGCGACACGCGCGATGACGAGAGTTGCGATGCTCGCCGCGAAGATGGCAGCCGTGCTGGCGACCGTCGCCAGCGCAAGGCCCGCCAGCACGACCGGCCGGCGGCCGAAACGATCCGACAGCGGCCCAAACACGAGCTGCGCCGCCGCCAGGCCCATGAGATAGAGCGAGACCGTGAGTTGCACCCGGGCGGGATCAGCCGCGAGCTTGGTCGCGAGCCCGGGCATCGCGGGCACCAGAATGTTGAGCGACAGCGAGCTCATGCCCGCCATTGCGATCAGTAGCGCCAGGAGCCGCCATGGCGTGCGGCGCGCCTCGCTGCAGTCCTTTCCCGCTGGCTCGCGCAAGGGATCGGTCCAGCCGCTTCAGCTTCCGCGAAGCGGACGGCTTGCGGCGGCGAGCCAGGCGCGCGTCTCGGTATCGAGCGACGGCGCCAGCGTCGCAAAGACTCGGGCGTGATACGCATCGAGCCAGGCGGCTTCCTCCAGTGTGAGCATCTCGGCCACGATCAGCCGGCGATCGATCGGAGCGAGTGTGAGCGTCTCGAAGGCGTTGAGCGGTTTCTCCGCGCCGGCGACCCCCCGGGCGCGAACCACCAGCACCAAATTCTCGATGCGGATCCCGTAGGCGCCGACTTTGTAGTAACCGGGCTCGTTCGACAGAATCATGCCGGGCTTGAGCGCGGTGGTGCCGAGCTTGGAGATGCGCGGGGGGCCTTCGTGCACCGAGAGATAACTGCCGACGCCGTGGCCGGTGCCGTGATCGAAGTCGAGACCCTGGGCCCACAAGAACTGGCGCGCAAAGGAATCGAGCTGCGCGCCGGTCGTTCCCTCGGGAAAGACCGCGCGGGCGATCGCGATATGGCCCTTGAGCACGCGAGTGAAACGGTCGCGCATCTCGGCGGTCGGCTCACCGACCGCAACGGTGCGGGTGACGTCGGTGGTGCCGTCCTCGTATTGGCCGCCGGAGTCGATGAGAAACAACTCACCCGGTGCGATCGCCCTATTACTCTTTGTCGTGACGCGGTAGTGCACGATCGCGCCGTCGGGGCCGGCTGCGGCAATGGTCGGAAAGGAAATGTCCTTGAGTAGGCCGGTGTCGCGGCGAAAGCTTTCGAGCGCTGCGACGGCGTCAATTTCGGTGAGCTTGCCGCGCGGCGCCTCCTGATCGAACCAGGCGAGAAAGCGGGTGACGGCGGCGCCGTCGCGGAGATGCGCCGCACGAGCGCCGGCGATCTCGACCTCATTTTTAACGGCCTTCATCGCCGCGATCGGACAGGCCCCCCGGCTAACTTTGCCGCCGTGGCTGGTGATGAGACGCGCGAGCGCCTCGGCCGCGGTGCCCTGGTCGAGCCGCACGCTCTTCTGTTGCCGGCCGAGCTCCTCGAGAGCGCGCGCGAAGTCGGAAGGTTCGCAAATGTCGACGATTGCCTCGAGGCGATCGCGTACCTCGTTCGAGAGCTTTCGGCCCTCGATATAGAGCGAGGGCCGATCCGCCTGCGGCACGATGGCGAAGGCGAGCGGGAGCGGCGTGTGAGCGACGTCGGCGCCGCGGATGTTGAACGTCCAGGCGACGGCGTGTGGATCCGACACCACCAGCGCGTCGGCGCGTTGCTTTGCCAGCTCCGCACGAATACGGGCAAGTTTTTCGCTGGCGGCTTCGCCGGCAAAACGCCGATCGTGCAGCTCGACTGCTCCGAGCGGTGGGGCAGGCCGGTCGGTCCAAATGGCGTCGACCAAGTCGGGCTCGACCGGGATCAACTTCGCGCCGACAGCGGCGCAGGCCTTCTCCAACCGCTCCACGGCCTCGACGGTGTGCAGCCAGGGATCGTAGCCGAGCCGGTCGTCGGCCGTGAGATTCTCTCCGATCCAGCGATCGGGTGGCATTTCTATCAGGTGTTCAATCGCAAAGATCGAGGTATCCACCTGGTCACGCACCTGCAGGGTGTAGCGCCCGTCGACGAACAGCACCGCGCGCTGCATCAGCACGATGGCGACGCCGGCGGAGCCGGTAAAGCCGGTCAGCCAAGCAAGGCGTTGCTCGCACGCCGGCACATATTCGTTCTGGTGGCGGTCGGAGCGCGGCACAATGAAGCCAGTCAAGCCGCGGCGGGCCAGTTCGGTGCGCAGCGCAGCAACACCAGGTCCGCTGGCGGCGTGTTCCGCCTTGTCTTCGAATGACTGGAAGTGGGCCTCGAACATGGCGGCAATCTATTGAGCCCATGGCAGCCCGGCAATGCTCTCGCGATCCGGCTGCCGAAGACTGCGCGTCAGCCGCCAGCACGCCCGCGCTTCGCCGCGCGCCGCACCGCCGGCCGCACGAGAATGAGCGTCGCCCAATTCTCGAGCGTCACGCGGCGCACGAGGGCGAGGCCGCGCGCGCGATAGCTGGCAAGCGCGGCCGCGGCTTGCGGCGCGAGCAGGCCCGAGAGCACCACGTGCCCTTTGGGCGCAATGAGCCGTGCGATCGGTGTTGCTAGCTCCCTGAGCGGATCGAGCAGGATATTGGCAAGTATCAGTCGGTAAGGGGCGCGGACGCGGAAGGCTGCAGCGCGCAGCCCGGCGGCATGGATGACCTCAACCGCGCCACCTACCCGGTTGCTGCGCGCATTGCCGCGCGCAATCGCGACGGCGCGGCGATCGAGATCGCTTGCAAGCACCGGTCGACGCAATGACTTAGCCACCGCGATGGCGAGCACGCCGGTACCTGTGCCGACGTCAAGCGCGACAGTTTCGTTGCCCCGTCTGCGAGGATGGGCCGACGGGCGGCTGGCGGCACGCCTATGCCTTTTCGCCTTCACGATCCGATCGAGAGCGAGCAGGCAGCCGCGCGTGGTCCCGTGGTGGCCGGTGCCGAAGGCGAGGCTTGCGTCGATCTCGATGCCGATCCGGTTGGCCCGCACCCGTGTGCGCGCATGCGCTGCGTGCACGACGAAGCGGCCGGCCTCGACCGGATCGAGGCCTTCGAGGCTCTTGCGCACCCAGTCCGTGGGCGCGAGCGTCTCGAACTTTAGCGCGCGGGCCGCCGCAGCACTGGCGGCGGAAGCGACCAGCGCCCGCACCGCCGCCTCATCGGGCCGATCGCGGAAATGGATGGCGAGCGACCAGCGTCGAGGACCTTCCTCGAAGGCCGAGA
>JBJMTU010000279.1:0-14186 GCA_045811545.1 Xanthobacteraceae bacterium | reverse complement strand
GCGGCGGCGCCCGCCGCCAAGTGCAGAAATCGTCTGCGTGGAAAGTTCATGGAGTTTTCCTCTGAAATGCCCGCAACGCCCAGGCTGTGAACGGGCCAATAACGCAGTCATGCTACACGACCTGTGCAATTATGCGAAGACACATCGAGGGCACTTAATGTCGCGTATCGGCATGCGCGGGCGCGCGCGCAACTAAATCAGCGAAAGGCAGTAGGGTCGTGAGTCGCCTAAGATCGTCCGGCGCCATCACTTGCGGCCCGACCGAGACGGCGAAGGGTTGCCAGCAAACGCTCGAACTGAATGGGCTTGGCGTCAAACGCGTCACATCCCGCCGCGAACGCCTTTTCGCGCTCGCCGATGAGCGCATGCGCCGACAGCGCCACGATCGGGATGTCGCGCGTCTGCGGTTCGCTCTTGAGCCGGCGCGCGGCTTCCCACCCGTCCATGACGGGCATTTCGAGGTCCATGATGATGATGTCCGGCCGCTCGCCGACCGCCAGCTCGCATCCCTTCTCGCCGTTGCGCGCCGTCAAGACCACGAAATCGCCGAGCAGCTCGAGCCGCGTCTTGAGCATGTACAGGTCGTCGTCGTTGTCTTCGACGTACAGGACTTTCATGGAGTGCTGCCTCGGTCCTCTAGCAGCGCTACGCGATCGGGCGGCTGAAACATTGCTCGATTACCCGCCGTGCACCAGTTCCGAAATGCGCGGTCCGCCATCATGGTAAATGCAGGCCGATACCCGACCGCGGCCGCGGGCCCCCGTCCGTCGGCCTTTTTCCGCCAAATCGCTGGTCCAGCTGCCATTTTCTCTCCATCTTCTTCGACCACTTGCCTGCCGGCGTGCACCGCAGCCCGACAGCCGTGATGCTCCGTCGGGCTCCTCATGCTAGAAACGCGCAGGGGACGCGGGAGCCCGGAGATCGTCAGATGACGAACAACGCTCTCGGTGCGGCAATTTTGACCGCCGCCGCTCTTGCACTGCCCGGCCACGCGCTGGCCCGCGCGCCAGCGCCGCTCGTGCCAACGGCGCTGGTTGAGGGGGTGAAAAGCGCGTCCGCCGATGTCGAATTCATGGACTATGTGGGCGCGGGGCAGGTGATCAAGCTCGAGCCGAGCGACGTGCTGGTGCTGAGCTATTTCAAGTCATGCGAGCATGAGACCATCACCGGCGGCACGGTCCGCGTCGGATCGGAGAAGAGCGAGGTCACCGACGGCAAGATCGTCCGCAACAAAGTGCCCTGCAACGGCGGCAACATGAAGCTGAGCCAACGACAGGCAAACGCCAGCGGCGCATCCTCGTACCGCTTGCAGAACGCGCATTTCGAACCGACGGTCTACGCGCTGCCGCCGGTCATCCAGGTACCCAAGCTGCGCAGCGGTGACGGCCGCACCCTCGTCATCGAGCGGACGAACCATCCGAGCGAGCGCTTCGCGCTCGAGATCGACGAGTCGCTGGCCGGCGGCGGTTTCTACGACCTCGCGAAAACGGACGCGCGGCTGCGGCGCGGCGCGCTCTACACCGCCACGCTGGGAAGCCGCAAGGTCACCTTCAAGGTCGCCGCCAAAGCCAAGACCGGCAATACGCCGGTGATCAGCCGGCTGCTGCGCTTCCCGCCGGGCTGAGCCGCCGCGCACCATGGTCGGACCCCGGCTGCGCGCTGCCTCCGCAGCCTTCGTCATTGCACTCGTCGCGAGCCTTGTCGCCGCCTCGCCACTGCTCGATCCGCTGCGCGGATTGTCCATCGATATTCTGACCGCGCTGCGCTGGCGCATCTTCGGCACCGCGCACCCGCCGGGCAATTCCGTGGTCGTCGCGATCGACGAGGAGACCTTCCGCACGCCGCCGTTCGAAGGCACGCCGACCGTCACCTGGACGCGCGAGATCGCGCAAGTGCTGACCGCCCTCATCGAGGGCGGCGCCAAGGTCGTCGGCTTCGATATCGTGCTCCCGACCTCGATCGAGCAGTCGGCGGTGCCGTTCGGCGACACGACACTCGGCGAACGGGTGCGCGGCTTCGACCGCGATTACCTGCGCGCGCTGGCGCTCGGCGCGCGCGCCGGCAAGGTCGTGCTCGGCCAGGTTCAGCATCAGGACCGTCCGTTGCTGCCGTCGCCCGGGCAGCGCGCCGCCGTCGGGTTCGGGCGCAACATCCGCCCGCTCAACGTCCACACCGACGCCGACGACGTGATCCGCCGCGTGCCGATGCGCTTCGAGGTGGACGGCGAGCCCGTACCGTCGATGGCGGCTGAGCTTGTCGCTCGCGCCGAGTTGGCGTCGGACGCAAACTCCGCGCGGCGATCCGCGCCGGATATGCTCACGCTCAACTTTCAGGGCGGCGCTGACGACATTCCCACTTATTCGCTTGCCGACCTCTATGCCTGCGCGGCGAAGGGCGACAAGAATTTCTTCAAGCGCAATTTCGAGGGGAAGATCGTCTTGATCGGCACGCTGCTCGACGTCGAGGACCGCAAGATCACGTCGAAGCGTTTTGCGACCGCGCCGGAAGGCGCGCGGGCGGAGCGCTGCGCGCTGCCGCTGCCGGTTGCCGGGCAAAAATTCGCCCGCGACTCGATCGCCGGCGTCTATATCCATGCGACCGCGGTGAACAATCTCCTTCGCGATGATGGCCTGGTCGAATTCGGCCGTGTCGGCGCGGCACTCGCTTCGTTTGTGCTTGCGCTGCTGGCCGCCATCGCGGCCATCGGCTTCGGTCCCATCTCGGCAGCCGCGGCGACGATCGGCCTTGCGATCATGTGGGTCGCGGGCGCCACGGTCGCATTCCGGCACGCGCTGGTTTTGCCGCTCATCGATCCGCTGATCGCCGCCATTGCGGCGCTGGGGGCAACCATCGGCTACCGCTTCGTGATCGCGGATAAGGGCAAGCGGCTGCTGCGCCAGAGCTTCGCACTCTACCTCGCGCCGGCGGTCATCGAAAAAATGCTCTCCTCCAACAAGCCGCCCGCGCTCGGCGGCGAGATGCGCAACGTCACTGTGTATTTCTCCGACATCGCCGACTTCTCCTCGATCGCGGAGAAAATCCCACCGACCGAACTGGTGGCCGCGATGAACGACTATCTCTCGGCGATGACCGACGTGATGGAGGCGCATGGCGGCTTCGTCGACAAGTATTTCGGCGACGCCATCGTGGCGGTGTTCGGGGCGCCGCTCGACGATCCGCATCACGCCAGAAATGCCGTGCGCGCGGCGCTGCGATGCGCGGCCTCGCTCGCCACCCTCGATCGGGTAACGACCGCCTTCGGCCCCGTGCGCCAGCGCATCGGGCTCAACTCCGGCGACGCGCTGGTCGGCAATATCGGCTCGCGGCGGCGCTTCAACTACACCGTGATGGGCGACGTGGTGAATCTCGCCTCCCGGCTTGAGGGCGCGAACAGGCTTTACGGCACGACGATCATCGCTTCCGAGGCGACGGTGACGCTGACCGGGGACGCATTCGTGTGGCGCGAGCTCGACGCCATCCGCGTCAAGGGCCGCAGAGGGGCGGTGCGCATTTTCGAGCCGCTCGGCGCCGCCGGCGAGGTGGCGCCGCATGTGCTGTCGCGCGCGCAAGCGTATGGCGAGGGGCTCGCCCGTTATCGCGCGCGCGATTTCGCCGCCGCGGCCGCACAATTCGCCCGCGTTGCCGGCGATGATCCGCCGTCGGCCCTCTTCCTGGCGCGGGTCCGCCAGCTCGCGCAACAGCCGCCCGGCACGGACTGGGACCCTGTCACCGCGCAGGAGGAGAAATAGCGTGAGCGCTTTTGCTTTGAAACACGATGGCGCCGCGCGCGCGATGTTACCCTCCGCCCCGCGTAGCGGGGGAGAGGGTGCAGACCGAGTTCGCCGTTTGCTGAGTCCCCATAGGGGAAATGATTTACTCGCGCTTTCCCGCGGCGAATTTCACCACCTTCGCCCACTTGTCGGTGTCGCGCTGCCACATGGCGCCGAATTGCTCAGCGGTGACGAGGATGGGCCGCCCGCCCACCTCGGCGAGCCGCGCCGCGATGCGCGGATCGCTAAGCCCGGCGTTGATCTCGCGGTGGAGCGCGGCGACGATCGCCGCCGGCGTGCCGGCGGGAACGGCAATCCCGGTCCAGCCGCTCACCTCATACCCCGCGACGGTCTCGCCGACGGTCGGCACATCGGGCAGCGCGGCGGAGCGCGCCGGGCCAGTCATGGCGAGCGCGCGCAGCGCGCCGGAGCGGATATGCGGCAGCGAGTTCGGCAAGGCGTCGATCCCCGCCTGCACGCGCCCGCCGATCAGGTCGGTCACCATCGGCGCGCCGCCGTGGTAGGGCACGTGCACCATCTCGACGCTGGCCATGAGCTTGAACAGCTCCCATGCCATGTGGCTGACGGTGCCGGTGCCGAACGAGGCGGCGTTGATCTTGCCGGGATTGGCTTTCGCATGCGCGATGAACTCGGCGACGGTGTTGGCCGGCAGCGACGGATTCACCTCCATGACGAACGGCAATTCGACGAGGCCGGCGACCGGCGCGAGGTCGCGCAGGAAGTCGAACGGCAGCGTTGAATGGAAGCTCGCGTTGATCGCGTTGGTGGTGGCCACGAATAGGAGCGTGTAGCCGTCGGGCGGCGACGCAACCACCGCCTGGACGGCGAGATTGGTGCCGGCGCCCGGGCGATTCTCGATGACGACGGATTGGCCGAGCCGGTCGGTGAGCCAGGCGCCCATGAGGCGCGCTACCAGATCGGTCGAGCCGCCGGCCGGATAGCCGACGATCAGGCGCAGCGGCCGCGCCGGGTAGTTCTGCGCGCTGGCGGCAGGCGCAATGCCCGAGAGCGCGGCGGCACTCGCGGCGATCCGCAAGAATTTGCGGCGAGCAAGCGTCATGGCGATCCTCCCTCGGATCTCGCGCGACGACGTCGGCCTAACGATGATGCCGAGTGGGCGTTGCTACAAGCCTCAGCCTAACAGGGACACTCACCACACACTCCCCAAAATCCTCGCGGGCATGGAGGCGGTTTGCGATGACGGAAGCGCGTCCAATCGGGAGCTGTCGCAGCGGATTTGACGATCGTGCACACGCGATCGGGATACCAGCATATCCATGTCCCGGCCTCGGCCTGCCACCCCAGCAGACTGCCGAACAGGATCGTGGTCACGAGCGCAACGATCAGCCGCCAAGGTTTCATGGGCTGCGGCAAATGTAGGTGGACAAAGCCGCGCCTACGATAATCTCGTCAGGTGGGGCGCGTCCAGCTTCGCAGCGCGGCCGAGCGCAAATTGACCGACCGGCCCCTCGACGTGAAATGCAATGCTCGTCATTTTCGCGAACAGATCGATATTGGCGATTCCGATGGCGCATCCGCCGAGCCCCATGTCGGTCGCCATGAGATAAAACGTCTGCATCAGTGCGCCGACATCCTTGAGAATGAGCGCATACGCGATCGAGCTGTATTTCCACGACACTCGGCCGAACCGCGCGGCGATGGAGATCAGGACCTGCGGCGGAGCGGTTGCGGCCATCGCGAATTCGGCTGCCATCAACAGCGAGTCGAGCTCGTTGGCACGCACCTCGATGGCGACGAGCGCGTGTGCGCCGGCGTCATAATGATAGAACCCGCGGGCAAGCCCTTCACATTTGTCGATGGCGAGGTAGAGCTCGAACTCGTAGCTGCCGCCCCCGGACGGATACGGCCTCGGGGCGTACGTGACCACTGGACCTCCCTCGCCGAGATCGATCCTCCTCTCAAAGCTCGATTGGACGCGGGCGGTGGCGGCAAGAAACCGCGCAAGCTCCGCGAACGTGATCGGGCGCCGGTCATCGAAGTCGCGCGTCGAATGTCGCTTGTCCAGCAGCCTCCGTGCCGCCGAGATCGGCTGCTCGACGGAGATCTCGCGCAGATCGATTTTCCGTCCGGCCCAACTGGGCCGCACCGCGGGCAACGGAGGCCTGACATTCGCATAGGGATAAAGCCCGCCCAGCGGGTTGGCGTGCCGGCCTTCGCTGCTGCGCGCGTGGAACAAGAGATCGTGAAAGTCCCAAAGCACGAGGTCGTGGTCGCCCTCCTCCGGCCGCAGGCCGCTGGCGCGCGGGGAGTCGATCTTGAACAGGATTTGGCAATCGACGAGGAGGGCGAGAAGTTCGAGTCCGGGAAAGCCAGTTTGCCGACGAAGCTGTTTGAGCCGATGCGGTGTGGCCAACATGGCGAGCGTCGCTGCAATCTTGGGGTCGCAAATCCTGAACAACGCGCCGGCGCGCGGCGACTCCAGGACCATCTCGTTCGCGCGCCGGCGCAGATACGCGAACCGAGACAGGACCAGAGCGTCGGCATTGCGCAGCGGCGGCGTTCGCGGCCAATAATCGGCAAGCTGCGGTTCGATGATGGCCTGCTCCTCGCCATTGCGCGATCGCCCGAGGCGATACTCCAACAACCCGTGTCGGGCCAAGCGGCGGACCAATCGATCAATGTCCTTGTCGGTGCGGCGGCGGCCGGACACAAACGAGCGCAGCGGCAGACCTGTGCGGAGCTCCTGCGCGCGATCCGCGGCGGCTGCGCTGAACTGTCCCAAGCCAATCGAATGCCCAGCGAAGCAGGCACGGATCGTTCCGTCCGCGTCCATCTCCAGCCTGACGTGAGGACCGAGCCGGGCCGACAGCGTTGCCGGTGCAGCTCTTCGGCTTCGCTTTGCTCCCGGAGCGCCCAAGCGGGATGACCCTCACGTGTGGGGGTGAAGCGGATTGAGCTCGTGTTCCGACAGCGGCCGGTCTCGCCATCCGAGCTTGACGGGAACGTCGTAAAGGCGGCCGGGCGCGAAGCGGCGATAGAAATGTCGCAAGCCTGGAACAATCACTCTGACCACCGGGACCTCGATATCGGGGCGCGTTTGGTCGAGAACGAGGAAGTCGAGACCCGCTTGCTTGGCGAGATTGACGCAGGCGGTCACCTGCTCGCGCGCGTCGAGACCGCCGAACTTCGACCCGAGAGCCGGTCGGACGGCGCCGCTCGGCGTCAAGTAGGAATAGTCTTCGAGCCGAAACGACGGAGAGCCCTCTGCATTCGATTTTTGGTTTGACGCTTGATCCAAAAGGTTCTGGTTGCGAGCGCCCATGAGACCGATGGAGAGAAATTGATTGAGCTCGGTCATCGCGCGCAGCAGGGCAACGCGCGAGTCGAAGTGGGCGCCGGAACCGAACTCGACCAACTCCTGCTTGTTTTGCATCCAATGCGCGATCGTCACAAACGTGGGAATTCCGAGATCGCTGGTGGCGTCGAGCACCCAAAGGCGACGTCCGGTTTCCGCGAGCTGCATTTTCAGATCACGGATGTAAGGATCATCGAACTGCCCCAGGTCGACTTCCGGCCGCTGCAATCGATTGTACCACCAGATCGCGTATCCATCCCGCTCCACCAGTTCGAGAAACCCCTGGACAATCGCCTCGGCGAGCGTGTTGCCTGCCGCGCATCCGTTGGAATCCGCGTGGTGCTGGTAGCCCGGGCCTCGATAGAAAAAATAGAGCAGACTGGTCGGAAGATACCTGAACCTTCTGTCGCGCAGAGACCAGGCCGGCGACCACTCGATCTTGGCCGTGGGATCGAATAGCGCCGGCGGGATCTCGTCGGGGTCACTCGTCGGCGCCTGCCCTCGCCGGTACTGCGCCTCGCTGAAGAGCAAGACGTCGTTTGGATGAATCGCTTCACTTTCGCGAAAATCGGTGAACCGGCGCGCCATCCGGATCTCGTTGCCCTGAAAAATTCCGGAATAGCGCTCGATCGCCTCCATGAGCGCGCTCGCTTCACCCTGCTCGGCCGTGCTGCCCTTGCCGAAGCTGCCGCCGCTCAGTCCCGCCCTCAGCTCGTTGACCGTCCTGGCCGGCGCCGAAAAATTGTGCGTGGCGAGATAGTTCGTGTTCATGGGCAGGTCAGCCTGGATGCGCTCGAGGCGTGAGACCACGCCGGTCAGCGGGCTTACGTGCTTGCGAAACCGCGCCACCGTGGCGCCCGAGGACACAGTGCGGTATCCGCCACTTGTCATGATGAGCTTCCCGCCGGCGCCGAGCTCGACCGGCGCTGGCGCGCGCCCTGGGTTGCGCAGCTGCTTGCGGCCGCAAACCGGACATTGCGGGCGGGCTGCCACGTAATGGCGCACGATGGTCGAGCCCAGCAGCTCCAGGCTGATGATGTGATCGCCCAGGTCGGTGCGAAAATCGGTGGCGATCGCTTTTGCGATCTCGACGGCCGCAAGCTCGATCCCGCTTCGCCCGAGCACGCCGCGGGCGAGCGGCGAGGTGGCGACGCGCTGCGCTCCTCCGCGGTCGAGGAGCGCCCTGACCTCTCGGTTTCGCTGCATCCGCTCGGCAAGACAGCCCCAACAGGCGCTCTTGCCCGGCCGGAACACCGGCCCTACGAGGGGGAAAATGCCGGAGGGTTGAGCCAGCAGCCAGGGCGTGCGGTCCGACAAATGCTGCCGGTTCACTTCGGCCAATCGTGCGTCGAGATAGTCGCTCACCAGCGTGACCGTCAGCTGGGCGGAGCGCTGCACGACGCGAACACCCAGCCCGCGCAGCGCAGACTCGATCTCTTTTGCACCGCGCACGTCGACCGATTGGATGCGCACAGGGCATTTGTTGAGATTATTTTCCGCATCTTCTAACGAAAGGCCGAGGCTCGCCCAATACGCAGCCACGGTGTCCCGCGGGGAGTGCGCTTTCGCGACGATGAAACGGCGGTCCAGGAGACGCTTGAGCGCTTCGTTGATCTTGTCGGCGGGAAACTTGTGCTCCAGCTCGGAAACGAGCTGCCGCAAACTCCTGCCGCCCTCCCCTATGGCATATGCGAGCGCACAATAAAGCTCGCCGTGCAGAAAGAACTTGCGGTCCTCGGAATAGAGGCACACGACATCGCCCGGCAGCACATACACGCTGAAATTCGGCGCGAAGCTTGCAATGTCTCTGTTGTGACGCTGCGCAATGCGTTTGCGGCGATGGCGAGTCATGAGGTTGAGCACGCGCGCCGCTAGCTATCGCGACCGAGGTAGGATGGCGTTGTTGGCGCATCGCGTTGCGATGTACCGCCGTACCGCGCGCGCAAGAAAATGGCCGGGTCCGATCTGAACCCGGCCATAACGAGTTGCATCTGTCAACGTAATCGGAACGTGTTGGAGACTAGCAGATGAGGCAACGTCCCCAGGACAAGCAGCAGCCGCAGCCTCCGCAGCCACAACCGCCGCAGCCGCCGCAGCGGCAACCGCAGCCTCTGCCGCAGCCCCTGCAACCGCCGCAGCGGCAGCCTCCGCACCGCTGCGCAATCTTTTCCCCGATGTAGGGCGTGCCGGCGTGCTCCTTGTCGAAGACGTAGAAGGTCCCCAAGCTGACGTCGGCGATTTCTTCTTCGCTAAGCGTGATTTGCGGCAGCACGGTATCCCGGGATGGCGTATCCGCGGCCGGCACAGCGGTCGCGGCGGATGCCCCGCCCGCGAGCGACAAAGACACGCCGACGACTCCGACAACCGGTACAGCCTCCTTGCGACCCTTTCGCTTCGAAGCTTGCTTGTGCGGCATTGTCTAGTCCTCCCGTACCTTCCAGCAGGTGTTCGACGAAGTGGACCGTACTAATAGCGGTATTCGTAGCGTTCGCGCAGACAGCTGGCAAGGCTGTTTACATACGCGAGGTGAGATAGCTTACTTCGGACTTACAAGCGCTCGAGTCGCCGCCGAGAACGTGAACGACCGTTCATAAAACACGCGAATCGCGGCCGGCCGCGCTCACAAAACGCGCTGAGGCGCATCCGGTTCCCCGACATCGTGCACGACATCGCCGTCGCTGCGACTATGAAGTAGGCTAGCCCTACCGAGTGCGACCCGCGACGCCTCATGCGCGCTCACATGGGAGAAACGCAAACATGGCGCATTTGCATGGCCGTTTCGCCTGGTACGAGTTGGCGACAACGGACATGGAGTCCGCGAAGGCCTTTTACGGCGACGTCCTGGGCTGGGGCACGCAGGACGTGCCGGCGTCCGGCCCCGCCTACACGCTGTTTACTGCGGCAGGGGCCGCGGTGAGCGGCCTGATGGAACTGCCGAAGGAGGCGACCGCCTCGGGGCTCAGGCCGAGTTGGCTCGGATATGTCGGCGTCGACGATGTGGACGCCGCGGCCAATCGCATCGAAGAGCTCGGCGGCGCCGTGCACGTCCCGCCGACGGAAATTCCCAACGTGAGCCGCTTTTCCATCGCCGTCGATTCGCAGATGGCGACGATTGCGCTGCTCAAATGGCTCAACGGCGATCAACAGCAACCCGCCGAGCTCGATGCGCCAGGCCGCGTCGGCTGGCACGAACTGCTCGCCGCCGACTGGGAGCAAGCATTTGCTTTTTATCGCGAGCTTTTCGGCTGGCAGAAGGCGCTGACCGACACCGGCGCGGTGGGCACGTATCAGCTGTTCTCCGCGAGAGGGGAGACGATCGGCGGCATATACACCAAGCCTGCGATGGAGCCGGTCCCGTTCTGGCTCTATTACTTCAACGTCGGCGATATCGACGTGGCGATAAAGCGGGTGAAGGCGGGTGGCGGCGCGATCCTCGAGGGTCCGGTTGAAGTGCCGGGCAACAGATGGATCGTCCGATGCACGGATCCCCAGGCCGCCATCTTCGCGCTGATGGGAAAGCGAAGCCACAATGGAATTGGATATTTCGAACGCCTCCCGCGGAATCCGTCCAGCGCTCGTTTTGGCGCGCGTCGGTGACCGGCGCTGCAGTGCATCCGTGCTCGTTGCTTAGGTTAACCTCATCCTAATAATCGGCGCCGCAAATGTTTCCAGTTGAGGCGCCGGTTAAGCTTCCGTTTAGCTCTGGGGCGGATCATCCCGGCGTGCGACCCACGAACCCGTGGCTCGCATCGAGGAGTCCATCATGGACGACGAGCGGCCGAGACCCCGTGGCACAGCCGGGTCGAGCTCCGCGGCAGCCGAAAGCGGTCCCCAGCAGCTCGTTCTTTGGTCGGCGGCACGAGAAACGAACGACGACACGAACAAGCGCCGGGCCGGGCGTGAGCTTGCGCAGGGAGCCGCGTCCAAATTCCTGCTGATCGAGCCCATCGTCGCCGACTCGGCGCCGCCGCGCGATCACGAGATCAGGGTCGATGACGAGATCAGACTACCGCGACGCGACGAGTTCGCGGTTGCCGAGCCTGCGGTGTCCGCGCAATGGATCCAGCTCGCGCTTCTCGGGGGCGCGCTGGCGGTTGGGCTTTGCCTGGGGTGGATCGGTGGATTCGTGTCGTCGCGCTTCTTCGTTCCAGCAACCGTGGCGGCGGTGCCGCACGCCGACGTTTCACCCTGCGCGCGCGAGGGAAGTTGCGCCGCCGCCAAATCCGATCGCGAGGCAAGCAGGGCTGCCGGCCCGCGCGCGAGGATTGTCGAGCGCAGCTCCGCGCGCGGCATGAGGGAAGCAAGCGCGGCGCCAAATCGAGACGTGGTCACGACGAGCAGCATTTCGATGCAGGAGCGCGCGAAGATCGATCCGCGGCTCACCGCCGTGCCGGAGACGCGGCCGACCACCATCGAGGGTTGGACGATTCGCGAAGTGATCGGCAATACGGTCGTGTTGCAGGGGCCGGACGGCGTCTGGCGCGTGACGCAGGGAGATACGGTGCCGGGCGTGGGCCGGATCGATTCGATCGTGCGCTGGGGTAGCCGCTGGATCGTCGCGACGACGCGGGGCCTGATCTCGACGCTGGACTGATTATTGCATCGGTCACCCGACCACCGACATTGTCGTCTACCTCGGCAGCTTGTTCAACAACTGCTGCGCCACCCGCATGATGTCGTCTTTTCGATAATCCGCAGCAGATGATGGTTGTTTGCCCGCCCGTCCCCAATCAACGCTCTTGAAGACCGTGTCGCCGGTGTCGAAGCTAAACGTCGCCGTCGTCGGTTTGTGAACGATTCTGTTTTTGCCGACCGCAAACTGATTGGGCACAACGGGCGTGATCATCCTTTTCTCCTGAGAAAATTCATACCCTTGAGAGGCTTTCAGCGTCGAGTTTGAGGGCCAAATCGATTTTTCAGTAGCTCGCTTCGCCGAGCAGCGTGATGAGGCGCCTCCAGCTTAATAAACTAAGAATAGCACATCACGTTGGGCCGGTTGCGACGGAAAACCGGTGACTGCTTCGGGTCATGTTTGCGATCGCAAAGCGCACCATCTCAAGGATGTTTTTTGAGCAGGATGGCCATCTGCCCCTCTATCGGCATGGCACGGTACTACCTCGATCTGTTAAAGACGCCTCCGAGAGCCGACGATGCGAGCACGTGGCATTTGCGCGGCAATATCGCGCTCGAAATAATGGACCGCCACCTCGACCGAAACCACTGGTTCGCCGGCAAGGAGCGATCATGTTTGAGAAACCAACCGTCGCGGATTTGCGCGAGGCGGCGCACAAGCTCGGCATGAAACCGGGCGACGCCTATCTCAACGCCGTCGAGCAAATCATCACTCCGATCGCCGATGCCTATGCTGTCCTCGATGCAACGCCGGACGAATTGCCGCCGGTGAAATATCCGCGCGGCCGCTGGTATCGGCCGTCGGCGGCGGAGAATCCGCACGGCGCCTGGTACGTGAAGACGTCGATCAAGGGCAAGCCGGGCGGCAAGCTCGCCGGCCGCCGCGTCGCGCTCAAGGACAATGTCTGCCTCGCCGGCGTGCCGATGATGATCGGCGCGCAGCTATTGGACGGCTATGTGCCGGAGGTCGACGCGACGGTGGTCGAGCGCATTCTCGATGCCGGCGGCGAGATCGCCGGCAAGGCAGTATGCGAGTATTTCTGCGTCTCCGGCGGCAGCCACACCAGCTCGACGGGTCCGGTGCACAATCCGCGCAAGCGCGGCTATACCGCGGGCGGATCGTCCTCCGGCAGCGCGGCGCTGGTCGCCGCCGCCGAGGTGGACATGGCGATCGGTGGCGATCAGGCCGGCTCGATCCGCATCCCGGCGAGCCATTGCGGCATCGTCGGACTAAAGCCGACCTTCGGGCTTGTCCCCTATACCGGCATCGGCCTGCTCGAGATCACAATCGATACCTGCGGGCCGATGACCGCCAACGTGCGCGACAACGCGCTGTTGCTGGAGGTGATCGCCGGGCCCGACGGCCTCGACACGCGCCAGCGCGGTGTTGCGCCCGGCCGCTACACCGAGGCGCTCGCGGGCGGGATCGAGCAATTGCGCATCGCCATCGTCAAGGAAGGCTTCGGCCATCCCAATTCCGAAGGCGACGTCGACGCCCATGTGCGCGAGGCCGCGCACCGCTTCGCCAAATTGGGCGCGATCGTCGAGGAGGTGTCGGTGCCTACCCATGCGCTCGGCTTTCCCGTGTGGGCGGCGATTCGCGGCGACGCGGCCTGCGTCATGCTGCTGGAGATGAACGGTGCCGGCATCGGACACGAAGGGCTTTACGTCACGAGCCTGCTCGAGCGCGCGATGGGCTGGCGCAATCGCGCCGATGAATTCGCCGATACGCTCAAGATCGCCTCGATTTTCAGCAGGTACACGCTCGACCGCTATGGCGGCCGCTTCTACGCCAAGGCGCAGAACCTGCGCCGGCGCGTGCGCGCGGGTTACGACGCCGTGCTAGCGACACACGACCTTCTACTGCTGCCGACGGTGCCGATGAAGGCGACGCCAATTCCCGGCAAGGACGCAACGCCGCAGGAGATCACGCGCCGAAGCTGGGAACCGACTCGCAACACCTGCCCGTTCAATGTGACCGGGCATCCCGCGATCAGCGTGCCATGCGGGATGGAAGACGGCCGCCCCATCGGGCTCATGCTGGTTGGCCGCCATTACGCCGAGGACACGATCTACCGCGCCGCCGCCGCGTTCGAGCGGTCCGGCGACTGGACGACATTCTGACGCGGCTCGCGCCCCGGGCATGACCGTCGAGGGCGGCCCCCTCGGGCTGGGCCTCTGTGGCCTTTTGCCGGAATCGGTGGTTAGATTTCGATCGCCGGTGCTCATCGCGATCACGTAGCGGGGACTATCATGTGGAATCGCCGCCGCACTCTGCAGACGGGTCTCGCGACGCTGCTGTCTGCCGCCGCTCCGCTGCGGGCGTTCTCACAGTCGAAACCGCGCGTGAAGGTCCGCTACAACGAGGTCGTGCGCTCGGTGTTGTATGCGCCGGCCTATGTGGCGATTACCAAGGGCTACTTCGACGAGCTTGGCATGGACGTGGC
>JBJMTU010000278.1:0-13934 GCA_045811545.1 Xanthobacteraceae bacterium | reverse complement strand
ATGCCTGCCAGGAAGCGGGCTATGTCGCCGGGCGGCCGTACCGCAAGTCGAGCCGCATCGTCGGCGACGTCATGGGTAAGTATCACCCGCACGGCGACAGCGCGATTTACGACGCTCTCGCCCGGATGACCCAGGACTGGTCGATGCGCGTCCCGCTGATCGACGGCCAGGGCAATTTCGGCTCGATGGACCCCGATCCGCCGGCGGCGATGCGCTACACCGAGGCGCGGCTCGCCCGCGTCGCCAACGCCCTGCTCGACGACATCGACAAGGACACGGTCGACTTCCAGCCCAATTACGACGCCTCGGAGCGCGAGCCGCAGGTGCTGCCGGCGCGCTTCCCCAACATCCTGGTCAACGGCGCCGGCGGCATCGCGGTCGGCATGGCCACCAACATCCCGCCGCACAATCTCGGCGAGGTGATCGATGCCTGCATCGCGCTGATCGAAAATCCCGGCCTGAGTATCGACGAGCTGATCGGCATCATTCCCGGCCCCGACTTCCCGACCGGCGGCGTCATTCTTGGGCACGCGGGCATTCGCGCCGCCTACACCCACGGCCGCGGCTCGATCGTCATGCGCGGCAAGGTGGAGATCGAGACGCTGCGCGGCGAACGCGAGGCGATCATCGTCAGCGAGATTCCCTACCAGGTGAACAAGGCGGCGATGGTCGAGCGAATTGCGGAACTATGGCGCGACAAGAAGATCGACGGTATCGCCGCGCTGCGCGACGAGTCCGACCGCAACGGCTATCGCGTCGTCATCGAGCTCAAGCGCGAGGCCATGGCGGACGTCGTGCTCAACCAACTCTACCGCTACACGCCGCTGCAATCGACCTTCGGCGCCAATGTCGTCGCGCTCGAGGGCGGTCGCCCGCTGGTGATGAATCTCAAGGACCTGCTCACCTCCTTCATCGCCTTCCGCGAGGAGGTGGTTTCCCGGCGCACCAAGTATCTGCTCGGCAAGGCGCGCGATCGCGCCCATGTGTTGGTCGGGCTCGCCATTGCCGTCAGCAATATCGATGAGGTGATCAAGCTCATTCGCGGATCCTCCGACGCCAATGTGGCGCGCGAAGCCTTGATGGCGCGTGACTGGCCGGCGCGTGAGGTCGAGGCGATGATCACGCTGATCGACGATCCGCGGCACAAGGTATCGACGACCGGCACTTACAAGCTCTCGGCCGAGCAGGCCAAAGCGATCCTCGACCTGCGCCTACAGCGCTTGACCGCGCTTGGCCGCGACGAGATCAAGGCCGAGCTCGACAAGCTCGCCGAGGAGATCGCCGACTATCTCGACATCTTGCGCTCGCGGGCGCGCATTCAGAGCATCGTAACGGACGAGCTTAGAGCGGTGCGCGACAAGTTTGCCACGCCGCGGCGGACCGTCATCATCGATGAGGAAGGCGAGGTGGAGGAAGAAGATCTCATCCACCGCGAGGACATGGTCGTCACCGTTTCCCACCTTGGCTACGTCAAGCGCGTGCCGCTCTCGACCTACCGCGCGCAACGGCGCGGCGGCAAGGGCCGCGCGGGCATGCAGACGCGCGAGGAGGATTTCGTCTCGCGGCTATTCGTGGCTTCCACTCATACGCCGGTGCTGTTCTTCTCGTCCCGCGGCCGGGTCTACAAGGAAAAGGTCTGGCGGCTGCCCCAGGCGGCACCGCAGGCGCGCGGCAAGGCGCTGATCAACATCCTGCCGCTCGAGCCGGGCGAGCTGGTTACCACCGTCATGCCGCTGCCGGAGGATGAGGCGACTTGGAGCGAGCTTGACGTGATGTTCTCCACTACGCGCGGCACGGTGCGGCGCAATAAGCTATCCGACTTCGTCGATGTGCGCCGCTCCGGCATCATCGCCATGAAGCTCGACGAGGGCGAGGGCATCGTCGACGTGCAGATCTGCACCGAACGGGACGACGTGTTGCTCACCACGGCGGGCGGGCAATGCATTCGTTTCGCGGTCACCGACGTGCGCGTGTTTCAGGGTCGCACGTCGATGGGTGTGCGCGGCATCGCGCTCGCCGAAGGCGACAAGGTCATTTCCCTTTCGATTCTGCGCCATATGGATGCGAGCGCCGAGGAACGCGCTGCATATCTCAAACGCGCGAGCGCCGTGCGGCGCGGTCTCAATGGGACCGAGGCCGAAGAAACGCCGCTCGACGCCGAAGAAACGCAGGTATCCGCTGATACGATCGAGCTCGGCGAGCAGCGCTACGTGGACATGTCGGCTGCGGAGCAGTTCGTGCTCACGATTTCCGAGCGCGGCTTTGGTAAGCGCTCCTCCTCCTACGAATATCGGATCACCGGGCGCGGCGGAAAAGGCATCGTCGCCATGGATGTGCGCGAGCGTGACGGCAGCATCAGGAAGAAAACCGGCAAGCTGATTGCCTCCTTCCCGGTCGAGGACGAGGATCAGCTCATGCTGGTCACCGACGGCGGCCAGCTCATCCGCACCCGCGTCGAGGGCATCCGCATTGCCGGCCGCTCGACCCAGGGCGTGATCGTGTTCGATACCGCGGAGGGCGAGCGCGTGGTCTCGGTCGAGCGCATCAGCGAAGAAAATGACCAAAACGGTGGCTAGAACCTCCGCTCGTTTAAATATCCGCTCGTCTTCGCGAAAACGAGTCAGCGGCACGCGGCACTAAACGAGCGGGAAGCTTAGAGTCGCGATGAATTGGGAACTGTTTGCCGCCTTTCTCCTCATCACTGCCGTCCTGGTCATCACTCCTGGGCCGATCGTCACGCTGGTCATCGCGACCGGCGCGCGGGAGGGCATGCGCGCGGCGCTCACTACCGTCGTCGGCACCACGCTCGGCAACGCGCTCTTGCTCGCCGCGATCGCGTTCGGCTTGAGCTGGGTGGTCAGGAACGCCGCCACGTTGTTCGAAATCTTGCGCTGGATCGGCGCGGCCTATCTGATTTGGCTCGGCATCCAGGCATGGCGTCACGCCGGCGAGACCGGCGCCGCCAGCCTCCCGCGCGGGCACGTGCATGTCTGGCGCGGCTTTGCGGTTGCCCTATCGAACCCGAAAACAATCGCGTTCTTCACGGCCTTCTTACCGCAGTTCGTCGATCCCGGCTTGCCGGTTGAGCCACAGCTCGCGCTGATGTGCACCGTTTCCGTCGTGCTCGCCGCGATCACCGATTCCGGCTGGGCGGTGGCGGCCGGGCTCGGGCGAGTGTGGTTCATGCAATCGTGGCGGGCGAAACTGTTGGGCCGGCTCTCCGGCGTGGCTTTGATTGGCGGCGGCGTGTGGTTGTCGTTGGCGCGGCGACCGGCATAGTGTCCGCGCGGCCAAGCTGAACTCGCGGCGAAAACACCTCCCGCGCTCATTTGTCCTCTCGCTTTCGAAGCCTTATGATCGCTGTACAGCATGCGCGACGCATGCCTCTGCGGGCAGCGATCCGCGCGTTAATCTAGAGACGGTTCAAGCGCGCCAGACCACCCTTGCGAAGGAACCTTCTGCCAGGCGCCGGCGTTAACCGACTTCGGCAAACGGTTTGGTAATGCGTTCTGAGACAGGCCGATCCGAGATGTCCGTGCCCGAGGACGATACAAAGGACAAGGTTGTTCGCTTGGGTACCGAGACGCTGTTTGCCATCGCCGAGCAGCTTCGTCGCATGTACGACGCCGATCTGCGCACCAAGCCTTCGGACAAGCTCGAACGGCTGATGCGACGGATCGAACGGGGCGAGGACATTTCCTAAACAAAAGATAAAGCGCCACGCGCCAGATGCGCTTCGTCGGGTCCGGACGAAAGCCAGTTGGCGGAAAGCGCCTGAGCAAGACCGGATGCGCACATGTCCAGCAGCGAGATCGATGCTGTCCGCGAATTGCTGCGTTCGGAGCCGAGGCCGACAAGCTTTCCCGAGCGACGCCAGCGGCTCGACGCTATTGGGTCAACCGCTCCTCTCGCGGGCGACATCGGGCTGGAGCCGATCGATGCCAACGGCATTGCCGCCGAGTGGTCGCTCGCGCCGAGGAGCGATCCGTCGAAGGTGCTCCTGTTCTTTCACGGCGGGGGCTATTGCTCAGGCTCGATCGTCAGCCACCGCGGCATGGTGACCGAGGCTGGACGCGCGGCCCAAGCGCGCACGCTCGCCGTCGGCTACCGGCTCGCGCCCGAGCGTCCATTCCCCGCCGCGATCGAGGATGCGCGCTCGGCCTATCGCTTTCTCCTCGATCAAGGCTTCGCTCCCTCCAAGATAGCGATCGCTGGCGACAGCGCCGGCGGCGGCCTCACGCTCGCGCTGATGACAAGTGTGCGCGACGCGCGAGAGCCGCTGCCTGCCTGCGCGTGGCTGGTGTCGCCCTGGGTCGACCTCCGGATGACCGGCGCGAGCCTTGCGGAAAAGGCGGCCAGCGATCCGCTGATCTCGAAGTCCTATCTCGAGGAATTGGCGTCCGCGTATCTCGCGGGCGCCGATCCCACGAATCCACTGGTGTCGCCGCTGCATGCGGATCTCGCTGGGCTACCTCCGCTGCTGGTGCAGGTCGGCTCGGCCGAGACGCTGCTCGACGACGCGGTTCGCATCGCGCGACGGGCGGGCGCTGCCGACGTGCGGGTCAACCTCGAGATTTGGCCGCATATGATCCATGCTTGGCACCTATGGGCGGCGCAGCTTGAAGCAGGCCGCCGTGCGATCGCATCGGCCGGCGCGTTCATTCGCGCGCATTTGTAAGACACGCGCGTACCGCGCTGGCTGCCCGATCGCATGGGCAGCAGGTCGGCAACGCTCAATGCGCGCCGGCGTTTTCCAGAATGCGCGCGATCTGCGAGTAGCCGCGCGTGCGGGCGTGTTGGAGCGCCGTGATGCCATGCCGGTCGGGCACGGTGACATCGGCGCCGGCCTCGACCAACGCCTCAACGGCGGCCCGGTGATTGCGGCCGCCGTTGCCGAGCACGACGGCCTCGAGCAGGGCGGTCCGGCCGAAATCGTTGACGTGATTGAGAGGCGCTTTGGCCGCGATGAGGGCGCGCACGATCTCCACGTGGCCGCGGTGGGCAGCCGCAATCAGCGCGGTGTCTTTGTAGGGGCCGGTGATCGCGCGTGCATCGCCGCCTGCCTCGAGCGCGATGTTGAGCATTTCGAGGTCATTGTTCACTGCGGCAATCGTGACGATGTCGTAGCGCTGCGCCTCGAGGGCATTCGGATTGGCGCCGAGCCGCAGCAGCGCCCGCGCTGCCCCATGGCGACGCAAGAACGCGGCAACGTGCAGCGGCGTGCGGCTGTTGGCATCCTGGATGTTGGGCTTTTCGCCCTGGGCGACCAGCTGCTCGATGTCGGTGGCATCGCCGCGTGCGGCGGCGTCGTGCAGACCGGCATAGATCCGCAGCTCCCGCTCGCTGGGCGGCGTTTGCGCGAGGCTCGCCGCGCCGCCGAATTGGGCAGCGCCGACCACCAGAGCAAGGCAAAGAATGCTTCGCGTCACGGCCAAGCCAACGGCCAAAGAAGGATGCGATGATATCACAGCTTGCCGGATCGGCCGCATAGGATCATGGCGGCTCAGTGCGGCATGCGCAGCACCGGCTTGATCGTCGTTCCCTGCGAAGATTCCTGCGCTGCGCGATTGATCTCCGAAAGGGGATAGAAGGTCGTCATGCGATCGACCGGCATTTTCCCCTGCATGAGGAAGTCGACCAGCTTGGGGATGAATTCCTGCGGATGGCTTTCCCCCTGGATTACGCCGCGCACCACGCGGCCGAACTGCAGGAACGGCATCTCCAGGGACACCTCTGTGCCGCTGCGTGCGCTGCCGAGAAGGACACAGGTGCCGGCCGCCATCAGCGCCTCGACCGCTTCGCGGAAAACCGCAGGCTGCGCCGACGTCTCGAGGGAGAAGCGCACGCCGTCGCCGGTGATCTTGCGGATGTCGGCGACGACGTCGGCGCGACTTCTTTGATTGATGACGTGCGTGGCGCCGAGCGCTCGCGCCAACGCCAGTCGCGCATCGTGCACGTCGACGGCAATGATCGGGTCGCATCCGGCGATCTTGGCCGCCATCAGTCCTGACAGGCCGACGGCGCCTACGCCGAATACCGCAAACGAGTCTCCCGTCCTTGGCCGCATCGAGTTGAGCACCGCGCCGGCGCCGGTCTGTCCGCTGCAGGCGAATGGGCCAATGAGCTCGAGTGGAGCGTCCTTCCTGACTTTGACCATGTAGCGTTCGTTGGCGATCGCGTGAGTGGCGAAGGAGGATTGCTGGAAAAAGGCGCTGTAGACCGGCGCGCCGCCTTTGCTCATGAGTGTGGAGCCGTCGGGGCGCGTGCCGCCCATTTTCAGCTCGCGGTGCCGCATGCAATGGAACGGCATGTCGCGCCGGCAATTCGGACAGGCGCCGCACCACGGAAACGAGAGGATGACGTGATCGCCCGGTGCGAATTTCGTCACGCTCCGGCCGACTGTTTCTACGATTCCCGCGCCCTCGTGGCCGTAAACCGCGGGGTAGGGCGTGTCGTAGTAGCCGTCGCGGCCGTGCAGGTCGGTCTGGCACATGCCGCTCGCCACGATCCTGACCAATGCCTCGTCCGGTCGCGGATCGGTCAGTTCGAGCTTGTCGATCGTGAACGCAGCGAACTTTTCGGGCACTACGGCGGCGGTGATTTCCATGACGGCTGTCGCTGGTTGATGCCAGGCCGGCAACGAGCGAAGAAGCGCTCGGTTCATCTCGGTGGATGGCTGTTTCGCTACCTCCCATTCACAACGCATTATTTTGCAAGGGACAACGCGAAATCCTGCCGGCGAGGCGAAGTTCACCGTTCTGGTGTAAGCAAACGCGTAAGCCCATGAGAAGGAACAAGATTACCGAGCCCCCCATCCGGGCGGATTGGCAACCTAATGGCAGCTCCGCGCCATTGGCCCCGGCCGGCGCCGCTGCGCTTGCGCCGACCTTGCGGTCCCCCCGGACCGCGCGCTAGACCGCCTTCATGCCGCGCACCGCGCTTTTTCCGGGATCATTCGATCCCGTCACCAACGGCCATCTCGATATCGTGCGCCAAGCCGCCCGGCTTGCCGATCGGCTGGTGCTCGCGATCGGCACCCATCCTGGCAAGACGCCCCTGTTTGCTGCCGAGGAGCGGCGCGCCATGGTCGAGGAGACCTGCGGCGCCCTCGCGCGCGCGAGCGGCTGCGATTTCGCTTGCATCATGTTCGCCGATCTCGTCGTCGCCGCCGCGCAGCGCGAGGGTGCGACGCTCTTGATCCGCGGCCTGCGCAGCGCGACCGATTTCGATTATGAGATGGAAATGGCAGGTATGAACGCCACAATGGCGCCCGCGGTGCAGACCGTTTTTCTACCGGCCGCGCCGGCGGTTCGCCCGATCACCGCCACACTGGTGCGGCAGATCGCTTCCCTGGGCGGCGACGTCTCGCCGTTCGTTCCGCCGCCGGTCGCCACCCGCTTGAAAGCAAAGTTCGCCGGCATGTCCGGCCGTTGAACCCGGGAGATTGCATGATCCGCCTGTTTGCAGCTTTGACCCTGCTCATCTGTGTGACGCCTGCTCTCGCGCAAGTACAACTGCCGCCCGGCGCCGATCCACAGAACACGCTTCTGATCGATACCAAATATGGACGCATCGTCGTCAAGCTGCGCAACGACATCGCGCCCAAGCACGTCGAGCGCATCAAACTGCTGGCGCGCGAGAAGTATTACGACAACGTGCCGTTCCATCGCGTCATCGCCGGCTTCATGGCGCAGACCGGTGACGGCGCGCGCGGCGACGGCACCGGCGGCTCGAAATATCCCAATCTGCCGGCCGAATTCTCCAACGTGCCGTTCAAGCGCGGCGTTGTCGGCATGGCGCGCGCCAACGATCCGAACTCGGCGAACTCGCAGTTCTTCATCATGTACGCCGATGGGTCATTCCTCAACGGCAAGTACACGGTGGTCGGAGAGGTGCTCTCCGGCATGGAGGTGGTCGATAAGATCAAGAAGGGCGAGCCGGTGGTCGATCCCGACCGCATGGTGCGCGTGCAGGTCGCCGCGGACGCCAAATGACGAGGAGGATCGGTGCGCACGGCCTACGCGCTGATCGGATCAGTCATCTTGACGGCGGCGGTGAGTGCCGCCGCCCCCGCGGGCGCGGCCTGCGGCATGTTCAATAGGGTGCCGTGCTTTCCGACCGTATGCAGCGTCTTTGCCCGTCACAATTGTATTCCTTACTCCACCTACTGGATTGGGCAGGACTTGCGGTTGACCATCGAGAGCACGTCCGCGGGTGAACGCTCCGGGAGCGCCGACCTGGCGGAAGAGGGGGGCGGCGATCACAAGCTCGATACGCTGCGCGAGATGTTCGACGCGCTTCGCGCCTGCTGGATCCCACCCGCGAAGGAGGAGGCGCGTTCCGGCATGCAGATGTCCGTGCGCTTTGCCTTCAAACGCAACGGCGACATCATCGCCACGCCGCGAGTGACCTATGTCCGCGAGGGCGCTGCACCGGAAACCCGCGAAGCTTACCTCCATGCTATTAGCGCGGCGCTCGAACGCTGCACGCCGCTGCACTTCAGCGAGGGATTGGGCAATGCAGTCGCAGGCCGGCCGATCGCCATCCGTTTCGTCGACAACCGGGACCAGCCGTGATCACCTGCTTGCGGGCCATCGCTGGAACGTTGGCGCTGTCGGCGCTGCTGACGCCGGCGGCCGCGCAAACTTCTCAGTTGCCCATCAACACGCTCGACGAGGTCAGTGCTGCGCTACGGGCGTGCTGGGTTCCACCGCCGCTCGATCAATCACGCCCGGGCATGCAGATCACGGTAAAGATGAGCTTCCGCCGCAACGGCGAACTCTTCGGCCAGCCGAGAATCACATTCGAGTCCGTGGGCGCGTCGGATGATGAACGGCTGGCCTATCGTATTGCGGTAGCCAACATGCTCAAACGCTGCGCGCCCCTGCCGTTCACCGAGACGCTTGGGAACGCATTGGCCGGCCGTCCGTTCACCATCCGCTTCATCGACCAACGAAAGCTCAGACAAGCAGAGAACGCGCCATGACCGACACCGAGAATATGCTCACGCTCGAGACCACCAAGGGCAAGATCGTCATTCAGATGCGGCCGGACCTCGCCCCCGGCCATGTCGCGCGGATCAAGGAGCTCGTGCGCGAGGGCTTTTACGACGGCATCGTCTTTCATCGCGTGATCGAGGGCTTCATGGCGCAGACCGGCTGCCCCCACGGCACCGGCACCGGCGGCTCGGGCCAGAAGCTCAAGGCGGAATTCAACAAAGAGCCGCACCGCCGGGGAACCGTATCGATGGCGCGGGCGCAATCGCCCGATTCCGGCGACAGCCAATTCTTCATCTGCTTTGCCGATGCACCTTTTCTCAACGGCAAATACACCGTTTGGGGTCAGGTGACCGAGGGCATGGGCAACGTCGACAAGATCAAGCGTGGCGAGCCGGTGGTCGACCCGGATCGCATCGTCTCGGCCAAGCTGGCGGCGGATGCTTGATCGCGTGAGTTCGTCTTCGGCGATTGCTTCAGGAGAAGAATCCTAAGCGAATTGGGGCGCAGTGAGCGCCCGCGCCATCCACAAACCTCAAACCAAAGCGTTACGCTCTGGGCGCGGCTCGGCCTCGCACACCCAGGCTTCTTTGGCGAACCATTCGTGCTGCGTCCGGCAAATGGGGCAGTAGACCCGCGCGAAGAAGACCGGCGTAGCCTCAAAGCTCTTGCGATCTGTGACCAGACCGGTGGGGATGTCGCGTCCGGTCTGCGGACACCTGACCATGACGGCGCCCATTGGCCTCTCCTGCTTGTATCGTTGCGCAACCGATACGCTGCGCCTGTGAAAATGGTTTGACGCAATCGCGACAACAGCATGGGGGAATGATCCAATTGATCGAAAACGCCGTTTCGAGGCGCCGTGACAAGTCGAGAAGAATTTCCACGCGGCGGGAACAGGCCAGATAGGAGTGCGTTGACGATGTTCGCTTGGGGTGAGCTTGGTCGCGGTGCTGGTATGGTCCTACGGCCCGTGACCGACGATGCCACGAGGGTTCACGACGAATACCATTAGTCCCGCTCGTGCGGCCTCCCGCAAGCGATGACCTTGCGTGCGCGCGCCTGTATGAAGAGCCATGCGCACCGCCTTGTTCGATTTCGAGTTGCCGCCCGAGCGCATCGCCTTGCGTCCCGTGTCGCCGCGTGATGCGGCGCGGTTACTGGTCGTACGTCCTCGCTCGACGCCGGAACTGGATGATCGCGGCGTGCGCGATCTCCCCGACCTGCTGCGCGCAGGCGATGCGCTCGTGGTCAATGACACCAAAGTGATCGCTGCCCGGCTGCGCGGCCGGCGCATTGGCCGCGGCACAATGGAACCATCGATCGAGGCAACGCTGCACCAGCGTCTCGACGGCTCGCGCTGGCGTGCGTTCGTGAAGCCCGCCAAGCAGCTCTCTCCTGGCGACGTGGTGCGCTTCGGCGATGAAGGCAAGGTCTGCTTTCTCGGTCAGCTCGATGCCACCGTGGAGGCCAAAGGCGAGGGCGGGGAGGTCACTCTCGCCTTCGCCTTTCACGGGCCCGTGCTCGACCAAGCGGTCGACGAGCGCGGCGCCATGCCGCTGCCGCCCTACATCCGGCGCTCCCCCGACGAGCGTGATCGAACCGACTACCAGACCATGTTCGCGCAGGCCGAAGGCTCGGTCGCGGCGCCCACGGCGGGACTGCACTTCACCGATGCGCTCACGTCACGCTTGATGGCGCGGGGAATTACGCTGCACAAAGTCACACTACATGTGGGTGCAGGGACGTTCCTTCCGGTCAAGACAGCCGATACGGCTGCGCATCGCATGCACGCGGAGCAAGGGAGCGTCACGGCGCAGACGGCGGATGCGCTCAACCGGGTGCGGCGGGCAGGCGGGCGCATTGTCGCGGTGGGCTCGACCTCGCTGCGGCTGTTGGAAAGTGCCATCGGGGACGACGACACCATCCGCCCGTTTGAAGGCGAGACCGCTTTATTCGTCACCCCCGGCTATCGCTTCCGCGCGGTCGACGTGATGCTGACCAATTTTCACTTGCCGCGCTCGACCCTGTTCATGCTCGTCGCGGCGTTTTGCGGGCTCGACCTGATGAAGCGCGCCTACGCGCACGCGATCGGCGAGGGGTACCGATTCTATTCCTACGGCGATGCCTGCCTGCTGTTCCGGGCCTAGGCAGCCGCCACCGGCCCATCACTTTAGGTCTTGTGTTGGCGTCTTATGTGAATTACGCATTAGTATCCATGTAAGGACTATCGATTCTGATATCTAAAACATGATAACCGGCGCTCAGATGCGAGCCGCAAGGGCACTCCTGGGGATCGATCAGCGCCAGCTCGCGGAGCGTTCGAATCTCTCGCTTCCCACGATCCAGCGCATGGAAGCGAGTGACGGTGTCATCCGGGGAAATGTGGATTCGTTGATGAAGCTCGTCGACGCGTTGGCAACGGCGGGCATCGAACTCATCAGCGAGGGAGCGGTGAGTGCTGGCGGTGGGCGCGGCGTGCGGCTGAAAAGATAAGGCACGAGCTTGCCCTGTAACCGTCCATTCGCCGGCGCGCCCATTCACCGAACGGGGGCTGATTGATGGTGCTCCTAGCTCTTGCCGGCGCCGCCACGCTGATCGCGACGGCCGCTCTCGCCCTCATGTTCGCCGACGCTGCGCGTTCGCGCCACATCGTGTACGGAATTTGCCTGATCGCGTCGCTGGCGCTTCTCTTGATCGCGCTTTTCTCTCTCGTGGGCATCTACGATAGTCCGTCGGTTGCCACGCTTCCGCTCGGAATTCCGTGGCTTGGAGCGCATTTCCGTCTCGATGCGCTTTCCGCCTTTTTCCTCGCCGTGGTCAATCTCGGCGCAGCTGCTGCCAGCCTGTTCGCGCTTGGATACGGTCGCCACGAGCATGCCCCTCGCCGGGTACTGCCGTTCTATCCGGCGTTTCTCGCCGGCATGAACATCGTTGTACTCGCCGACGATGCGTTCACATTTCTTGTGGCGTGGGAATTCATGTCGCTTTCGTCATGGGCGCTGGTCATGGCGCACCACCGCGTCGTGGAGAACGTCCGTGCGGGGTACGTCTACTTGATCATGGCGAGCTTCGGAACGCTCGCGCTGCTGCTTACGTTCGGCTTGCTGGCGGGACCAGACGGCGATTATGCCTTCAGCGACATCCGTGGTGGGCATCCCTCGGCAACGCTCGCGGCTTCCATTCTGATCCTTGCGCTCATCGGCGCCGGCTCCAAAGCCGGCTTGGTGCCACTGCACGTCTGGTTGCCGCTCGCGCATCCGGCGGCGCCGAGCCACGTTTCCGCGCTGATGAGCGGCGTAATGACCAAGGTCGCCGTCTACGGTTTTGTGCGCATCGTGTTCGACCTCCTTGGCACTCCGGCCTGGTGGTGGAGCATGGTCGTGCTCGCACTTGGCGGCGTCACCGCGGCGATGGGAGTGCTTTATGCATTGATGCAGCACGACCTCAAGCGACTGCTCGCGTACCACACGGTGGAGAACATCGGCATCATTTTCATCGGACTCGGCCTTGCACTTGCTTTCAAAGCACACGGCATGGCGTGGGCAGCGGCGCTCGCGCTCACGGCCGGCCTGCTGCACGTGTTCAACCATTCGGTCTTCAAGAGCCTTCTGTTCTTCGGCGCAGGCGCAGTGCTGACGGCCACCGGCGAGCGGGATATGGAGCACCTCGGTGGGCTCATCCATCGCATGCCGCAGACAGCGTTTGTCTTTCTCGTCGGCTGCGCGGCGATTTCGGCGCTGCCGCCGCTCAACGGTTTTGTCTCCGAATGGCTGACCTTCCAAGCGATCCTGCTCAGCCCGCAGCTTCCCTCTTGGGGCCTCAAGCTGCTGGTGCCGGCTGTGGGTGCCCTTCTTGCACTCTCGGCGGCGCTGGCCGCCGCTTGCTTCGTCAAGGCGTTCGGCGTCACCTTTCTCGGCCGCGCGCGCACGCCCGCAGCCGAGCGCGCGTGCGAGACCGACCGGCTCTCTCTCGCGGCGATGTTCTTTTTCGCAGCGCTCTGCCTTGTTGCCGGAATCCTACCCGGGGTCTTCATCGATGCGTTGGCGCCCGTAGTGCAGGGCTTGGTGGGCGACCGCATGCCGGTGCAAGGCAGCGTCGATTGGCTCTCGATCGTGCCGATTGCCGAGAGCCGCAGCTCTTATAACGGCCTACTGGTCTTCGTATTCATGGTCCTATCGGGCGTGTTCGCGGCCTGGGCGATCCATCGGCTGGCCTCTGACAAGTTGCGCCGCGCCCCGCCGTGGGACTGCGGATATCCGGATGCAAATCCAGCAACTCAGTACACCGCTTCGAGCTTCGCGCAGCCGATCCGCCGGGTGTTCGGCAGCGTCGTGTTTCGCGCCCGTGAGCATGTCGAGATGCCGGCGCCAGGCGACGGACGGCCGGCGCGATTCATGGTGGACCTGCACGATCTCGTCTGGGATGCGCTCTACGCGCCCATCGCCGGCGGCATCGGATTTGCCGCCGATCGACTCAATCATCTGCAGTTCCTGACCATCCGACAGTTCCTCAGCCTGGTCTTTGCCGCGCTCGTCCTTCTGTTGCTGGTGCTTGCGATATGGCCCTGATTTTCGATTTTGGCATTCAGGGTGCGCAGATGCTGCTGGTGCTGTTGTTGGCGCCGCTGCTCACCGGCTTCACGCGTAAGGTGAAGGCGCGCCTCCTGCTCCGGCGGGGACCGCCCGTCATCCAGCCTTATCGCGACCTTGTGCGGCTCATGCGCAAGGAAGTGGTGCTCGCGGAGAACGCCTCGTGGCTGTTCCGAGTGATCCCCTACCTCATTTTTGCCGCCACCTGGGTGGCGGCATCTTTGGTGCCGACATTCCGCACCGGTCTCCTGTTCTCGTGGTCCGCCGATCTCATCGCCATCGTCGCGCTCCTCGGCAGTGCCCGTTTCTTTCTGGCTCTGGCCGGGCTGGACGTCGGGACCAGCTT
>JBJMTU010000277.1:0-11920 GCA_045811545.1 Xanthobacteraceae bacterium | reverse complement strand
CATGAAGCCGCGGGGGGAGCGGGATTGAGAGTTTGGCAATCTTCGGGAAATCAAAGCGCCGGGCAGCGATGCCGGGGCGGGGAACGAGGGCGTCGGCGAACACGTCAGGACCAAATCTCAGCGGACAAAGAGTGCCGATGAAACTGCGGACCTTTGGATCCGCACCGATGAAGAAAACTTCTTTCTTCTGCCGAACCGCTTTTCACCAGAGCAAGCCCTGTCGAAACGTGCGGTGCAGCCGTTTGACCTGATGTCTCGCCGACACCCTCTTTCGTCGACCAGAGCCGCCGGTTCGAAAATCGCTTCCTTAGAAGCAAACCGTCCTGACGGCTCTTGTGACGTCGCCGGCATCAAAGTCGCCGGCAATTTTTTAAGGCGAGCTTACTTCTTCTTCTTCTTGTAGGTCTTCTTCGCAGTCTTCTTCACTGCGCTCTTCGCCTTCTTTGCCTTCTTAGCTTTCTTGGCCATGTTGCCCTCCTAATGTAGTGAGATGGCTTAGGTTCGCTGCGTGCACTCGGGGATCGAGATGCACTACATCCCGAATACACCAACACAACGAAAAAAACAGCGTCTCGCTTAAGGAAGTGTTGACGACGCAAAGGGCTTGCGCCTCGCGCGCTCGATGGAAGTGCGCGAGGTGGCGCATGCCTGTGATCGCAAACAGCGCCGTCGCGTCAACGTTAGCGAAGGCAGCGATTGCGAGAAAACTCTATGCTGCAAGTATTATTCTGCGCATATGCATTGCGCATGATCGACGCGATGATGCGCATCGCCGTTCGTTTGATCGTGCCGCAAGGGCGTTCCGCGGACTCTGAGTCGCGAATTTTGGCAACGAAAATATTTTCATGATTAACGGCGCGAGCGCCTGTTGGAGCGTGTGCAAGCCGCCGTTTTGCGCGAATCGCGTGACGGCGATTCGGTCGGCGTATCGCGGTCGATCAGGATGAAGTTCGCCGCCGAGCATGCGCGCGAGCGTCGCATCGCGAACCGAAGGCGAGGTGACGACGCGCGTCCGTCACCTCGTTCGAACGCGCGAGGTCAGATGCCGAGCTTGGACTTGAGCAGGTCGTTGACGCTCTGCGGGTTGGCCTTGCCGCCGGACGCCTTCATCACCTGACCGACGAACCAACCGATCAGCGCGGGCTTTGCTTTGGCCTGCTCCGCCTTGTCCGGGTTCTGGGCAATGAGGTCGTCGACGAGCGGCACGATGGCCGAGAGATCGGTCACCTGTGTCATGCCGCGTGCCGCCACGATCGCCCGCGGATCGCCGCCTTCGCGCCAACAGATCTCGAACAAATCCTTGGCAATCTTGCCGGAAATGGTGCCGGCCGAGATCAGGTCGAGCATTGCGCCGAGCTGTGAGGCCGACACGGGGGAGGCAGAAATGTCCTTGCCCTCTTTATTGAGTCGACCCGCGAGCTCGTTGATAACCCAGTTGGCAGCGGCCTTCGCGTCGCGGCCGTTTGCGACCGCTTCGAAGAAGTCGGCCGTTTCCCGCTCGGCAACCAGAACGCCGGCGTCGTAGCCGGAAAGGCCGTAATCGCATGTGAAACGCGCCTTCTTCTCGTCGGGCAATTCGGGAAGGTGCCTCCTGAGCTCGTCGACGTAAGCGGGCGTGAGCTCCAGCGGCAGAAGATCAGGATCGGGAAAGTAGCGGTAATCGTGCGCCTCCTCTTTGGTACGCATGGAGCGCGTCTCGCCCTTGTTGGGATCGAACAAACGCGTCTCCTGCTCGATTTTGCCCCCGTCCTCCAGAATTTCGATCTGACGCCGCGCCTCGTAGTCGATCGCCTGACCGATGAAACGGATCGAGTTGATGTTCTTGATCTCGCAGCGCGTGCCGAGCGGCGCACCGGGTTTGCGCACCGATACGTTCACGTCGGCGCGCAGATTGCCCTTCTCCATGTCGCCGTCGCAGGTACCGAGATAGCGCAGAATGGCACGCAACTTGGCGACATAGGCTTTGGCTTCGTCGGACGAGCGCATATCCGGCTTCGATACGATTTCCATCAGCGCCACGCCCGCACGATTGAGGTCAACGAGCGACATGCTGGAATGGCGGTCGTGCAGCGATTTGCCGGCGTCCTGCTCGAGGTGCAGCCGCTCAATCCCGACAGTCACGCTCTCGCCGTCCGGCAAATCGACGACAACCTCGCCCTCGCCCACAAGCGGCGATTTGTACTGGCTGATTTGGTAGCCCTGCGGGAGATCGGGATAAAAGTAATTCTTGCGGTCGAACACCGACTTCAGATTGATCTGCGCCTTGAGTCCCAGGCCGGTGCGCACCGCCTGCTTGATGCACTCTTCGTTGATCACCGGCAGCATGCCGGGCATGGCCGCGTCGACGAGGGACACGTGCGAATTGGGCTCGGCGCCGAACGCGGTCGACGCACCGGAAAAGAGTTTCGATTGTGAGGTCACCTGGGCATGGACTTCCATGCCGATCACGACCTCCCAATCGCCGGTTGTGCCTTTGCTGGGCTCGGATTTCATCAGCGTATTTTCCGCCAACTCATGCCGCGACGTTGCGCCCGCGCTGCCGCTCTTGGCCGTTTGTTAAATGCTCGCGCGAGGTGCCACAAGACTGCCGCAGTTCCAACGCCGCTGGCCAGGAACCCGGAACCGGCAGGAGCGTTGGACTTACGTCCGCATGATCGGAGACGGTGATGAACGACAATAGAGCACGGAACGGGACGCTGGGTGCCATTTTGGGCGCACTGATTGCTGTCGCGTTTGCGGTATTCCTGCTCACTGGCGGGGAGCATATGGGTAAAAAGACCGTCAATAGCGATGCCGATCTCCCCCCGATCGCAGAGGGGAAAGGTAAATAGTTAGCCTGCTCGCGGTCGCCAGGCCTGCGGCCTTCCGCGGCACCGGGCCGTTGTGGGACGCAGCGCGCGGCAGTAGCCTCTCCAAAAATTGAGACGCGCGAATGAGCGCGCGCGCCTTCGCTCCGGATGAGGGATGCGAGGGGTGTGGGAGGACGACGAGCCCATGCTCAGCCGCCGCCGTTTCGTCGGCCTTGTTGCCACGTCCGCGCTGACGTCGCTCGTGCGCCCGGCCGGCGCGCAAGGATGGCCCAGCCGCGTCGTCAAACTCGTCGTGCCGTTCACACCCGGCGGCGGGATCGACAGCATCGGCCGTATCCTTGGCGCGCGGCTGACGGAAATCTGGGGCCAGCAAGTGGTGATCGAGAACAAGCCTGGCGCCGGCGGCAATATCGCCTCCGAATTCGTCGCGCGCTCCGCGCCCGACGGCTACAGCATGTACATCACCGCGGCCGGACTGGCCGTGAACCGCTACCTCTTTGAATCGGTCAATTACGATCCGCTTGCCGATTTTGCCCCGGTGACGCTGATCTGCCTCTTTCCGAACGTGCTGGTCGTGCCGAATTCCTCGCCATTGCGTTCGGTTGGCGATCTTGTTGCGCAGGCCAAAGGCGAGCCGGGAAAGCTCACCTTTGCCTCTCCGGGGCATGGCAGCTCGCCGCATATGAGCGCCGAGCTGTTCAAGCATATGGCCAAAGTCAACCTGATTCATGTGCCCTACCGTGGAGCGTCACCCGCCTACACCGACGTGATCGCTGGACGCGTCGATTGCACGTTCGCGGTGATGGCCTCGGGTCTTCCGCTCGTTCGATCCGGACAATTGCGCGCACTCGGTGTGACCACCGCCGACCGAGTGACGACGGCGCCGGAGATCCCAACCATCGCGGAATCTGGGGTGCCCGGCTACGACACGTCGTCTTGGTTCGCTTTCTTCGTACCGGCCAAGACGCCTCCCGAGATCATCGCCAAGATGCACACCGACACGATCGCGGTGCTTGCCGAACCGCAAATAAGAGCCAAACTCGACGCGCTCGGCGTCGTCGTAGTGGGCTCCACGCCCGAACAACTGGGCGCGCATCTGAAAGCGGAGATGGAGCGGTGGGCACCGGTCATCAAGGCGGCCAACATCAGGGTCAACGAATGATCAGCCGCCGTCGTGCGATCGGAATGGCCGCGACGGCGGCATTCGCTCCATGGCTGGCCCGCCGAACGCTCGCGCAGAGTTCGTCCACCCGCGATTCATCGGTGCAGAATTGGCCGACCCGGTTCGTGCGCCTCATCGTGCCGTTCCCGCCTGGCGGTGGAACCGACGCCATCGCGCGCGTGGTGGCCGGCAAACTTTCGGACATCTGGGGCCAGCAGATGGTGGTCGAGAACCGCGGCGGCGCTTCCACCAATATCGGCACCGAGGCGGTCGTGCGCGCGGATGCCGACGGCTACACGATGTTGCTGCAATCGATGCCGCTCGCAGTGAACCGCTTCCTGTTTCCCTCGCTCAGCTACGATGCGATGAGCGATCTCGCGCCGGTATCGCTTCTTTGCGAGTATGCCAACATCATGGCGGTGCCGTTGACCTCGCCCGCCCATTCGGTCGCCGAATTCATCGCCTATGCGAAAGCCAACAAGGGCAAGGTCACCTTCGCCTCCTCGGGTCACGGAACCTCGGTGCATCTCTCCGGCGAACTGTTCAAGCGCATGGCCGGTATCGAAATGCTGCACGTGCCATATCGGGGCGCGGGGCCTGCGTTCAACGATCTCGTGCCCGGCCGCGTCGACGTGATGTTCAACAATATCGGCGCCGTGCTGCCGCTGATCCAAGGCGGCAAGCTCCAGGGCCTGGCGGTGACGACTGCCAAGCGTATGCCGGCGGTGCCGCATCTGCCGCCGATCGCGGAGGCCGGCGTTCCGGGGTTCGACGTCTCCTCATGGTATGCGCTATTTGCACCAGCCAAGACGCCGCCGGAGATCATTCGAAAGATGCATGCCGATACGGTGGCGGTGCTAAACGATCCGGCAACCAAGGAGCGGCTCGAGCAACTGGGCGTGTTGGTGGTGGGCTCGACGCCGGAGCAACTTGCGACGTTTCTCAAGGCGGAGATGGACAAATGGGCACCGGTCATCAAGGAAGCCGGCATCAGCATCCGCGAGTGAACGCAAGATGGCCTGACAAAGGCCGCCGCATCCAGTTGATCGGCATCGCTGCAGCGTTGGCGTTTGCCGCCGCACTCGGTCCGGCTGCATTCGCTCAGACGCCGACGGAGACTTGGCCGAATCGTTTCATCCGCCTGATCGTGCCGTTTCCACCGGGCGGGGGAGCCGATGCGATCGCCCGCATCCTCTCTGCCCGGCTGTCTGACACCTGGGGCCAGCAAGTGGTGATAGAGAACCGAGGCGGGGCCAGCGGAAATATCGCGGCCGAGGCCGCGGCCCGCTCCGCCCCCGATGGTTACACAATTTTTCTCGCGGGGGACTTTCAGGCGGTCAACTTATACCTCTATCCGAAACTCAGTTATGATCCGGTGGCCGACTTCGCCCCGGTCACGCTGGTCGTGCAATATCCTTGCGCCATGGTCGTGCCGAACTCCTCGCCCGCGCGTTCGGTGCCGGAGTTCATTTCCTACGCGAAGGCCAGCCACGGCAAGCTGAGCTTCGCAACCCCCGGCCACGGCACCGCGCCGCATCTTGCGGGCGAGCTGTTCAAGCGCGCGGCCGGCATCGCGATGACGACGGTGCCTTATCGCGGCGCGGCGTCCGCGATCCAAGACGTGATCCCCGGACGCGTCGACGTCTTCTTCAACAATATCGCCCCGCTGCTGTCGCTGATGCACCAGAGCCAATTGCGGGCGCTTGCGGTGACGACCGCCAAACGCTCGCCGGCAGCGCCGGACGTGCCGACGCTGGCGGAGAGCGGCTTGCCGGGATTCGATGTGTCGGGATGGTACGCCTTCTTCGTGCCGGCCAATACGCCGGCGGCGATCGTACGGAAGATGCATGCCGACACCGCGGCCGCGCTGGCCGATCCCGCGATCAGAGGACGTTTGGAAGAGCTCGGCTTGTTCGTGATCGGCTCGTCTCCGGCGGAGCTCGGACGGTTTCTCAAATCAGAGATGGACAAGTGGGGACCGCTGATCAAAGAGGCCGGCATCAGCATCCGCGAGTGAAGAGCCCGGTCAGCAGCCCAACCGGCGTGCAACGCAAGCAGCCCAATGGCGCGCACGCAGTAGAATGGATTGAGTAAGCCGTAACGGAAGGAGGAGGGTGATGAGGAATCAGACTGTTGTGCTTGGCACCGTCAGCTGGTTGATGTTCGCAGGCATGGTCCACGCCGCCGAAATCAAAGTTCTGTCCACGCAGGCGACCGAAGAAGCGTATCGCGAACTGGTGCCGGAATTCGAAAAGGCATCCGGACATAAGGTCACGACGATCTTCACGGGAACGCTCGATGCGAACAGGCGCTTAGCAGCCGGCGAGACGTGCGACCTGCTGATCATGTCTGCCCCGTCGATCGAAGAACACATCAAAGCTGGCAGGGTTGCGCCAGGCAGCCGCGTCGATCTGGCGAAATCGGGGGTAGGCGTGGGCGTCAAAGCCGGCGCGCCGAAGCCCGACATCAGCACGACCGAAGCGCTCAAGAAGACGCTCCTCGCCGCCAAGTCGATCGGCTATTCGACCGGTCCGAGCGGCGTCTATATGCTTGGCCTCTTCCAGCGCCTGGGCATCGCCGACGAGATCAAGGGAAAGCTCAAGCAGACACCGACCGGCGTGTTCGTCGGCAACATCATCGCCAGCGGGGAAGCCGAAATCGGCTTCCAGCAGGTGAGCGAGTTGTCGCACTTCAGCGGCGTCGATTACGTCGGCCCGTTGCCAGCGGACGTCCAGCACTTCACCACCTTTTCCAGCGGCATCATGGCCGCCGCCAAGGAGGCGGACGTCGCCAAAGCGCTCGTCAAGTTCCTCACCGCGCCGCAGGCGGCCTCGGCCTTCACGAAGAGAGGCATGGAGCCGGGCTGACGGCCGCTTGCCTAAGGAGACGCAAACTCGATTGCGCCCCGCCGCACCTGCTGCCGAAACCATGTCAGCGGAATACGGCGCGGCGGAGTGCTCGATCAGCGGTGCTTTTCCAGCAGAATTTCAGCGATGGCGTCCCACTCGGCAGCGAACGGCTTGCTCGCGACCGGGCGTTGCGCGCGCCTGTACCAGTAGCGGGCATTCTCGAGATCGCCCTCCACCCGGTGCAAATAGGCATGCACCCATGCGCAATCCTTGCCGCCCTCGTCCATGACGATGTTGTGCGCCTTCTCCCAATGGTCTTTGCCCGCCCACCACAAAGCTGTCAGCGCCGGCGCGAGGCCGGTAGGCGGCTTGGGGTTGGCGAGGGAATTTCTGAACTGAGACAAATTCATCGCAGACCCTGTACCCAGGCGAGCTACCACCACCACTCCGGTGAAAACCGCCCCGCCGCCTGCTCGACGACATGCGCGAGCGAGAACAGCGTCTCCTCGCCGAACGGGCGACCGATGAGTTGGAGCCCGAGCGGCAAACCGTCAGCAGACAAGCCGGCCGGAACGGAAATTCCGGGCAAGCCGGCGAGGTTCACCGGCACCGTGAATACGTCGTTGAGATACATCTCGACCGGATCCGACCCGCCCTTCTCGCCGATGCCAAAGGCGGGGGATGGCGTCGCGGGGGTCAGGATCGCATCTACCCCGGCGGCAAACACCTCCTCGAAATCACGCTTGATCAGCGTGCGTACCTTCTGTGCGCGCAAGTAATAGGCGTCGTAGTAGCCGGCCGAAAGCACGTAGGTGCCGATCATGATGCGCCGGCGCACCTCCTGGCCGAAGCCGGCGGCACGCGTATTCTGGTACATGCCGGCGACATCGCGCCCGGGAACGCGCAGACCGTAGCGCACGCCGTCATAGCGGGCGAGATTGGACGAGGCCTCCGCCGGCGCCACGATGTAATAGGCCGGCAACGCATGTTTGGTGTGCGGCAGCGAGACCGCGACAATGTCGGCGCCGGCGGCCTTGAGCCATTGCGCGCCGCGCTCCCATAAATTCTCGATCTCAGGCGCCATCCCGTCGACGCGGTATTCCTTCGGAATCCCGATCTTCATTCCCTTGATCGATTTGCCGATAGCGCTCTCGTAGTGGGGAACGGGGAGATCAACCGAGGTCGTGTCCTTGGGATCGTGCCCCGCCATCGAGGTGAGCAGGATGGCAGCATCGCGCACCGTGCGCGCGAGCGGCCCCGCCTGGTCGAGGGAAGATGCGAACGCAACGATACCCCAACGCGAGCAGCGCCCATAGGTCGGCTTGATGCCGACAATGCCGGTGAAGGCCGCGGGTTGGCGGATGGAGCCGCCGGTATCCGTCGCCGTCGCGCCGAGGCACAGGCCCGCCGCGACAGCCGCGGCCGAGCCGCCGGAGGAGCCGCCCGGCACCAGCGGCGTGTTCGCTCCCTTTCGCCGCCACGGCGAGATCGTCGGCCCGAACGACGAACTTTCGTTCGACGAGCCCATGGCAAACTCGTCGTTGTTGAGCTTGCCCAGCATGACCGCGCCGTCGCGCCAGAGATTGGCGCTGACGGTCGATTCGTAGGTCGGCAGAAAATTGTCGAGGACGCGCGAGCATGCCGTGGTGCGCACGTCCTTGGTGGCGAACATGTCCTTGACGCCGAGCGCGAGGCCTTCGAGCGGCCGCGCGTCGCCTGCTTTAAGGCGCGCATCGGCAGACTGCGCCATGGCGCGTGCCTGCTCCGGAGTCTCCAGCACATAGGCATTGAGAGCGCGCGCCTTCTCCATGGCGGCAAGATGCGCGTCGGCGAGTTCGGCGGCGGAGAACTCCCGCCGCCGAAGGCGGTCGCGTGCGTCCGCGAGCGTCAGAAACGTAAGGTCGCTCATTCGTCCGAAGTGTCGCAGGCAAACGCATCAGCGGCGCCGGACCCAGGCTTTCGGACATCCTCGGGCTTGTCAGCCCCCGGCATCGACAGGCCGAGCGCCTGCAAATCTGCCGCCGTGACGCCCGGCGGCATCTTGCCACGCGCGAGAAATTTCGCGCACCACAGGCGAAAGAAATACTCCTGTTGTTCACAAGCGAGGCACATCGGGACGCACTCATCGCTGCTGCTGCGTGGCCGATCGCGTGTCGGTCAATTGCTCAGCCTCTCCAGATCCTCGGGTCTCGCTACGCTCGCCCGAGGATGGTGGAATAAGCCGCTCGCGGCTTATTCCACCACTTTCGGCACTACAAAGAAATGGTTCTCCGCCGCCGGCGCGTTCTTGATGATGTCCTCGGGAATACCCCCGTCGGTGACCAGGTCGGGCCGTTTCTTCATCTCCATGGGGATGACCGAGGTCATCGGCGCGACACCCTCGACGTCGACCTCCGACAACTGCTCCACAAAGGCGAGGATGGCGTTGAGTTCCTCCCGCAGATGCTCGACCTCGTCATCGGCGACGGCAATACGCGCCAGATGCGCGATGCGGCGGACCGTAGCGACGTCGACGGACATGGGGGCTCCTAGCCGAGCAGGCTCGGCGAGCCTATAGCAGAGCGGGTTTCGTGACGGCAACTCGAGGTGAGCCCGTATTGCGCCTCTGCGCTGAAGGGTCGATATAGCTGCCATGGAGGCCCCTAACCCCTCGGCCATCCCGACCTTCGCCAGTCGCACCCCGCTCCATGTCGGCGCGATCGGCCTCAAAGGGCGCGATCTCGACCGGCTCACCAACTTCTACCGCGATGTGCTCGGGCTCGCCGTCATCGATCGCGCCAATGACAGCACTGCGCTCGGTGCGGGCGGGGTGCCATTCGTTCATCTCGAGCATCGGCCCAACGCCAAACCCGACGACGCGCGCGAGGCGGGCCTCTATCACACCGCCTTCCTCATGCCGACCCGCGCCGATCTCGCGCGCTGGATCTTGCATGTGGCGCGCCACAAAGTGCCGCTCACGGGCGCCTCCGACCATGCGGTGAGCGAGGCATTCTACCTCGACGACCCCGAAGGCAACGGCGTGGAGGTCTATTGCGACCGCCCCGCTGAGACCTGGGAGTGGACCGGCCGCGATTTGAAGATCACCACCGATCCGCTCGACATCGACAGCATCTTGCGAGAGGTTCCGCCCACCGCGGCGTATCCGGGCGCGCCAGACGGGCTGCGCATCGGCCACGTGCATCTGCGCGTCGGCGACGTCGCGCGCGCGGAGGCATTCTATCGCGACGCACTCGGCCTCGATGTGACCCGGCGGCGCCGGGGCGCGACCTTCATGTCATCGGGGCGCTACCACCACCACATCGCCGGCAATGTCTGGCACAGCGCCGGCGCTGGCCGGTGCGACGATGAGCGCGCGGGACTGTCCTGGCTCTCGCTCGAGGCGGCCGATGCCGCTGCTTTCGAGATGGCGAAGTCGCGGCTCACGCAAGCCGGGGCGGAGCTCTCGGCGACGCCCACAAGCATCGCGACCGCCGATCCTTGGGGCACACGCCTGCGCATCACGCGCGGCTGACCTCGCTCGTCGATGCCGCCAGTGCGCGCATGTGCTCCAGCGCCTCGGCTGCGAGCGTCTTGGTCAACTGACCGGCGGGCATTGCGCGGCCGAGCGACGCCGCTTGTCCAGCCCACATCGGCGAGAAGTCGCCGGAGCCTTGGGCCTCGGCCTTGGCGCGCAGCGGCGCGAGCGCGCCAGCGGCCAGCGGAAATTCGGGCGCCACATCGGATATTGGACCGATCTCGCGCATCACGCGGTTGATGATGCCACGCGCCGGCCGGCCGGTCATGAGATTCGTCAAGGCCGTCCCGTCATCGCGTGCGGATTTGAGCGCGGCGCGATGCGGCGCCGAAATCTTCGCCTCCGGACACCACAAATACGCCGTGCCGATCTGCACGCCGGCAGCCCCGAGTACGAAGGCAGCCGCGATGCCGCGCGCGTCGGTGATGGCGCCCGCGGCGATGACTGGCACCTTCACCGCATCGACGATTTGTGGAACCAGCGCGAAGGTGCCGGGTTGCGTCGCGATATCGTCACTCAAGAAGATCCCGCGGTGGCCGCCCGCCTCGCAGCCCTGCGCGATGATGGCATCGACGCCACGCGCCTCGAGCCAGCGTGCCTCCGCGGCGGTTGTGGCGGAACTGATGATCACGCAGCCGGCATCCTTGACGCGCGTCACCAAAGCCTCTTCCGGCAGGCCGAAATGGAAACTTACGACTTCGGGCTTGAGTTCCTCCACGACCTCGCAGAAGGCGGCGTCGAATGCCGCACGGTTGCTTGACGGGATCGGCGCCGCCGGATCGATGGCCAGCTCGCGATAGTAAGGAGCGAGCGTTTCGCGCCAGCGCGCTTCTCGCTCATTGTTGAGCGACGGAGGCGTGTGACAGAAGAACCCGAGATTGATGGGCTTGGCCGTGTGGGCGCGAATTTTCCCCATCTGCTCACGGAGCTGCTGGGCATTGAGCATCGCGCAGGGAAGCGAGCCGAGCGCGCCCGCCTCCGCCGCCGCAACCGCGAGCTCCCAGTCCATGGCGCCGGCCATCGGCGCCTGCACGATCGGAAGCTCGATGTTAAACAGCTCGATGAGACGGCGATCCGGCCACATATCTGCACAATTCTTGCTTATGCCACGCCCTAATTAAACGCGTTCTTGTTTCAATAGCATGGCCCCTGCCCGGCGTGCGGCGCATGGCACATATGGCGGCTCGCTATGCGGTCCTGCCAAAAACGCCCGCTACCCGCTCGGCACTAATCTTCACATCGCCTGACTCATGCCGCGGATGCGCCGCGCCATGGCGCCCATGATGTAGAGGGCGAAGTTCGGCACCTCGTCGACCATGAAGCGGAATTTGCGTTGATCGATCAGGGACAGTTCGCAGTTCTCTTTCACGCGCGCGGTGGAACTCCTCGGCGCGCCGTCGACCATCGACATGAACCCGATCGCTTCGTTCGGTCCGCAAATCTCGACCACTTTGTCCCCGATCACCATCTCGATCACACCGGACTGCACGATGTACATGCAGCTGCCCGGATCGCCCTTGTTGAAGATCACGCTTCCGGCGCTGAAGGTCACATTCGCGCCCGCCCGCTGGGCGAACATTCGCAT
>JBJMTU010000276.1:0-4156 GCA_045811545.1 Xanthobacteraceae bacterium | reverse complement strand
GCTTCTTTTCGTTGTCGATGTAGAAATACTTCACTTGGCCATCCGGGAAGTCCTTGGGGAACTCGCCGAACATGCCCGGCACGTTGAAGTTCGCCGCGTAAGCTCGCGGCACGATCCTGTTGATCGTCACCTTAAGGACGTCGCCGGGCTCAGCGCCATCGACGTAGATCGGCCCAGTGACCGTGTGTGGTCCGCGGCCCGGATGGTCAGTCCGCAGCTTCTTGATCTGATCGATCGTAGTGCCGGGAATGACCTGGTTGTGGCTATGCATCATCGTCTCGAGCACGACGATGTCGCCACTATTGACGCGCAATACCGGATTGACGCGCAATACCGGCGGCTGCGCGTTGTCAAACCAGCCCCATTGAGTGGTTTCCAGCGTGGCCGGTAAGAGATGTATCTTTTTGCCGTCAGGCGACAGCGCGACCTGCAGGTTCGGGTCGGCCGGCCCGATTGGCGGCACCGCTTGGGTGGGCGGTGCGGCGGGCGCTGCTGGCGGTGCGGCCGGCTGTTGTGCGCGCATGGCGGTCCCGGTGATGAGCCAAGCTCCGCCGATGATCACGCCCGCGGCTGCAAATGCAGTGAACCCTCGTCGCTTCATGATAAGCCCCTCTGTCACGTCCAGAAATGTCTGCATCAAGCCGTATGCACCATGCCATACGGCAAACAACGTGCCATTGCGGTTTCGCTTGCACTCTTCAGGCAGCACCGCCGGTGCAAAGTTACCAAACAGCCGCGTTCGACAGCAATCCTTGCGACCGTTTGCCGCCCACCCAATCGCCGCCGACGGGCGGCCCTCCATGTCTGTGGTCCCTATTTCTCAGCAAACGGGAGTGGCTCACTCTCCGGAGGGGACATGCGGAAGACGTTGAGGATCATCGAAATCAGCCCGTAATAGCCGAGGATGCCGACCAACTCGACGGTCGCAGCATCGCCGAGCAGGGAACGCACGCGTTCGAAGGTCTTATCGCTCACCCGGCGGCTCTTATAGAGCTCCTGGATGAAATCGTAGATCGCGCGCTCGTCCTTTGGAGCGGCTTGGGGGACGCGCCCCTTGTGCAGGTCGCGGATGGTCTCCGCCTTTACGCCGGCGCGCTCGGCCTGCGGCACATGGGCGAACCATTCGTATTGCGCGCGCCACAGGCTTGCCGTCACCAGGATCGCGAATTCCGAAAGCCGCGGCGGCACTCCAGTCTTGAATCGGCAATAGCCGCCGAGTTGCTGCGCGAGCTCGCCGAAGGCGGGCGCATGCAGGAAGACCGCGAACGGGCCGCGGATGGTGGTGCTGCCGCCGCGCGGGCCGGAGCGGATCGAATCGAGCAGCGCGCGTTGAGCGGGCGTGAGGCTCTTTTCATCGAGAATGGGAACGCGGGGTGGCGGCATCTTCTTGGCGGGTTTTTTCGCAGGCATCGGCTTTCCTTTCCGCGGGTTTGGCTGTGCTGGGCCCAAGTCTCCGCCCTTACTTGAACAGCAGCGACTTGATAATGATGGGAACCACGTTGGTCACCTCGATGACGCTCCCGATATCGACATAGTCGAATTCCTTGAGCTGCACGGCGTCGATCGCGATGACATCGGCGTCTGACGCGATCTCGTGCAGAATGATGCGGCCGAGGCTCTTGCCGACGTCGCCATCGATCAGCAGCACTAGCGGCATATTCTCCTGCAGCGTCCGCGGCAGCGCGGCACAAATGCCGCTTGCCGCCGCATGCAGACGTTCATGGGATGGATCGCCGCGCCACGGGAACGAGAGCGCGACCGGGCTTTCTCCTTCCTCGAAGTCGGCACGCGCGAGCGCGCCGCGCACGGCGGAGGTGACGACCTCGGGAGCGATTTTGCCGTCCAGATCGAAATTGCAGGTCAGGACCGGCAGATTTTGCAGCGGCAATTTGCCGGGATCGGCAATGAGGATCGTATTGCCACTGATCTGAACGGAAAATTGCGCGGCGCCGATCACGGTCGCGCGGATGCCTTGCCCCGGATCCCAGACTGGAGGCAGGTCGCGCCGATGCGCCAGGGCGTGGCGCAATTCCTCCGCCAGATCGAAGCCGAGATCGCCGAAACGTCGTGCCTCCCGCTTGTAGAGATATTCCGAGACGCCGCCGGAAAAGGTGATCGCGTCGATGCCCCTGTTGGCAAGTTCGGCGGGCCAAGGCTCGGTCACGAGCAGCGAGCGGGCAAGCTCACCGCCTTGGCGCAGATCGACGAGGCCCATGATCATGCGTGCCATCCGCGCGGCCATCCGCCGCCGATCCGACGGCGCAAGGGGCGCGCCGAGCGCAAGCTCGATGCCGGCAGCCTCCGCGATTTTGTAAGCCGGCTGCTCGATGCGTGCGAGAACATCCTCTTCGACGATCAGGCGGCCGCCCACCGCGATGGCGCAAGTCGCAAGAATGCGCCCTTTTTCGATAAGGGCGAATTTTGTCGTGCCGCCGCCGATGTCCACGTTGAGCAGGGTCGCGTTGTGGCCGCGCGAGAGCGCCACGGCGCCCGAGCCGTGCGCTGCCATCTGGCATTCCATGTGGTGTCCGGCCGAGGCACAGACAAACTTGCCGGCCTCCTCCGAAAACAGGTCGGCGATGGCGCGCGCATTGCGCCGCTTGAGCGCCTCGCCGGTCAAGATGACGGCGCCGCTATCCACCGCCTCGCGCTCGATGCCGGCATAGGCGTAGCAGCCGCCCACGAAGCCGGCGAGTTCGTTGACATCGATGGTGTAGTCGCTCCGATAGGGCGTCAGCAGGATCGGCGATTGCCAGAGGATCTTCCGCTCGACCACGACGAAACGGCTCGACAGCGCGGCCGAAAGCCGCTGCAGGTGCACGCGCGCGAACATGAGATGCGACGTCGACGAGCCGATATCGATGCCGACGGTGGTCAGCTCGACATTATCGGCGGCCCAGGCGACCTCATTGACCGCGACGTCGTCGGGGCTGACGTGAAGATGCTCGAATTCGAGATCGTGCATCGGGGATCCGCGCCGTCGTCAGGCCGGAGTTTTGGCGTAAGACCGCTCGTCGATGAACTTGCCCATGCCGGATGTCACACGGTGCTTGGCGAGCTCCTCGAGATAAATCGCGTGGATGCGCGGGTCTTGGTGCTCGTATTCGATCTGGCAGCCGCCATCCTTGACGCTCACGTCCATTCCCAGAAAGACCCGACGCTTGTCGGCGGTGAAGGGATAGCGCAGGCTGCCGAACGCGACGGCGAGATAGCGCGCCGGATCGCTCGCGGTATTGAAGTGCTGGTGGAACATCTGGTCCGGCGGCGCGAACACCCAGCCGTGCTTCCAATCGATGCGCACGAAATCCTTTTCGCCCTCGTACCACAGCAGCGATAAGCCGTGCCCGGTGACGGCAAAGACATGAAAGTCGGGCCCGTGGCGATGCGCCTTTTTGTAGGTGCCGACCGGCATCTGCGAGGTGTGGGCGTGCATGGTCCCGTCGGCGAGGATGAACATCATGTTCGATCCGCCGGCGCCGCGCTGCTCCCAGGTCTTGAGCTCGAAGCCGGCGAGATCGGGGATGAAGTTGGTCTCCCACATGTTGCGCCCCGGCCGCACCGGAATGAACTCGCCTTCGCCGCTGAAATATTTGGCCGCGCCCTGGCGTTCCGGAAAATCGCACTCGTTATCGAACACAAAGGATTCGTTGTGGAAGAGATTGAGCATGAGCGCCAGATTGTTGGTCGAGGCGAGCCGCGCTCGATCGCGTCCGCTCGAGTTGAAGTGTTGATAGCGCGCATTGAGCGGCAGCGCGAACAGGCTCTTGGGGCCCCATTCGAAGCTGTGTTTGCGGCCGTCGCTCGTTTCGATGGTCGTATTGCCGTGCCCGGAGAGCACGTAGACGACCTCTTCGAAGAGATGTTTCTGCGGCGCGGACTTTGCGCCGGCTGCGAGGTCTAGAACGAAGATCGAGACGAAGTCGCCGCGTCCTTTGAGGTGAACGAGACCGCCGTCGATCCCGAAGCGCGGCCACGGCGCGGTCGCCACTTCGAGCAAATCGACGCCGAAATCCTCGGTGATGGGGACGCCTTCTTTCGCCGCCCAAGTGGCGTAAGGGTCGAGCAGCATTTTGGGGTGGGGGATGTCGGTGACCGGCTTGTTCATGGGCTGACCTCGACAATCGGGCAGGGCACGTGCCATACTTAGCCCTCTAAG
>JBJMTU010000275.1:0-12468 GCA_045811545.1 Xanthobacteraceae bacterium | reverse complement strand
TGCCTTTCGTGAGCTCAAACTGGTGGTGGAGCCGGGCGGGGCAGCCGCGCTTGCCGCGCTCATCTCGGGCAAGATCGATGTGAAGGGCAAGATCGCGGTCGCGGTTCTCTCCGGCGGCAACGTCGATCCGGAGCTGTTCTATCGGCTGGTCGCCTAGTAGCCCGGATGGAGCGCAGCGACATTCGGGATTCGTGCCGCGTGGCGCGACCGCCCCGCATGTCGTCATAGCGCGTCGAAGACGCGCGTGAACGCGCTTAAGGCTTCATGCGGGCTACGAAGTGGTGGCTTAGTCTGTCCTCCGTCCTCCATCCTTCCTTCGCCTGGCGACTCGCGGTGTTCTACGCCGCGCTGTTCGTCGCGCTCGGCGTGCAGGTGCCGTTCCTGCCGCTCTGGCTCGCGGCCAAGGGTCTCGATGCAACCCTGATCGGCATCGTGCTCTCCCTGCCCATGATCGTGCGGGTGTTCGCGATCCCGCTTGCCACGCGTGGCGCCGATCGCCGTGACGCGCTGCACACGGTCATCGTGATCGCCTCCGCGATGGCCCTGCTCGGCTACGGCGCGCTCGGACTTGCGCAGGGAGTTGTCGCCATCACCCTGGCGTATGCGCTGGCCTCCACGTTTTTCACCCCGCTCATACCGCTCGCCGATGCCTATGCGTTGCGGGGGCTGAGCCACATCGGACGCGCCTACGGCCCAGTGCGGCTGTGGGGCTCTGCCGCCTTCATTGTCGGTACTTTCGCCGCCGGCCTGACGCTCGACGTCATCGCCACGCGTGATCTCATTTGGATCATGGTGGCGACTCTGGCGATGACCGCGGCGGCGGCCCTCGCGCTCTCCCCACTGACCTTGCGCGACGGCAGGGCGGCAAAAGGCTTGCCGTTCGCACGGGACCTGCTGCGCGACCCGGCCTTGCTTGCGGCGGCCGCCGCGGCGAGCCTCATTCAGGCAAGCCACGCGATCTATTACGGCTTCTCTGCGCTCGATTGGACAACGGCGGGCTTCGACGGCGGTGCGATCGGAGCGCTGTGGGCGCTCGGAGTGGTCGCGGAGATTGCGCTGTTTGCGATCTCGGGCCGGCTGTCGATCGCGCCGACCACGCTGCTCATGCTCGGCGGGGCGGGTGCAGTCGTTCGCTGGGGTGCCATGGCGTTCGATCCGCCGCCCGCGCTGCTGCCGCCGTTGCAATGTCTGCATGCGTTCTCGTTCGGTGCCACGCATCTCGGCGCGGTCGCCGTGGTGGCGCGCCGGGCGCCGGTCGAGTTGGCCGCGACCGCGCAAGGCTATTTCGCCGTCGCGCTGGGTCTCGTGATGGCGGCGGCAATGGGCGTTTCAGGCGTGCTTTACGCGCGCTGGGGCAGCTTTGCCTATGGCGCCATGGCGCTCGTGGCGGCGGCCGGCGGCCTTTTTGCGGTGGTCGCCCACCGGCTCGGGAAGGGAACGTAATACGAAATCCGGCTTATTAGGTCATACGCTGTCGTCCCCGCGCAAGCGGGGACCTATGACCACCGCCTCTGGGATATGGGTCCCCGCAGAAGCGCGTTTACGCGCGTCTTCGACGCGCTATGCGCGGGGACGACACGATGTTGAGCTAATGAGGCGGAGATCAGTCGCAGATCTGGTACATCGACGTGAGTTCACGGCCGCTGAGATACATCATGCGCGGCGAGAGGCCGCCGCGTCGCGCGATCCAGCTGCGCACATGCTCGGGATAGATGTCCATCAAGAGCCGCGTCGCCTCGCGGCTCGTCACCTGCTGGCCGTTGCTGCCGGGATGCCATGCCGCGTGGAAGCCGAGCCGCGCGCGCGATGTAACGCAGATGCGCTCGCGCGGAATGACGCCGAGCAGCATGGTGCAGGCCGACAAGCAAGGCCCGTCGATAATGACCCGCTCGCCTGAACCTCGCAGCGCCACCAGGTTTTCCAAATAGGGTCCGATTTGGCCCCCGGAATCCGCTTTGATTCGTACCGCGGCATGCGCAGTCGAAACCGTCAGCGCCGCCGCAACGGCGCCGGCCAGAACCGCAATTTTCATGCTTGCCCTCTCCGTGCTCCGGCGCCGGCCCGGCAGAGGTGGCGCCGCCCTCGAGCAATGTTTGTAAATCAAATGTGGGATAAATGTGAACAACCGTACAGGATGAACGGAACCTGCGTTACATGGTTACCCGCCATGCGAGCGGAGGTCCGCCGCGCGCCTGAATGTCGTATCCCACGTGCGCGCTTCGCGGCGAGGAACGCACACGCTTGCAACGATAGCCCGTTCATCCCCACAGCGCCGGCTTCGCCGTATGAACGCGGCTGCCCTCGTAGCAAAGGCCCTCCGGCCGGTCGCGCGCGAGCAAAAGCGGGCCATCGAGATCCACCACCCGCGCCCGCTGCGCCACAAGCATAGCCGGCGCCATCGCCAGCGAGGTCGCAACCATGCAGCCGACCATGAGAGTCAATCCAAGCCGCTCCGCTTCGCGGGCCATCGCGAGCGCCTCCGTCAGTCCGCCGGCCTTGTCGAGCTTGAGGTTGACGGCGTCGTATTTGCCGACGAGCGCGGATAAGGAGGCGGCGGCGTGCGCGCTCTCGTCCGCGCAGATCGGAAGAGGACGCGCGATATGCGCGAGAGCATCATCGTGGTCCGCCGGCAAGGGTTGCTCGATGAGCGTCACTCCGGCTTGCGCGCACGCGGCGAGGTTTTCCGCGAGATTGTCCGCCGTCCAGCCTTCGTTGGCATCGACGATCAACTCGGCCTTCGGCGCGGCGCGCCGCACCGCGGCGATTCGCGCCGGATCTCCGGGAGCGCCAAGCTTGACCTTGAGCAGCAGCCGGTCGGCAGCGTCGACGGCGGCTTTCGCCATCGTGTCGGGCGCAGCCAGTGAGATCGTGTAGGCTGTGGTGAGGACTTTTGGCGCGGGCAGACCGAGCAACTCGTGCACCGGCCGTCCGGCACGCTTGGCCGCCCAATCCCACAACGCGCAGTCGAGCGCGTTGCGCGCTGCGCCCGGCGGCATCGCCGACTGCAGTTGGTCGCGATCGAGACCGCGGGCGATCTCCGATCCCATCGCCTCGATCGCCGCTGCCACGCCCTCGATCGTTTCGCCATAGCGCGCATAGGGCACGCATTCGCCGCGGCCGCGGTGGGTGCCGTCGGAGAGTTCCGCGACCACGACCACGGCCTCGGTCTTGGCGCCGCGGCTGATGGTAAAGGTGCCGGCGATCGGCCAGCGCTCCACACGGACGGAGAGGGAGGGGGAGGTCATCGGTAGATGAATCACGACCGCGTTGGTCGATTGAAATCACAAGCAACGAACTCGGTCTTTACCCTCCCCCTTGTGGGGAGGGTCGCGAGCGAAGCGAGCGGCGTGGGGGGCCTTCGGCAAGAAATGGCGGCGTCACCTCGGACCGAATCGCACGACCCCCACCCCAACCCAGCCGAAGTCGGGTTTACCCGATTTCGGCCTGCTTAAGGTGCCGAACCCGGGCGAGCCCGAGTTCGGTGGGGAGCACACCGAGCATGCGGTGCTAATGTACTTTAAGCACAAAGCAGCCTGCTCTAAAACAACGCGATCGAGCGGAGACGTGCAGGCGATGCCGCGCGTTGGGGTCTCAATGAAACGTTACGCGCCGCGCCATATTGTTTGTTGCGGAATGATCGCATTTGGCATCAGCACGGTCGCCGGTGCGACGCACGCTCGTGCGCAAACTGCCGCTGGCGACAACTCCGCGATCTATCTCTATGCCGGCGCCGACCGTGAGCAGCGTCTGATCGGCAAAGCGCGTGATGAGGGCACGCTTACGCTCTACACCTCGATCGCAACGACCGAATCGGGGCCGCTCACGCACGCCTTTGAAGCCAAATATGGCGTCAAGGTTCAGCTCTGGCGCGCGCTCAGCGAGAACGTTGTGCAGCGCGCGTTGACCGAGGCACGCGGCAGTCGCCGCAGCATGGACGTGGTCGAGACCAACGCGCCGGAGGTCGAGGCGCTCGCCCGCGAGGACGTCGTGGCGCAATTCAACAGCCCCTACATCGCCGATCTGCCGCCCTGGGCAATCCCGCCGCACCGGCGCTGGTTCGCCGACCGGGCGAACCTCTGGGTGGTCGGTTACAACACCGAGAAGATCAAGCGCGAGGAACTGCCCGCAACGCTCGAGGGCTTCGCCGATCCGCGATGGAAAGGGCGCCTCTCGCTCGAGGCGACCGATAGCGACTGGATGTACGGCGTCATCAATTTCATGGGCGAGGAGCGCGGTCTCGACTTCTTCCGCAAGCTTGCGGCGCTCAAACCTGAAATGCGCAAGGGACACATCCTGGTGGCCCAGCTCGTGGCCGCCGGCGAGTTGCCGGTGTGCCTGACGATCTACAGCGGCAACGCGGACTCGATCAAAGCGAAAGGGGGACCGATCGATTGGGCCGCGGTCGAACCGCTGGTCGGACGTCCGCAGGCGATCGCGCTCGCGAAGAACGCGGCGCACCCCCATGCGGCGCTGCTGTTTGCCGATTTCGTCCTCTCGCCGGAGGGACAGAAGCTGCTCGCCGACATGGGCCGTGTGCCGTCGAGCCGGACCCAGAAGACGCTGCTCGACCAATACCGGCACGTCATGATCGATCCGATCAAATGGCTCGACCAGGCGCGGAAATGGGAGAAGGTGTGGACCGATCTGTTCTTGAAATAGAACAGCAAGTAGCCTGGATGGAGCGAAAGCGACATCCGGGTTCTACGTCGCCGCCGCTCGTCCTCCCCGGCCGCACATTCAGGCGCGGTTTCCCCGGATTTCGCTGCGCTCAATCCGGGCTACGCGGCTCCTCCGCCGATCAGTCGAAACGGCCGGCGGCGTGGGCGAGCATGGTATAGACCTTGCCCGTCTCCGAGGTCAGGTACGTGCGCGTCAGCATCTGGTCGCGGTCGTCGCGCGAGACCTCCTCGAGCAGCCGCTCGAACTCGCCGATATAGCGATCGACGGTGCGGCGGAAATCGCCGTCGGCGCGATAGCGCTTGCGGATTTCCTCGAACGCCTTCTGGCCCTGCATCGTGTAAAGCTTGCGCGTGAATACGTTGCGCTCGCCGCGCTTGTAGCGATCCCACAGCTCGGCTGCCGCGTCGTGGTCGATCATGCGGGCGATGTCGACCGCAAGCGAATCGAGCGACTCGAGGCCGTGACGCTCGGGACGCGCGTTCTCGTTGGGAGCGGCGCGCGGCGGCTCGCGCGTCGGCGCTTCGGCCTCGTGCGAGGCGCGCGTCAGCAGCTCGGAGAGCCAGCCGGTGCGCCCACCACTGGCCGGGCCGGCCGCTTGCGCCGGGCTGAGCGAGGGTGCCTCCGCCCGCCGCGGCGGTATGGCCGGCGGCATCATGCCGGTAATATCGGAGCGCGCCCGGGCAGGCTCGCCGCGCGGGCTGCCGTTGGTGCGCTCCTCGCGTGCGGCGCCGCGTCGGGGGCCGACCTCGGCCGGTTCCATGCGAAGCGCCGCCGGCTCGACCGCGTCGACGCTGCGGCTGTGGCGGGCGACGATGCGATTGAGCTCGGCCAGCGCCTCGATCTGATCGACGATCACGCGGCGCATGTGCAAGGTGGCGTCCGCCGTCTCCTGCGGCAATTCGAGAATGCCCTTGCGCAGCTCGCCACGCGTCGTCTCCAGCTCGCGGCGCATGTCGGAGCTCATCTGCTTCAACTCGTCCAGCACCTCGGCGAAGCGCTGCGCCGCCTGCGAGAGCATGACATGCGACTCCTCGCTCGCCTGCTCGTAGATGCTGTGCATGGCCTCGCCCAGGCGCTGGCGCTCCTCCTCGGTGCCGCTGCGGATCGCCTCGAAGTTCTCCCTGATCGCCTGGGTCCCGCCCGCCGCCGATTCCGCGGTCAAGCGAGCAATCTCGCGCGCGCGTTCACCCGCGCCTTCGAGCGACTGGTCGAGCACCCCGGCAAATCGCGTGAGCCGGTCTTCGAGATCGCCGGCTTTGCTGTCGAGCGAGCCGACCAGCTGCTCCAGCGCGGCGCGGCGCTCGGCGAGCGCGCCCTCGGTCTGCCGATTGCTGCCGTCGATCGCCGCCACCGCCTCCGCCAGCGAGCGGGCGTGGACGTCGAACTGGCCGGCAATCTGGCTGAGGTCGTTGAGGGTCGCAACCGACATCTCCTTGAAGCTGGCGATGTTGCGCTCCACGTCGCTGTTGGCCGCGCCGGCCTTCTCCGCGACATCGTTCATGGCGGCGACGAAATCGGCGACCCGCGCGACCAGCGTGCTCTCGATATCGCTCATGTTCTCATGCGCGCCGCTCAAGACCTCCTGCAGGAGAATGTTGGCCTCGCGCAGGCGCTCGTAGAGTGCGGTCGTATCGGACCGCAGCATATTGTGCGTTTCTTGCATCTCGCTGACGGCCGCGGACGCCGTTTGCTTGGACTGCTCGACCGCGCCGTGCGTCGTGTCCTGCAGCTCCTTGAGCGTGCGGGTGATGGTCTTGGCCGCGCTCTGCGTCGCCATTTCCGTGGTCTCGCGCAACTCCTTGATCGCGCGGTTGACCGCTTCGCTCGTCGTCTCGGTCGCGGCGATGTGGCTCGTCTGCAAGTCCTTGAGCGACTGATTAACGGCGCCGGTGGCGGTCTCGCTCGCCTCGCTGATGAGGCGGGCGATCTGCCCGCTGTTGTCCATCATCGTCTGGGTGAAGTTGAAGCCCTTGGCCTCGATCGCCTTGACGGCGGTATCGGTCACCCGGCTGACTTCGCTGATGAATTCCTCGCTCTTGCGGGTGAGGGCTGCGAGCAGGCCGCTCGATTTCTCGTCGACGACCTGGGTCATTTCGCCGGCGCGCTGGCGCACCGTCGTTGAAATCTCCTCGGCCTTGCCGACGAAGTTGCGCGCCACCTCGGCGCTGACCGAAAGCAAGGTACGTTCGACCTCGCCGGCGTTCTGTTTGAGCACGTTGCTCACGCCGGTCGACATGCCGCTGATCATGCGTTCCGCATCATGCGCGCTCGCGCGGATCGCGTTCGTGGTGTTGGCCGCGAGCTGCGTGAGCGAACGCTCGGCCTCGCCGCTGTTGGTCTTGACCGCCTCGGCGAGCTCACGGATGCCCGCATTGATGGCGCCGGAGGCCGAGGTGGAAAGATTACCGAGCGAGCGTTCCGCCTCGTCGGTGGCTGTCCTTACGGTCGTGCTCAGTTGCTCTGCGCGCGCGCCGATCGCCTCCACCGCCGTCGCGGTCAGCTTGTCGATCGCCTGCGCGGCATCGCCGGCATTTGTCCTGATCGTGCTGCTCAGATGCTCGGTACGCGCGCTGAGCAACTCGGCAGCCGATTGGCTGCGGGTCTCGATCTCCCGGGTCAAGCTCTCAGTGCGCGCGCTGAGCAACTCGGCAGCCGACTGGCTGCGGGTCTCGATGTCCTTGGTGAAGCTTTCGCTGCGTGCGGCGATCAGGTCGGCAGCCGATTGGCTGCGGGTCTCAATCTCTTTGGTAAAGCTCTCGGTGCGCGCGGCGATCAAGTCGACAGCCGCTTGGCTGCGCATCTCGATTTCCCTGGTCATGTTCTCGGCGCGGCCGCTCAGGAGATTCTCGAACCGGCTGATGCGCGTATCCAGGTTGTCGGCGACTTCCATCGCCTTGACGCCGAGCGTCCTGTCTACGTCCTCGACCTTGGCGCCGATGCTTTCGGCGAGCTGTGCCCCGCGCGCGTTGATGACGCCGGTGACGTCGGCGATGCGTTTGTCGAGCGCGCCGATCACTTCCTTGCCGCCTTCGGCCACGCGCTTGGCGACGTCGCTCACGCGCGCCGCGAGCGTCTCGCCCAGCGTCTGGGTGCGGTTGTCGAGGGCGTCCCGGAAGCGGATGAATTGCTGGTCGAGGCTGGCCGTGATCTCGGCCGATTTGACGGTGACGCGGGTGTCGAAATTGTCCAGGTAATCGCGCATCGCGCTGGAAATGTCCTGCGTGCGCTCGCCCAGACGTTCGACCATTTCGCCGCCATAAGTCTTCACCGTACGGTCGAACTCGGCAAGGTGGCGGGTAATGAGGTTGCCGAGCGTGGTGGCGTCGCGGGCGATGCGTTCCGCGAGCTCGGTGCCGCCGTGATTGAACATGTCCTCGAACGATTGCAGCCGCATCGCAAGCAGGTCGCGCATCGCATCGCTGCGGCTGGCGATGGTATCGGCGAGCTCGGTTGTGCCCTGGTTGAACATCGCTTCGAACGATTGCAGCCGCATCGCAAGCAGTTCGCGCATCGCATCGCTGCGGCTGGCGAGCGTATCGGCGAGCTCGGTTCCGCCCTGATTGAACATCGCTTCGAACGATTGCAGCCGTGCGGCGAGCATTTCGCGCGCCGCGTCGCCGCGGCTGGCAATCACGTCGGCAATCGCCTCGGCGCTCTCGTTGAACTGGTCGGTGACGCGGTTGCCGCGCTGCACGATGGTATCGGTGATGCGCGCCCCGGTCTGCTCGAGCTTGGACACCACGTCTCCGCCGCGCAAGCTGAGATCGAGCACGAGCGAGTCGCCGGTGTTCTTCAGCGTGGTATTGACCTCCTCGATGCGGCTGGAAATCGTGTCGGCGAGCTGGTTGCCGGTATCGATCGCGAGATCGGTCAGCTCCTGCGAGCGATTGCTCATCAGATCGAGAATCTCAGCGGACTTTTGCGCGAAGTTATCGCTTACTCGATCGAGCCGCTCCGACATCATGCGATGGATGTTGGCAGTGATTTCATTGAACTCGTCGCCGATGTGGTCAGTTTTGAAGTTCAGCGTCGTGGTCAAGCGGTCGCTGGCGGCGGAAATGGCCTGCGATGTTTCGCGGCTGGTCTTTTCGAGGCGATCGAGCAGGTCGCCGCCGCGCTCGCCGAGCGTCTGGATCATCGTGTCGCCGGCGTTGCCGAGCGCGCGGGTGATATGCTCGGCTTTCTCCGACAGCGCGTGGGTGATGCGTCGCGAAGCGTCGTCGACCTGCTCGGCAACGAGCTCACTGATCTGCGAAATATCGTGGCTGAGATCGAGATGGACGCTGTTGATGGCGTCGCGGATCTGATCGGCTTGGCCGACCAGGTTATCGCGCTGGCTGCCCAGATCCTGCAGCAGCGCGCGGATGCGCACCTCGTTGTCGTTATAGGCATGTTCGAGGGCGGAAACCTCGTTCGCCACCAACGTCTCGAGCTCGGCGGCGCGCGCGAGCGCGCGCTCGACGCCATCGCCCATGGCCGCCACCTCCCGGCGGATCGCTTGACCGACGGTAACGATCGACTCGCGCGCGACAGTCTCGGGCTCAGCCAAGCGCATGGCGACCTCGGCCATGGACTGAGTGACGAGCCGCAACTCTTGCGAGCGCCAGGCGATGTAGGCGAGCACATAGAAGAAGATGATCGGGACGAAGAAAACGACGGCGAGCATGGCCAGCACTGGCGCCGTGAGACCGCTCGGCCCGAGCGTCGATTGCAGTTCGGGCAGGTACATCCAGCCGAGCACCAGCCCGACCAAGACCCAGAGGCCCGCGAACACGCTGGCGGTGACGTAGGACGTGCGTGCCGGTCGGCGCTGCAGCGTTCGCAGGATCTGGCCAATCGATTCACGGTCGTTATTGGCCGCGCGGCGCGGCAAGCTCTGCTCTTCGGGTTGGCGGACCTCCTCATCGGGCGTGACGGATCCCGTGGTGCGCCACTCCGATGGCGCCTGCTCGGGCGGCGTCACCGGCGGCGCGGGCGGAGCTGCTGCCGCGTCGCGCGCCGAGAGCGCGTCCTGGATCGCCGAAAGCGCCGCTTCCGTCGGATCCTTGATCTTCTTCGGAGTGTTTGCCATGTCCGTCGTCGCCTCGTATTACGCTGGACTAGAGCAGCAGCAGGAGCGAGACCCTGACCCCGCCACGAGCGCGTTAGCCTTGAGAACCCTGCGGAACCCCCTCGGGCGGCCGTGTCCGCCCAGACATTTCACCGCCGTTGGGCTATCCTATCGGCTTGGCATACCGAAGGAAACTGCTTGTTAAGGCGTCTTTAATCATCGTTAACGGCAGGCCGACCATGGGTCGAGCACCGCACGGCAAAGACAGCGTCTGCACGCCTGGCGAGGATTTGCCTGGTCATGTTTACTCCGGCATGCGGCCGAGCGAGGCGCAGCGTCGTTATCTCGAGCGCGGATTGACGCAACCCGGCGGAAAGCTGCCGCTTTTCGATCGCGACGGCCGGGAAGTATCGAGGAAGACCGTTGAAGCATGCTTGGCCCATGGCTGGGCCGCGCCTTGGGTGCACAATCCGATCAAGCCGGACTGGTCGGTCTGCCGCCTGACCCCGGCAGGCTATCGCGTGCTCGGCGGCGAGCCGCCGGCGGAGCCTGCATCCGGAGGGCGCGTCTAGTTCTGCCTGGTAGTTCTGCCTGGGTTCAGCTCGAGCGGCGAAGTCGGTCGTTCGTTCGCCTTGCCGTTGCGCGGGGCAGGGGCGTACGGCGAGCGCGTCATATTGCTTCAAGCACGAACCAACATGCTCTATAGGACGCCGCATCAGCGCAGATGCCGGACTGTTCAGCCAACGCATGCCGAAAATCACCTATATCGATCATGAAGGCACCGCCCGCACGGTCGAGGGCGAGATCGGCTCGACCGTGATGGAGACGGCGATCAAGAACGGCATTCCCGGGATCGAAGCGGAATGCGGCGGCGCGTGTGCTTGCGCCACCTGCCACGTGCACGTCGACGAAGCGTGGCGTGCGGTGGTCGGCGAGCCTTCGCCGATGGAGGAGGACATGCTCGACTTCGGCTACGACGTGAGGCCGAATTCGCGCCTGTCCTGTCAGATCAAGGTGACCGCCGAGCTCGAGGGCTTCGTGGTGCGCACGCCCGAGCGGCAAGCGTAGCGGGTCGCGCCGCTACACATTCGCCGGTCACCATCCCATATTGAGGAGCCGGACGCAAACGAGGCGCCGTCGAGACGCATGAGCGAACCGATCAAGACCGACGTGCTGATCATCGGTGCCGGACCATGCGGGCTGTTCGCGATATTCGAGCTTGGCCTGCTCGACATGAAGGCGCACGTCATCGACATCCTCGACAAGATCGGTGGCCAGTGCGCGGAGCTTTATCCGGAGAAGCCGATCTACGACATCCCGGGATTGCCTTACGTCACCGGCCAGGGCCTTTGCGACGCGCTGCTGGCGCAGATCAAGCCGTTCGGCGCGACGTTTCATCTGCAGGAAATGGTCGAGAGAATCGAGAAGATCGGCAATCCGCTATTCCGCGTGACGACCGATCGCGGTCGCGTCTTCGAAGTGAAGGTCATCGTGATCGCGGCGGGCGGCGGCTCGTTCCAGCCCAAACGCCCGCCGATCCCCGGCATCGAGGCCTATGAGGGCACCTCTGTTTACTACTCCGTACGGCAGATCGAGGCGTTGCGCGGCAAGCGCCTCGTGATCGCGGGCGGCGGCGATTCCGCGCTCGATTGGACGCTCAATCTTGCGCCGGTCGCGAGTCACCTCACGCTCGTGCACCGGCGCAGCGAGTTTCGTGCCGCGCCCGACAGCGTCAACAAGATGATGAAGCTCGTCGGCGAGGGCCGAATCGATTTTGTGCTGGGTCAAATCTCGGCGCTTGCAGGCGAGAATGGCTGGATCGCCAAGGCCATCGTGAAACGCAACGACGGCTCGAACTTTGAAATCGCCTGCGACGCGTTGCTGCCGTTCTTCGGCTTGACCATGAAGCTCGGGCCGGTCGCCGATTGGGGTATGGCGATGAAGGAGGGCGAGTACATCCTCGTCGACACCGCCGCGTTCGAATCGAGCGTGCCGGGCATTTTTGCGATCGGCGACATCAACTGGTATCCCGGCAAACTCAAGCTCATCCTGTCGGGATTCCACGAAGGCGCGCTGATGGCGCAAAAGGCCTATCACTACGTCTATCCGGGCAAGCGGCTCGTGTTCCAATACACGACCTCGTCCACGAGCCTGCAGAAGAAGCTCGGCGTGGCGTGAGCGATAGCCCGGATGAGCGAAGCGACATCCGGGAATACGCATAGGGCGCAGTGCGCTTCGCTTAGTGCCCCCTACGCGCTGTCTCGCCCGAGATGTGTCAGACGAAATTGTACGGACTGAAAATGTGCCAGTCGCTCGGAACCGGAGCGTGCGCCACACTGCCTTCCGCCGTGATCCCCAAACCGTTCATCTCCCAGAAATAGACCTGCCCGCTGTCGTGGCGCCAGAGAATGTCGCTCTTGCCGTCGCCGTTGAAGTCGCCGATGTCCTGGATGTGCCAGTCGTTGGGAACCGCAGCGTGCGCGACGGCGCCCTCGGCTTTGATCGCCAAGCCATTCATCTCCCAGATGTAGACCTGCCCGCTGTCGTGGCGCCAAAGGAGGTCGCTGTTGCCGTCACCGTCAAAGTCGCCGACGCCTTGGATGTGCCAGTCGTTGGGGACTGGAGCGTGCGCCACGGCGCCCTCGGCTTTGATCGTCAGGCCATTCATCTCCCAGAAATAGACCTGCCCGCTGTCGTGGCGCCAGAGAATGTCGCTCTTGCCGTCGCCGTTGAAGTCG
>JBJMTU010000274.1:0-22721 GCA_045811545.1 Xanthobacteraceae bacterium | reverse complement strand
GTCCCGGCATGCTGCGCAAGATCATGGGCGCCTGGTTCGCCTACTTCCTGCCCGGCTTCCACCCCTGGAACCACGACGACCGCGCCTTGATCGCCACGGCGGAAGCCGAGCTGGCCCGCCAGGGCGTCGCGTAGGAAGGATACGTCACCCCGGACTTGATCCGGGGTCCACCTTTCCAGGTGCCGGCCCTAGGAAAAGAAGATGGATGCCGGATCAAGTCCGGCATGACGAGGAGGGTAGCCTGCCCACCGCTTCCTACGCCGCCATTGCCGCTTCCGGTTCGGCTTCTCCGGCAAGCGCCAGCGTGAACTCCCGGCAGGGGGCTGAGCCGCCTCGGCCGGCGCTGAACCGCTCCGCGACCACGCCGGTGGGGCGGAAGCCGAGTTTCTCAAGCACCCGGCCGGAGGCGGGATTGTCGAGGAAATGGCCGGCGGCGAGACGCGGCACTCGGAAGCTCTCCCGCGCGGCACGCACCACCGCCTCGCCAGCCTCGGTCGCGTAGCCGCGATTCCAGTGCCGCTTCGCGATCCAATAGCCGAGCTCCAGCTCGCCTGAGCGGCGGCGGCCGAGACCGATCGTTCCGACCAGCTGCGGCGGTCCTCCGGTGCGCAGGAAGACGAGCAAGGTCGGCTCGTCCCATCGCCGTTCGGTCGCCAGGAAGGCCTTGGCGTGATCGGGCGTGTAGGGCCAGGGCGCGGTGGCGAGGTTGCGCACCACCGTCTCGTCGGCGATCGCCGCGAACAGGGACGGAGCGTCCTCGATCCAGCCGGGCCTCAGCAGCAGTCTCTCGGTCCTCGCGAACATCGTCCTTCCCCTTGGCTCGCCGCCGGCCTTCGCCGGCGACGGTTGCGAGGGAGAAACGAAAAGGGAGAGGAACCCGGCGGCTCCTCTCCCTCGAATTCGGTTCTCTTGCGAGACCTGGAGCCGCCCCTCCCGGAGACGGCCCTTCCTCGACCGTCCCTATTCCACCGCGCCCGGATGCATGTCGACGCACACGAACTTGCGGCCGAGCTTCCCGTCGCGAAACGAGACCCGGCCGTCGGTAAGCGCGAAGAGGGTGTGGTCCTTGCCGATGCCGACGCCGGCGCCCGGATACCATTTGGTCCCGCGCTGACGCACGATGATGTTGCCGGCGAGCACGGTTTCGCCGCCGAACTTCTTGACGCCCAAACGGCGGCCGGCGCTGTCGCGACCGTTGCGTGAGGATCCGCCTGCTTTCTTATGTGCCATGACTAAAGCTCGTATCTCTTTGAGGTTTACGCGTTCTTATCAGCCGCGGGCTTTTTCGGCGAGACCTTTTTGGGCTTCGCCGGCGTCTTGGGGCTGTCGACCTGCTCGCTCGCGGTCGGCTCGGACTTGACCGGCGCGGCCGGTTGGGCGTCGGCCTTCTTCGCCTTCGGCTTCTTCGCGGCCTCGGCGGCCGGGGTCTGAGCGGCGGGCGCGGCGGCGGCCGGAGCCTCGCTCGCCGCGGGCGCGGCCTTCGCCTTCTTCGCCGGCTTCTCGGCTTTCTGGTCGCCGATCGCGGTGATGCGCCGGATCGTGTGCTGCTGGCGATGGCCCTTCTTGCGGCGGTAATTGTGCCGGCGGCGCTTCTTGAACACCGTCACCTTGTCGGCCTTGGCCTGCGCGATGATCTCGGCCGAGACGGTGAGGCCGTCGGTCGAGCGCAGCTCCGAGCCCTCGCCGGCGAGCAGGACGTCGCCCAGCTGGATGGTATCGCCGGCTTCGCCCGCGAGCTTCTCGACGACGATCTTGTCTCCGGCGGCGACGCGATATTGCTTGCCGCCCGTGCGCACGACTGCGAACATGGCTCTTTCCATCACTTTCAAAGCTTTCCGCGCAACTCGTCGGCCGCGGCCGAACCCCCGCGCGGGAAGGGGGCTGCTACTGGAGGGGAGGGCTCATGTCAACGCGGCAGTGGGTGGGGGGCGGTCGGATTCGAACCGACATCGGGCTAGGCCTATCCTCATTGGAAGACGCCACCCCGCACGGACGATCCGTTCAGGGAGCGGCGATGTCAAGTCCTCGCCAACCGAGGGGCGAGCTGTGCCAGCGTTTGTGCCAGGCATTGTCGGGCGTCGTCCATTTGGCGATGCGCCGGGTGAGCAGGCCGGCCAAGCGATCCGCTTCCTTGCGCCGATTGCCGCTCAGTCCCGCGCGCGTCCGCTCATGCGCCTCGAGCCACGCCCGCGCACGTCCGACCAATCGTTCCAAATCCTGGGGCAAGGCGTGGCGCACCGCCAGGCCCGCGAGCAGATCGTAAAGGCGAAGGTCCCGCTTGGGCCGCAACGGCAGGTCTTGCAGCGGTCCGAGCGCCGCCCATAACTCGGCGACTGCGGCCGACGCTGCCCCTCTGCGAACCAAGGCGATCGCCGCGCCCTCCACGATCTCCATCCGGCTCGGAGGGGACAGATCATCCGGCGCTATGCCCGGGGTCCACCACGCCCGTTTCAGATTTTCAGCCTTGATCCCGCCTTGCTGGACCCTCACGCCGCCAATCGTCCCGCCCTCTCGCACGTAATGGTAGGGAGGCCGATGCAATATGGTCGGGTCCGACGAGGCTGCCTGACCAGGCGGTTCCGGCAGCGAGCGCGGCGTGAGCTCGTCCAGGGAAATCAGCGGGATAGTCCGCGCCGCCGCGAGTATCCCGGCTTCGCGCGGCACCGGCCGCCGTCGGGAAACGGCCCCGGCCCGACTATTCGGCTTCGCACTCGGAGGCGGCTTGGAGCTACGATAGAGACCGGGCGGCAGGTTCACCTTGAGCAGCTTATGTTTCTTCCGCCGGATTCGGGGGGAACGCCGTAGGAATCTTCCCGCGATCGAATCGAGGCTCCAGCTAAAGTGTGGAATGACGAGGCCCATGCCCGCGAGCGTGGCACCGGCCAAGACCAGATTGCGCCTCGAAACGTCGGGAGAAAGCGCGGTCGAGAAAGGCCGGAGGCGAGAGCGGCGCAACCTTCGCGCGGCCGTCCCACCAAAGGCCATCAGAATCAGAGCGGGGCTGAGGACCAGCAGCAGCCCGATTATGTCGACGAGTCCCGAGCCAGTGTAGCTCAGCGACATGTGATAGTGGCTCAACTTCGAAACCTGCTCGGGGGAGAGGAAATCGGCGGACAGGTGTTCGCCCGGCGCGAATCCGAGCACCCGGCCCGACAGCTCTCGCTGCACGTAGACGACATGGATGGCAATGCCGAGCAGGGCGACAGCCGCGGCGTTGAGGAGGATTGGCCGGAAACGCTCTTCCGCTTTCAGGGAGAGATATTCCAAGCATTCGCGCTCGCTGAGGCCGCCGCGCCTTCTCGACCAAACGGGCCATAGCCAGAAAGGAACCTGCCACAGGACGACGCCTGTTTGCCGCGACTTCCAACCCAGTTCTCGTCGGTAAATCTTGATCGACTGGTTGATGAGAGCAAGTATGGCTTGGCGGCTCATCAACGCATAAATGATCGTGAACGAGATCAACACCATCAGCAACAGAGGCTGGAGCCGAAGGTGAACCGCCGGGAGCTTAAGCTGAAGTAGATCGAAGCTCGTATCGAGCTTGGGAAAGGCATCCATCAACTCCTTGTACTTTTCGGCACAGTCCTTCCGGATTTCCTCGATTTCCTTGTCGGTTCTCGGCTTTTTCCCAGCTTGGGGCTCGCGATCCAGGCAGGAGGAACGCAGGCTGTCCGTTGGCGTCTGGACGGCATGGATTCGTTCCCAGTACGTAGCGTCGTTCGAGCTGCCTAACTGGATTCCGGAGAGATTGTTGAGCCAGGACAGGAAGATCAGGACGAACAGCGCGAGCAGCACCCGGTTCGCGCCGGTGATCCGGGTCTTGGCCTGGTCAACCAGCCGGTCGGCGACCTTCTCCCGGCGCTGTTGATCGCGCTCGGCGACGACAGTTGCAGCGTCTTCGCGCGGCTCGCCCGGCTTCCCCACCTGCACCCCCCGCTACCCTGCGCCGGAGATAGCACAGGTCCACCTCGTCGAGGAGGGGTCGTTAGCTAAAATGGATCAGTGCCGGTGCACCGGCTTCAGCGGGTAGCGGCCGCCGTCGAAAGCGCCGAACAGGTCGCCGATCGCGGGGTGCTCGACCGGCTCCTCGCTGTCGTCGTGCAGCAGGTTCTGCTGGCTGACATAGGCGACGTAGCTGCCTTCGGCATTGTCGGCGAACAGGTGGTAGAAAGGCTGGTCCTTGGCCGGGCGGATATCCTCCGGAATCGCCTCATACCATTCGTCGCTGTTGGCGAAGACCGGATCGACGTCGAAAATCACCCCGCGGATGTCGAACATGCGGTGGCGGACCACGTCGCCGATGGCGAAGCGGGCATGGCTGACCGCCGGGGCCGCGAGCGCGGCGGCGGGAAGGTCGGGGATGGGCTCGTTCGAACGCGCGATCATGAAGCCAATGTAGGCGCTTGCCGCGGGGAGGCAAGCGATCTCCCCGGCCGCTTCACTCGGCAAATCCCCCTTGGGGCGGCTCGGGACATACACTCCGGCTTCGCTCGGGACATGCTTGGCAAGGCGGGGCCGTTCGGCTAGAGCGCCCCGCCTGTCGACCCGCCGCCGCTCGGGTTCCCATCGAAGTCGTATTTGATGGGAGCCTTTCCGGGGGCGATCTCACGAGATGCGGAGAGGTGCCGGAGCGGTCGAACGGGGCGGTCTCGAAAACCGTTGTGCCCTTACGGGTACCGAGGGTTCGAATCCCTCCCTCTCCGCCACTTTCCTCGCGTTCAGCGATGCAGAGCGGGCCACCGAGGTGGCCCGGGCGAGGCGCGGCCCGTTTGGCCTGACGCTGCGCCGGCGGAGGACGCGAACCTGCGCCTTGCCTGCAAGGTCCTCGACGGCCCCTCGCCGAGGAGGCGCGCGCCCTGACGGCCGCGCCGGCGGCGGTCGAGGCCAAGCCGGCGCTTCCCCAAGTTACCCGGCTCAGCCGGACGATGCGCAGCTCGCCGCAGGGCCGTTCAACGTTTCGGCGCGCGTGCCGGGCGTCCCGCGTTGCCGGCAATGTGCGATTAACGATTGGCCGTCATGCATTTTTTGAGCAGCCAAGGCCGCAACCTCTGCTATGCAGGGGACGAGCCGGCCGGGGGGCCGGCGCCACATCTGGAGGGGGGGGGAGGACGCGACGAAGGAGAGTTGAGTGAACGTCCAGGCCCCGCGCGAATTCCTCGATCGCCGCCAGCTCGTTTCCGCCCTGAGGAGCCTCAGGCGCGGCGACTTCACCGTCCGCCTGCCTGAGGATTCGGACGGCCTCGACGGCGAGATCGCCACCCTGTTCAACGAGGTGGTCGGCCTCAATCAGGAAATGACCCGCGAGTTCGAGCGCCTCTCCCAGGTCGTCGGGAAGGAAGGCAAGATCACCCAGCGCGGGCGCGTCAAGAGCGCGACCGGGGGCTGGGAGACGGCGATCCGATCGGTCAACGAGCTGATCGAGGACATGGTGCAGCCGACCGCCGAGGTCGCGCGAGTCATCGGCGCCGTCGCCCGCGGCGACCTCTCGCAATCGATGACGGTCGAGATTGACGGCCGCCCGCTGCGCGGCGAGTTCCTGCGCATCGGCAAGATCGTCAACACGATGGTCGAGCAGCTCGCCTCCTTCGCCTCGGAGGTGACGCGCGTGGCGCGCGAGGTCGGCACCGAGGGCAAGCTCGGCGGCCAGGCCGTGGTGCCGGGCGTCGCCGGAACCTGGAAGGACCTGACCGACACCGTCAACGTAATGGCGGCCAATCTGACCGAACAGGTGCGCGGCATCGTCAAGGTGGTGACCGCCGTCGCCAATGGCGACCTGAAGCAAAATCTGACGGTGAAATCGAAGGGCGAGGTGGCGGCGCTGGCCGAAACGATCAACAACATGACCAACACGCTGGCGACCTTCGCCGACCAGGTCACCACGGTCGCCCGCGAAGTGGGCGTGGAAGGCCGCCTCGGCGGCCAGGCCAACGTGCCGGGCGCTGCCGGCACCTGGAAGCATCTCACGGGCAACGTCAACCTGTTGGCCGCGAACCTGACCACGCAGGTGCGCGCGATCGCCGAGGTCGCGACCGCCGTGACCAAGGGAGACTTGACCCGCTCGATTCAGGTCGACGCGCGCGGCGAGGTGGCCACGCTCAAGGACAACATCAACACGATGATCAACAACTTGCGGCTGACCACGGACCGCAACACCGAGCAGGATTGGTTGAAGACCAACCTCGCCAGGTTCACCAACATGCTGCAGGGCCAACGCGACCTGGTCACCGTCGGCCGGCTGCTATTGTCGGAGCTCACGCCGCTGGTCAACGCGCAACTCGGCGTCATCTACCAGGCGACGAGCGAGGAGGCGCCCAGCCTGCACCTGCTCGCTACCTATGCCGACGATGTCACGAATGGACATCCCCAAGAGCTTATGCTCGGCGAGGGATTGATCGGCCAATGCGCCGCCGACAAGCGGCGAATGCTGATCAGCGAGGTGCCCCAAGGCGCCGTTCCGATCGGATCGGCGCTGTTCAAGGCGGTTCCGCGCAACATCGTGGTGCTGCCGGTGCTGTTCGAAAATCAGGTTAAGGCGGTGATCGAGCTGGCCTCGGTCAGCGAGTTCACCGAAATGCAGCTCACGTTCCTCGATCAGCTTACGACCAACATCGGCATCGTGCTCAACAGCATCGAAGCGACGATGCAGACGGAAGGATTGCTCAAGCAATCCCAGCAGCTCGCCGGCGAGCTGCAGGCACAGCAACGAGAGCTGCAACAGACCAACGAGCAGCTCGAGCAAAAAGCGGAACAGCTCGCGGAGCGCAACGTCGAGGTGGAACGCAAGAACCGCGAGATCGAGCAGGCACGCCGCGAGTTGGAGGAGAAGGCGACCGAGCTGGCGCTGACCTCCAGGTACAAATCGGAATTCCTGGCCAATATGTCGCACGAGCTGCGCACGCCGCTTAACAGCATCCTCATTCTGGGCCAGCAGCTCGCGGATAACCCCGAAGGCAACCTTGTGCCCAAGCAGGTGGAGTTCGCCCGTACTATTCACGGCGCTGGCACCGATCTCCTCAACCTGATCAGCGACATTCTCGATCTGTCCAAGATCGAATCCGGAACCGTGACGGTGGAGGCTGAGGAAATCGCCTTCGCCAATCTTCTCGACATGGTGGCACGTCCGTTCCGGCACGAGGCGGAGACGCGCCAGCTCTCGTTCGAGGTCAGTGTCGATCCCAATCTCGGGCGCAGCATCACCACCGATTCCAAGCGCCTGCAGCAGATTTTGAAGAACCTGCTTTCGAACGCGTTCAAATTCACCTCGCAGGGCGGCGTGCGGCTGCGTGTGGCCGCGGTCCAGAGCGGCTGGAGCGCCGCCCACCCGGTGCTCAAGCAGACGCCCACCGTGGTCGCCTTCGAAGTCTCCGACACCGGCATCGGCATTCCGCACGAAAAGCAGAAGGTCATTTTCGAGGCCTTCATGCAGGCCGATGCCAGCACCAGCCGCAAATACGGAGGAACCGGGTTGGGGCTCGCGATCAGCCGCGAGCTATCGAACCTGCTCGGCGGTGAAATCCAGCTGCGCAGCGCACCCGAGATGGGCAGCACGTTCACGCTGTATCTGCCGCTGAGATACGTCGGCCCCAGCACGGCGCCCAAGCCGGCGGCCGCCGTCTCCATGCAGGCGATGCATGCGCCCGCCGTGCCGGAGCGGCCGATCGAGCAAATTCCCGACGATCGGCTCGAGATCCGGCCCGGCGATTCCATTCTGCTGATCGTCGAGGACGATTCGCACTATGCCCGCATCATGGTGGACTTGGCGCGCGAGAAGGGTTTCAAGGTGCTGGTGGCGGCGCGCGGCGTCGACGCGCTCGAGCTCGCCAAACAGTACCAGCCGACCGCGGTCTCGCTCGACGTGTTCCTGCCCGACATGCTCGGGTGGACCGTGCTCAGCCAGCTCAAGCAGAACCCGCTGACCCGGCATATTCCGGTACAAATCATTACGCTCGACGAAGACCGCCAGCACGGCTTGGCGCGCGGCGCCTTCTCCTTCGTCACCAAACCGGCCTCCACCGAAGGAGTGGAGGCGGCTTTGGCGCGCATCAAGGAATATGCCAAGCCGCGCCGCAAGCGCCTGCTGGTCGTGGAAGACGACCGCGCCGAGCAGCAGAGCATTAGGGAACTCCTCGGCCACGACGACATCGAGATCCTCACCGCCGGCACCGGCGCGGAGGCGTTGCGTGTCCTGCGGGAAGATCCCTGTGATTGTGTCGTGCTCGATCTGCGGCTGCCCGACATGTCGGGCTTCGACGTACTGGAGAAGCTGCGCGTGGACACGAAGCTCTCCGACGTGCCGGTCGTGGTGTTCACGGGGCGGGAATTGTCGGCGGAGGAAGACGCCGAGCTGCACACCATGGCGCGCAGCATCGTTGTCAAGGGTGTCGAGTCGCCCGAGCGTCTGCTCGACGAGACCGCCTTGTTCCTGCACCGCGTCGTCACCGAGCTTCCGCCCGAGAAGCAACGCATGCTCGAGCGGCTCACCAGCTCGGACGAGGACCTGGTCGGCCGCACCGCACTGCTGGTCGACGATGACGCTCGCAACATCTTTGCCCTCTCGAGCGTGCTGGAACGGCGCGGCATGCGCGTGCTTACCGCCACGAACGGCAGCGAGGCGATCGCGCTCGCCGACGCGACGCCCGATCTGGCGATCGTGTTGATGGACATCATGATGCCGGAGATGGATGGATATCAGACCATTCACGCCATCCGGAAAAAGCCGGACTTCCGGCGGCTGCCGATCATCGCGCTGACGGCAAAAGCCATGAAGGGCGACCGCGAGAAATGCATGGAGGCGGGCGCGTCCGACTACCTAGCAAAGCCCGTCAATACCGAGCAGCTGCTGTCGGCGCTGCGCATGTGGTTGCACCGCTAACAGCGGAGACGCGCAATGGCCGCGGACGATAAGGTCAATATCCTCCTGGTCGACGACCAGCCGGCAAAGCTCTTGAGCTACGAAGCCATCCTGTCGGAGCTGGACGAGAGGTTGATCAAGGCCGCCTCCGCCAAAGAAGCGCTCGAGCACCTGCTCAAGCACGAGATCGCGGTCATCCTCGTCGACGTATGCATGCCGGAGCTCGACGGGTTCCAGCTGGCGGCGATGATCCGCGAGCATCCGCGCTTTCAGCGCACCGCGATCATCTTCATTTCCGCGATCCATTTGACCGACGTCGATCGCCTGCGCGCCTATGAGATGGGCGCCGTCGATTACGTTCCGGTGCCGGTCATTCCCGAGGTGCTCCGCGCCAAGGTCAAGATTTTCGCCGAACTGTATCGCAAGACGCGACAGCTCGAGCAGCTCAACCAGGAGCTCGAGCGCCGTGTCGCCGAGCGAACCGCGGAGCTGGAGGCTTCGACCGCGCGGCTGTTGCAAAGCGAAGAGCGCCGCAGCTTGGCGTTGGCCGCCGGTCAACTGGGATCCTGGGAGTGGGATCCGGTGAACGGGCGCTTCGTCTGGGACGACGGTCAGTATCGGATTTTCGGCGTCGATGCTGCCACGTTCGATCTCACAGTGGACAACGTCAGGGCGCTGATCCATCCCGAGGACTGGAAACATCTGCAGGACGCGATCAAGCCGGCGGCGCCCAACGCGCCCAGCTTTCAAAGCGAGTTTCGTGTCTGCCGCCCGAACGGGGAGCTGCGCTGGTGCATCGGGACGGCGGTGGCGAGCGTCGACGCCACCGACGACGTCGTGCGCATCAGCGGCGTGACCGTCGACATCACCGACCGCAAGGAGGCCGAAGAGCGCCAGGTGCTGCTGGCACGCGAAGTCGACCATCGCGCGCGCAACGCCCTGGCGTTGGTGCAATCGATCGTGCGTTTGACTCGCTCCGACAACATCAAATCCTATATTGCCGCGGTCGATGGCCGGATCGGAGCGCTGGCCCGCGCTCACACGTTGTTGGCGCAGAGCCGCTGGCAGGGCGCCGATCTCGCGCGCCTCGTCGGCGAAGAGCTCGCTCCGTTCCGCACCGACGGCCCGGACAGGATCGCGGCTGACGGCCCGGACGTCTCGCTGGAACCGCGCACGGCACAAACGCTCGCGCTCGCGCTGCACGAGCTCGCGACCAATGCCGCCAAATACGGTGCGCTGTCGGTGCAGCCTGGACGCGTGGCGGTGAACTGGGAATTGCAGCCGCAAGGCCTTCTCCTGCGCTGGACCGAGAACGGTGGACCGGCCACGCAACCGCCGGCCGCGCCGGGTTTCGGCATCCGGCTGATCAGCGCGAGCATCGAGCGGCAGCTCGCGGGCGAGGCCGCGTTCCAATGGCGGCCCGAAGGCTTGCACTGCACGCTGCGCGTGCCGAGTCGCGAACAGATCGAACCGCTGGCGCACCGGCCCAGCACCCATTGGAGGCTCGGGGAGGACCGCTGTGACCTTCCCCTTCGGCTACAGACCGGCAACCGCGTCCTACTGGTAGAGGACGAGATTTTGGTTGCAATGATGATGAAGGACATCCTGAGCGAGCTTGGCTTCTCGATTATCGGCCCGTTCAGCCGCCTCGACGAGGCCATGGTGGCCGCCGTGCACGAGGACATCGACGCCGGCATCATCGACGTCAATCTCGGGGGCGAATTCGTCTATCCGGTTGCCGACGTGCTGGCGGCGCGAAGAATTCCGTTCGTCTTCATCACCGGCTACGGCGTCGAAAGCATCGACAACCGATTCGGATACATTCCGATCATCAAGAAGCCAGTGCAACGGCAAGTGCTGCAGAAGATCTTCATTCCCGCCGCGACCGCCGAGCCTGCCAAGTTGCCCAAGCGGCGATACGCGGCCGACCGTCGGACCGCACCGGCCAACCAGCCCTGACCGGTCTCGAAGGTGCTCGGCGGGTCGATCCGCCGAAATCGGCAATGCTTATTCCTGAAACGCCTCCTCCCGCTTGCTGCGGATGGCCGGCAGCGCCACCAGCACGCAGAGCGCGAGGGCTGCGATCAACAAACCGAGACTGATCGGCCGCTCGACGAAGATCGCCGGATCGCCGCTCGAGATTCGCATGGCGCGGCGAAGATTCTCCTCCATCAGCGGGCCCAGCACGAAGCCGAGGATCATCGGCGCCGGCTCGCATTCGAGGCGCGTGAAGACGTAGCCGAGCACGCCGAAGAGCGCCGCCAACAACACCGCCGCCGCGCTGTTGCTCACGGTGTACACGCCGATGCCACAAAACAAGAGAATCGCGAGATAGAGAAACCGGTACGGCACCTTGAGCAACTGAACCCACATGCCGATGAGCGGCAGGTTGATGATCACCAGCATCAGGTTGCCGATCCACATGCTGGCGATCATGCCCCAGAACATGCCGGGTCGTTCAGTCATGATTTGCGGACCGGGTTGGATGCCGTGGATGGTGAGCGCGCCGATCATCAGCGCCATTACCGCATTGCCGGGAATGCCCAAGGTCAGCATGGGGATGAACGAGGTCTGCGCGCCGGCATTGTTGGCGGACTCTGGTCCGGCGACGCCCTCGACCGCGCCGTGGCCGAATTGCGCCGGGTTCTTCGACGACCGTTTCTCGAGCGCGTAGGCGGCAAACGCGCTCAGCGTCGCACCACCGCCCGGAAGCACGCCGAGTACCGAGCCGAGCGCGGTGCCACGCAGCACCGCCGGCCAAGCGCGGCCGAAATCCTCGCGGGTCGGCCAAAGCCGGGTGATCTTCTTCGCGATCAGGGAGCGCGCTTCCGGCGGCTGCGTCAAATTGGTGATGATCTCGCCGATGCCGAAAATGCCGATGGCAAGCGTGGCGATGTCGATGCCGTCGGTCAGCTCGGTGATGCCGAAGGTAAACCGCGTGCCACCGGTATTGCCGTCGGTGCCGACCAAACCGAGCAGCAGGCCGAGCACGATCATGGCGATGGCCTTGATCACCGAGCCGTGGGCGAGGACCACTGCGGCGATCAGCCCGAGCACCATCAGCGAGAAATATTCCGGCGCGCCGAATGATTGGCCAATTTTCGCGAGCGGCGGCGCAAAGGTGGCGATCAGCATGGTCGCGACGCAGCCGGCGAAGAACGAGGCGAGGGCCGCCACCGCCAGCGCAGCACCGGCCCGCCCCTGCCGCGCCATCTGGTGGCCGTCGATGCAGGTGACCACCGACGACGTTTCGCCCGGCAGGTTCACCAGAATGGCCGTGGTCGATCCGCCGTATTGCGCGCCGTAGAAGATGCCAGCGAGCATGATCAAGCCGGACGTCGGTTCGAGATGAAAGGTCAGCGGCAGCAGCATCGCGATGGTCGCGATCGGGCCGATTCCTGGGAGAACGCCGATCAACGTTCCGATCAGCGCACCGCCGAGCGCGAAGAGCAAATTCGCCGGCGTCAGTGCTACGCCGAATCCGACCGCGAGATGGTGGAGGAGCTCCATCTACCACTCCGGCCAGACCGGGATGGTCAATCCCAGCCCGAGAATGAAGATGCCCCAGGAGAGGATGATGAGTACCAGCGCCGCCGCGAGCGTCTCGAAGGGCCGCAGCCCCCGCGCTGCCACCGAGCCCACGCCAATCAGCAGCAGGATCGAAATGATGAGCCCGAGCCGCTCGATGCTAAGCCCGAAGATCACCAGGCTCGCGGTGACGAAAATGACCGGCCGCAACGCTGAGACGTCGCTGGACGACAGCGGCCGCGCGTCTTGCGCCTCGCGCAGCCCCTGCACGAGCACGACGGCGCCGAGGCCGAGCAGGAACCAGCACAACAGCCGCGGCACGTAGCCGGTGCCCATGCGCAACGCGGTCCCGATCGGATAGTCGCGCGAGAGCCACAGTCCTAGCAGTGCCACGCCGATGAATAGCAGGCCCGCCAGCACGTCCCTGCGTGCAATCGCGCGCCAGAACGGGTGGGGAAAGTCGTTCTGTTCTCCGCCGACGCTCAACCGCCGCTCCCAGGGCCATGGTCACTCAGCGCAGCGCCGTAGGCCGGGCATTGCGCCTTGATCCTTATCATCCGCAGCCGTTGGCTCGGCGCAATGCCCACGCGTGGCATCGCGGTGGGCAAAATCGAACGGGGGCAGACGTGCGAACTGCCGGCCCTCGCGAATCGATTTTGCCCACCCTACGGTTTCGGCGGAATTACCGGGAGCAGCAAATAAGATTCGTTTTCACCGCCGGCGTAGATCGTATTCGTTCCGCGGTTATAGTCGGCGTGGTAGTGCATGTAGCCGGCGCTGCCGATGCCGTCGCGCGGCTGGATGTCGAGGCGAATGCGGTGGCCGCGTCGAAACACCATCGATGTCGGCCAGATCTCGACCTCGACCCGCACGATCTCGCCGGGCTCAAGATAAAGCCGCCGCTGATGGCGATGATAGGGCCGATAAGGCAGCGACAGCTCCGGATCCAATTCGCGATGTGAGACGCGCAGCCATCCCTTCGCCACCGGTACCGGGGTTCCTTGCTGGCCGGTCTCCAGCACATCGTTGCCGTCCGCATCGATGTTGCGGATGGTGAGAAACAGGTCCATGTCCTCGGTCGCGCTCGCGACCCAGAGCACTGCCGCGGCAGGGCCGGTCACCTCGACGTCCTGTGCCAACGGCGCGGTTTCGAGCGTGATGCCCATGTCGGGGGCAATGGCGCCGCCCATCACCTGCGACGACGCTGCCGACGTCGAACCCATCGACCCCAGGCTGGTTGCGGGATAACTCTGCGAACTTGAAGCCGGCGGATTGGCATCGACAAGCCGGCCGGATCTCGTGCCCGGCGGCGGCTGCGACAAATCGAGATAGAACTTGGTCCAGCGCGTGCGCCCGAGCGGCCATTCGCGCTCGAAGCGCCACTCCACCTCGTCGCGGCCCTTACGGATTGCGAGCTTCACCGGCGGCTCTTCCATGACGCCGTTGTCGACTCCCTTGAGCCAGTAGTCGAAAAAGCGCAGCTGATCGCACCGCCCCTCCTCCGAGTAGAACGGATGCACGTGCGTGCCGGCGTGGATGCGAAGCTTCTTGTGCGGCGTGGCCGCGCGCATGAAGGCCTCGGTGTTGCCGCGCAGGTGCAATCCCATGCCGGTCCAATTGCCGACGCTGAACATCGGTACGGTAATCTTGTCCCATTGCGCCTGCGCCCCGCGCAACGCGCCGCTGTCGAGATTGTTGCCGAGCCAGGAATAAAGCGTGTCGGTACGCCACCTATTCGGATGGTGGCGGGACGCGCGACCCACGACGTGATGCATGAGATGCGCCATGTACCAATTGGGCATGAACAGGCTGAGCAGTCCGCCATGGAACAGCGCATCGCGGTAGAGATCGGCGAAACCTTCCCAGGGGATGATCGCCTTCAACGACGGCGGCTGGTGGTTGGCGACGAACCACTGGTTGATAGCGAAATAGGATATACCCAAGAGGCCGACCTTGCCGGAGCACCAAGGCTGCGCCGCCGCCCACTCGATTGCGTCGTAGAAATCGATCGATTCCGCGAGCGACCACGGCTCGCAGTGCCCGGGGGATTTGCCGCTGCCGCGCCCATCGACGCGTAGCGCAGCATAGCCTCTAGGCACCCACCAGTGCGGATTAACCGTCTCCCAGTTCATCAGCGGGTTCGGTTCTTCCTCCAGATTGCTCGGCGGAATCCACAGCTTGTCTTTCTGGTAAGGACCCAAATTCAAGATGGCGGGAAATGCGCCGGCATCGTCCGGCCGAAACACATCGGCTTTGAGGCACGCGCCGTCGCGCATCGGCACGTCGACGTCTTTTTCGACAACGATGCCGTACGCCGCCGCACCGGGCGCCGGCTCCATCTTCATTGTTGTTCTTTCCCCGCTGCCCCTGCGGTTCAATCCGGCAGCTCGATCTTCACCTCGTCGGTGACCTTCTTCCAGTACGCCACCTCGGCTTTGTTCCATGCTTGCGCGTCTGCGATCGAAGCGCTGGGAAGGGGCCTGATCATTTGCTGTTTGAAGGCCGTCGCCACTTGCTCGGAGCCGAGCGCCTGCACCGCCGCCTTGCGCACAACCTCCAGCACGTCGGGCGGAGTGGCGGCTGGCGCATATAACGCCGACCATAGGCCCTTGGCATTGGGATAGCCCAGCTCCGTGAGGGTCGGCACATCGGCATATTCGGGCACGCGCTGGTCCGACATCACCGCCAAGGCCCGCAGCTGCCCGGCCTTCACGACACCCATCGAGCTCGCCGCATTGAGCAGCGCGACGTGGGCGTCGCCGGTGACGAGATCGTTGGTAATGGCAGCGCCGCCCCCCTTGTTCGGCAGGTGGGTGAGCACGATGCCGGCCCATTTGGCGAAAGCTTCCATGTCGTAGTGATTGTTGCTGCCGACGCCGACGCTGGCATAGCGCACCTTGCCGGGATTGGCCTTGGCATAGGCAATGAACTCGGCATAGGTCTTCGGCGGGAAGTCCTTGATCGTGGCGCCGAGCACGAGCGGAACCTCGCTCAGTCTCGTCACCAAGATCACCTCCTTGTCGTAGTCGATCTTGAACTTCTTCTTGTAGATGATGGGTGTGAGCACATTGGTGCCGGGATTGCCGATTTGCAGCGTATAGCCGTCGGGCCTCGAACGGGCCATCTCCTCGATCGCAAGAATGCCGAACGCCCCGGGCTTGTTTTCGACCAACACCGGCTGGCCGAGAATCGGCCGCATGTGCTCCCCGACGATGCGGATGACGATATCGGTGGCGCTGCCCGGCCCGAACGGCACCACGACCTTGATGGGCTTCGAGGGATATTTGTCTTGCGCCGCCGCCGTTGCGCCGCCGACGGCGAAGACGAGCAACAGGATGGCCAGGCGCTTCATGTCGGTTGCTCCAGCACTGCCGAGGTCCCAGCCGGGCTAATCGGTCAGATCGATCTTGACCTCGGCGACCGTCTTTCGCCACGCGGCAAGTTCGCTTGCAAGCCACGTTTGCGCCTCCTCCAATGACGCGTTGGGCTTGACGCTAACCAGCTGCTTCTTGAAGGCGTCCTGCAACTGCGGAGCATGAGAGGCCTCGACGATCGCGTTGAAGAGGGTCGCGAGAACCTCTTTCGGCGTCTGCGCCGGCGCCAGCATGCTCTGCCAATGCAGCGTGCCGACGCCGGGATAACCGGCCTCGGCGAGGGTCGGGACATCGGGATATTCCGCCAGTCGCGCCTCCGCGAGCACCGCGATCGGCCGCAGCTTGCCGGCCTTGATCATGGATGCCGTGCTTGCGGCATTGAGGAACGCGACCTGCGCGTCTCCGACGACGAGATCGTTGATCATGCCGGCGGCGCCGGTCTTGTTGGGAATATGCAGCATCTCAACGCCGGCCCGCCTGGAAAAGATTTCCATGTCGAAATGCGGGAAACTACCGACGCCGGCACTGGTATAGCGGACCTTGCTCGAATTCTTCTTGGCGTAGGCGATCAACTCCGCAACCGTTTTGGGCTCGAAATTGTGCGTGGTGGTGATGAGGAAGGATGGATAGATCGCGAGCCGGGAAACCGACACGACGTCTTTTTCGAAATTGATGGAAAGCTTCTTCGTGAACAGGACCGGCGTGATCGCATTGGTGCTGACGTTGCCCACCATCACCGTGTAGCCGTCCGGCTTGGAGCGGGCCATCTCCTCGATGGCGAGAATGCCGAACGCCCCCGGCTTGCTCTCGACCACGAATTGCTGGCCGAGGCTTTGGCGCATCTGCTCCCCGAATAACCGTGAAGTTATGTCGGTCGCGCCGCCGGGGGCATAGGGCACGACGACCTTCACCGGCCGCGAGGGATACTTATCCTGCGCAGAGGCCGTGACCGCGCCCAATGCGAGACCTAGCGCCAGCCCTAGAGCCAAACCGAAGCGTTTCATCCCATCCTCCAGTTGAATTAAGGACATCGCCGCTCCACACGGGGCGGCTTTACCGTCGATTGTAACCCAGGCGCGGCCGCCTGAAACAGGCCGCCGACCGCGCGACGTTGTCGCCCCTCGACCCGGATGATCAGGCCGCCTTGACGCCGTGCAGGCTGTGGGTCGCGTCCTTGCAGGTGAAGAAGACGACGTCGCCGTCCGCCGTCGCTTTGCCCGAATGCAACACGTTGGCGGGAACGTAGATCACCGAGCCGGGCTTGGCCTCGACCTCCTGCTCGCCGATCCGCGCGCGAAACGTGCCCTGCAGAATGTAGATCCATTGCTCGTTCGGATGGGAATGCGGCTCGGCGCCGGTCCCCGCCGGCATGCGCATCAGCGCCACGATCATGCGCTCGCCTTCGACGCAGGCGCCGTTGGCGGTCGAATAATCGGGACCGCCGAGAATATGGTTCACCTTGGTCAGGTCGAACACGTATTCGCCATTGCCCGCGCGCTTGGCGCCGGGAGTCCGCGCTGCTTGTTCCGACATGTTGCCTCCTCTGCTCCGACCGATGCTCGCGAGCTCCATCCCGTCAGGCGAATGCCCGCGCCGACGCGGGGTCGAGCAGCGCCCGCGCTCGTCCGCCAAGAATGGCCGACTGATCGGCCGCCGAAACCGACAGGCTGCGAACCTGCGCCACGCCCTCCGGCATGCCCATATCGAAGGGATAATCGCTCCCGAGCAGCACGCGCTCGGCGCCGGCAGTACCGACCAGGAAGTCGAGCGCGTGCTTCGAGTGCACGATGGTATCGAAATAGAAGCGCTTGAATGACTCTGTCGGCGGCTTGGCAAGCTTGCGCTTCGGCTCCTCGCGCACGTGCCAGCCGTGCACGAAGCGCCCGGCTTGGTAGGGAACAAACCCGCCGCCATGGGCGAGGCAGATCTTCAGCGTCGGATAATGTTCGAGCACGCCGCTGAACACAAGGCATGCGGCGGCAATGGTGGTGTCGAGCGGATTGCCGATCAGGTTGGTGAGGTAGTATGAGGAGAGCCGATCGGCGCCCGCCACGTTGATGGGATGAAGCAGAATGAACGCGTCGAGCTCGGCCGCCGTGGCCCAAATCGGCTCGAGTTCGGGATCGTCGAGATTCTTGCCCGCGATGTTCGAGCCGATCTGCGCGCCGCGCAGCCCCAGCACGCGCACGGCGTGACGCAGCTCGTCCGCAGCTTGTTTCGGCGCCTGCATGGGCAAGGTCGCAATCGCAAGAAAGCGTTCGGGGCGAGCCTTGGCGAGCTTCGCGAGCTGCTCGTTCTGGATTCGGGCAAACGCAGCCGCGAGCGCCGCCGGCTGGGCATAGAGGAAGGTCTGCGGACAAACCGAGAGCACCTGAACATCGACCTTTGCGGCCGCCATGTCCTGCAGACGCCGCTCCAGATCCCAGCCGCCGCGGGGAAATTGCCGGTAGAGGTTCCCAGCTACCTCGAGCGTGGCGAAGTGATCGTCGACATCCGAGAGCTTCGGTCCCACCTTGGGCGCTTCGCGCTGCAGTAGCCGGATGGTCTCTTCCGTGAGAACGTGCGCGTGAACGTCGATCGTCTGCATCGATTGAGTGGCCATTTGATCCGCTGCTCGCGAGGGAGGATGCCAAAGAGGCCCGCAGCGTAATGCATCCCACCGGGCAGATCGAGTAGCTGATGACGGCTGGATCGTGATAGGTTGCGCGACAGGCCCGGTGGAACCGGAACCCAGAGATGCTCGATCAGCCCGCCGCTGCGCATCGCGCCCGATTGCAAGAGCGACCACGACTCGATTTTCAGGATCATCTGGCGGATCTCGAGGCCAAAGGTCTTCTCGTTCGCATCGATCGTCCCATCAACAAGGACACCGAGCTGCATCCGCTGGTGCGCTGGCAATTTCTCGGCGGCGTCCCGGAGGACAAGCGCCGCGCGTTCTTGTTCACCAACGTCACCGATTCGAAGGGCCGCCGGTACGATATTCCCGTGGTGGTGGGTGCCCTTGCCGCCTCGCCCGACATCTACGCCATCGGCATGGGACAAGCGGTCGACGATATTGGCGAGGCGTGGATGCGCGCCATCGCCAATCCGATCGCGCCGGTCGTGGTGAGCACGCCGCGCTGCCAGGAGGTCGTACTCACGGGCGATGATCTCAAGGCGCCGGGCGGGCTCGCGCGGCTGCCGGTGCCGGTGTCGACGCCAGGCTTTGATTCCGCACCCTATCTGACGGCGACGCTATGCGTGACGTGTGATCCCGACAGTGGCGTCCAGAACATGGGCACCTACCGTGCCGCGCTCAAAGCCGCCGACCGGCTGGTGGTGCGCATGGTGGCGCGCGAGGCGAGCGGCGCCGGCGGCTATCTGCACTGGCTCAAATACCGCAAGCGGCGCGAAGTGATGCCGATCGCCATCGTGATCGGCTGTGCGCCGGTGGTCATGTTCACCGGGCCGCAGAAGCTCGCGATCGACATGGACGAGCTCGGCGTGGCCGGCGCGCTCGCCGGCTGCCCGATCGAGACGGCGAAAGCCGCGACGGTCGACCTTTACGTGCCGGCGTCGGCGGAAATCGTGATCGAAGGGCTGATCGACCCCGACAAGCTCGAGCCCGAAGCGCCGTTCGGCGAGAGCAACGGCTATGTCGCGCTCGAAGCCTACAACATGCCGATGCGCGTGACCGCCATCACCCACAAGCGCGCGCCGGTCTTCACCTCCATCATCAGCCAGGTGACGCCAAGCGAATCGAGCGTCGTCAAGAAGGTCGCCTACGAGCCGCTGTTTCTCAGCCATCTACGCGACCGCCTCGGTATCAACGGCGTTCGTCGCGTGGTCATGCACGAGCGGCTGACCAATCTGCGCCCCGTCATCTTCGTTCAACTCGCGGAGGGCGTGCCGCGCAGCGAAGTTTGGCGCGCGCTGCATGGCGCCGCGACCTTGCAGTCCAATTGCGGAAAGATCGTCATCGCGGTCAGCGAGGATATCGATCCCACGAGCATGGACGCGGTGCTGTGGTCGCTCGCCTACCGCACCAATCCGATCGAGGACGTGCATCTGGTGCCCCACCGCGGCGGCGTACAGGGCGCGCAATACGGCCCTAAAACCTCCGACTCCGGCATGCTAGTCGACGCCACGCGCAAATATCCGATGGCGCCGCTCGCCTTGCCGACGCGCGACTACATGGAGCACGCGCGCGCGCTATGGGAGGAGCTCGATCTTTATCCGCTCAGCGTCCAATCGCCCTGGCATGGTTACGGTCTGGGCGATTGGACCGATCGCTGGGAGACGTTTGCGCGCCGCGCCGCGACCGGCGACTGGGAGTTGACCGGTCGCGAGACACTGGCGCGCCAGCGCGGCGGGCTTACGCCGGAAACGCCCGCGCGCTTCGACGACGAGCCGAAGAAAAAGCCGACGCAGTGAGCCGGGCTTTGATCGACTCGCACCAACCACTCGACCCGTCATTCCGGGGCGCCGCGAGGCGGCGAGCTCGGAATCCATAACCACAGCCTGCGATTATGGATTCCGGGTTCCCTCGCTACGCTCGGGCCCCGGAATGACGGCCGATAGATTCCGGACGCACCGCCAAGCAACTATTTCTCGTCCACCACGCGGGTGCGCAGCGTGCCGATGCCGGAAATCTCGACCTCGAGCACGTCGCCCGGCTTCATCCACAAGGGAGGATTGCGGCGGTGACCGACGCCTTCCGGCGTGCCGGTGGCGATCACGTCGCCGGCCGCAAGCGGCGTGAAATCGGAGCAGAAGGCGATGATCTGCGGCACGGAATGGATCAAGAGATCGGTGCTGGACTTCTGCACCTCCTGCCCATTGAGCCGCGTGACGAGCGTGAGGCGGGTCGGATCCGCAATCTCGTCGGTGGTGACGATCCACGGCCCAAGCGGGCCGGTGGCGGGGAAGTTCTTGCCGGATGTCACCGAGAATTTCTGATAGTCGCGCACGCTGCCGTCCACGAAGCAGGTATAGCCGGCAACGTGGTCGAGCGCGCGCTCGACCGGAATATGGCGGCCGCCGCGAGCGATGACGACTGCGAGCTCACCTTCGAAGTCGAAGCTTTGCGACACCGAGGGGCGGATCATCTCCCCCTCGTGGCCGGCGAGCGTGTTCGCGAGCCGAATGAACATGCTCGGCTGTTTGGGCACCTCGCGCCCGGTTTCCGCGGCATGCGAGCGATAGTTGATGCCCGCACAGAGAATCTTCTCGGGATTCGGGATCGCCGGCAGCCATTTGAGGTCGCTGAGCCTGTGGTCTGCTTTGGCTCCGTCGACGCCCTTCCTGATTTCGGCGAGCGCGCCGGCCGCAAGCGCGTCGCGCAAGCTCGCATAACGACTGCCGAGGCGCTGGTTGAGGGTGACCACGCCATCGCCGGTCACCACGCCGAAGCACGCCTTGCCGTCGGCAATATAGCTCGCAAGCTTCATTTACGACTCCATAGGGCTGGATTCGCCGCGTCGCGTTTCCTCTTACGTCATCCCGGGTCTCAAACGAAGCAGATAGTGGGTGGGGCGCAATAGCGAAGCGTATTGTACCGACGAGAAGCAGATTGGGGACCGTTTTGATGAATGGCGGATTACGCTACGCTCATCCGCCCTACGATGAAGGACCGAGCGATGACGAGCCGCAGTCCGCGCCGTGAGTTGCGCAAGATGCTCGTCCCCGGCGCGGCGTTGCTGCTGCCGGGGGTCGCCAATGCACTCGCGGCGCGTGTTGTCGCCGACCAGGGTTTGCCGCCGCCTATGTGACCGGCGCCGGCATCGCCAACACGTTTTTCGGCGTCCCCGACATCGGGCTCGTGACAGTGAGCGAGCTTGCGGCGCACGTCACGGCGATTCGCGAGGCATTTGCCGGCCCGCTCGTGGTCGATGCCGACACCGGCTTCGGCAATGCCGTGAACGTGGTGCGCACGGTGCAACTGCTCGAGCACGCGGGCGCCGATGCGCTGCAGATCGAGGATCAGGTGTTTCCCAAGCGCTGCGGCCATTTCGCAGGCAAGGAGGTGATCCCGGCCGCCGAGATGGTGGCGAAGATCAAGGCGGCGGTGGACACCCGGCGCGATACCGATCTCCTGATCATCGCGCGCACCGACGCCATCGCACCGGAAGGCTTCGCCGCCGCGCTCGAGCGCGCCGCCGCTTATCGCGAGGCCGGAGCCGACGTCACGTTCGTCGAAGCGCCGACCTCCATTGAGGAGATCGCCGACATTCCCCGTCGTCTCCCCTGGCCGCAACTCATCAACATCGTGCTCGGCGGTCGCACGCCGGAATTGCCCAATGCAAAGCTCAAGGAATTGGGCTACGCCGGAGTGATCTATGCCAACGTCGCGCTGCAATCGGCGCTCAAGGGCATGCAGGCGGCGCTGGGCGAGCTTCGCCGCAAGGGCGATATGGGCGACGCGCTGAACCTTGTCGCCGATTTCTCCGAGCGGCAGCGTCTGGTGCACAAGGACGAGTTTGACGCACTCGAGCGCAAATACATGGCAAAGGACTAAGCCGCCGTCAGCGTCCTGTCAGCGCGAGGTGCGTCGAGTTTGACGTGATGGCCTTCAATGCATCGCCTTGCCGCCGTCGACGTTGATCGTCTGCCCGGTCATGAAATCGCTGGCGGCGGATGAGAGAAACATCACCGCGCCTACGAGATCCGCGGGCACCTGCACGCGTTCGATGGCGCGCCCGGCAATGCGCGTGGCGAGATAATTGGGCGAGGAGGAGGCGACCTGAGTGTCGCTCTGCGTCATGCCGGGGGTGACGGCGTTTACGGTGATGCCGAACTCGCCAACTTCGCGTGCCAAGGCGCGGGTGAATCCAATGACGCCGGCTTTCGAGGTGGTGTAGTGCAGCCGGTTGGGTGTTCCTTCCCACGCCCGCGACGAGGAGATGTTGACGATCTTGCCGCGCCGCTGCGCCTTCATCGCCGGGAACACCGCGCGGCAGGACAAAAACATGCCGCGCAGGTTGACCGCC